>DASUPK010000028.1:0-18074 GCA_036276255.1 Solirubrobacterales bacterium
TCGGCTTCTGCCCGGTAGGTCTGCTGTTCGAGGGCGACGAGCCGAGCGCCATCTCCGAGCGAGACGGTCACCTGGGTGTTGATCCCCTGATAGATCCGCTGCTCGATCTTCCCCTTCAAGGACACCATCCCGTCCTCCAGCCCGTCCAGGGCGATCTTCTCGGGCCGAACCGAGATCTGAACCTTCGACCCCGCGCTGAAGCCCTCAGGCAGCGGAACGGGAACGACGGCGCCGTTGCCGATCCTGATCTTGGCGTCGTCCACGACGGTCCCCTCCATCAGGTTCGAGACAGCGCCTTCGCTTCAACACCGAGTTCCGACGCAAGTCGCTCTGCCGCCAGCTCCTGCGCGCGGTCCAAGCTCATCCTCGGATCGCGGATCAGGGCGCGAACGCCGAGCCCGTCGAACAGCGCCATCGCCAGATCGGCAACCGCATCGGGATCGACCTGGCGGAACTCACCGTTCTCCACCCCCCTTCTGATCACTCGAGCGATCCATTCTCGATAGCTCTCGTACATGCGGCCCGCCACCGGGCGCAGCTCGGGCTCTCGCGCCGCTCGGAGCCAGAGTTCCACCCAGAGGACCCACTCGCGCTCCTCCTCGCCCGGAAGAGGCAGGCATTCGCGGATCGCAACCGCGAGACCCTCGGTTGCCGTTGCGGCAGCAGCAGGTCCCGCACCGAAGCGCTCGTCCGCGGCGAGCTCGAACGACTGGAGCAGCGCCTGTGCGAGCAGCTCCTCCCTGGTCGAGAAATAGTGATGGACCAGGGCCGTCGAGGCCTTGGCGCGATTGGCAACGCGGGCGATCCTGACCTCATCGATCCCGTCGGTGGCGATCAGCTCGCATGCGGCCGCCAGGATCCTGTCGCGGGCGTCGGGCTCCTCCTTCGACGAGCTCCCCTCCATCGGCTCAGCGTAGATGGACGGCCCCATGACCAATCGCTAGGCGGCTGCCCCGATCGCGACGCCCGCGTGGGAGATCAGGTCGATGAACTGCTTGGCGACGTCGTCGCGCCGCGAATCCCAGTCGCCGTCGGAGATCTCGTACGGCGCATACTGACCGAACGCGACCTCGCCGAGGCGTTCGGCGACCGGGTTCAAGCCGAGACCCCCTCGCGATCCCGCAGCGCCTCCATGTAGCGCTCGGCGACCATCCGGTCGAAGGCGTGGGTGTCCGTCTCCTCAAGCGAGTAGCGGCCGGACTCGTATCCCCTGGAGCCCGCGCCCATCTGGGCGAGCCCACAGACGTGCCAGTCCTGCCGGTTCGTCCTGTCCCAGAAGGTGATCGCGTCGCCGGGATCGAAGCCGGGATCCTCGACGGTGCTCGGTTCGAAGAAGAACTCGCAGGTCACTTCAGTGTGATCCGGCGCGCGCGGATAGAGGGTGTGGAGCATCACGTAGTCGGGGTGGAACGAGACCAGGGCGTTGGGGAAGAGCGCGACGTAGAGAATCGAGCTCAGATCGGAATCGTCCAGCCCGTCGATGGGCGGCCGGTGCTGGTGGCCTCCGTCACTCGCCATCGTGGCGGCCGCTTCACCGGTCAGGGTCATGGTGCCTCCGCACCATGCTCCATCGCCCTCAATCTCCTCGCCGCTCATGTAGTTGCTGAGCGCGTTGAGCTCCGGGTGCACGCCCGGACAGTGGAGGCACTCGTTGTAGTTCTCGACGATGCCCTTCCAGTTCGCGCGGACCTCGTAGTCGACCTTGCCCCCGCTGCGGAGATCGGAAGTCCTGTACCGCTCCAGGTGCTCGACGAGGTCGCCGAGGTGCGCGCGGGGATCGGGCGCCTCACCGCCCAGGTCAACCAGCAGGAGGCCCCCAATGGTCGAGAGCCGGACCGGTGCGAGACCGCTGCAGGAGGGGTCGAAGCCCTCAACGCCCTGCATGTGCGGCGCCGCCACCAGGGAGCCGTCAAGGTCGTAGGACCAGGCGTGATACGGGCAGCGGAGCCGGCGGTTGACCTTGCCCGACTCCTCGGTGACCAAACGCGAGCCGCGGTGGCGGCAGACGTTGTGGAAGGCACGCGGACGGCCATCCTGGCCGCCGATCACGACCACGCTGTCGCGGCCGATCACCCGCATCAGGAACTTGCCGGGCTCGTCGACCTGCGAGACGTGTCCCAGGCAGATCCAGTCCCCGGCGAACACGTTCTCCAGCTCCCAATCGAGCACCGCGGGGTCCGTGAACGCCGCCGGCGGCAGCATCGTCGCCTGCTCCAGGGGCCGCATCGTCTCCGCCACTTGGGCTGGATCGAGCGGCAGGCGGAGCGTCATGGCGGCATCATAGGTACGCTTGACTTTGTAGTCAAGTCGCATTAACGTGCCTGCGATGCCGGCCACGGCCCCAGTCGGCGATCTCTCGGCCCCCATCGACGGGCTGGATGACCGCGCGCGCGACGTCCAGCGGCGCGCTCGCCGATTCGTCGAGGAGGTGCTGATGCCGCTCGAGGAGGAGGCGGAGCGGCGGGGCGGCAGGCTCCCTGACGAGACGATCGCCGAGATCAAGCGCGAGGCGATCGCGGCGGAGCTGGTCGGTGGCATGCACTCACCCGAAGCCGGAGGCCAGGGCTGGACGCGGACCGAGTGGGCCCTCGTCGAGGAGCAGTACGGCCGCAGCACCAATGCGATCAACTGGCACGTTCCGAACGCCTACAACGTCTGGGAACACGCCTCCGAGGACCAGGTGGAGCGCTACCTGCGGCCCGCTCTCCGCGGGGAGGCGAAGGACGCCTACGCCGTCACGGAGCGCGACGCCGGCTCGGATCCGTCAGGGATCGAGGCGACCGCTCTGCGCACCGACGCGGGCTTTCGGATCAACGCCGAGAAGTGGTTCGTGACCTCCGGAGACGTGGCGACGGTGATCGTCGTGATGGCGAACCTGATTGAGGGTGACCAGAGGCTTCCGACGCTGTTCGTCGTCGACCATGACCGTCCTGGGGTCAAGGCGATCGCGGATCCCGACTTCACCCACAGCTATCCGGACCGCCATCCCACCATCAGGTTCACCGACGTCGAGGTCGGCCCCGAGGACGTGATCGGGGAGATCGGCGGCGGCGAGGAGCTGCAGCGATCCTGGTTCAGCGAGGAGCGGTTGGCGATCGCCGCGCGCGGCGTCGGCGCCATGTGGCGCCTGCTCGACGAGACCGTCGACTGGGCGACGTCGAGAGAACAGGGTGGAGCGCGGATCTTCGACCATCAGGGGGTCTCGTTCCCCCTGGCGGACTCCGCGGCCGACGCCGCGGCCGGACGGCTGCTCACCCTGCAGGTCGCCGGGATGATCGATGCCGGCGCTGACCCGAAGCTCTCTCACCACAAGGCTTCGATGGCGAAGCTGTTCGTCAGCGAGGCGGCCTGGCGTTGCGCCGACCGCTGCGTGCAGGCATTTGGCGGTCGCGGCTACATGCGCTCGAACGTCGCTGAGCGTTTCCTCCGCGAGCTCCGGGTCGACCGGATCTGGGAGGGGACTAGCGAGATCCAGCGGTTGATCATCGCCCGGGGCCTCGAACGCAGGGGCGTGGAGCGCATCCTGCACTAGTGCCCGCTCGGCCAGATCCAGCGCCGCTGCTCGAGCCAAGGTCGGTGGCCGTGGTCGGCGCAACGGAGCGGCCGGGGTCGTACGGAGACACGGTGATGCGGAACCTCCTGCGGGCCCAGTTCGCGGGCTCGATCTGGGGCGTGCATCCGACGCGGCACACCGTCCACGGCCGGGACTGCGTGCCCTCCCCCAGCGACCTGCCCGAGCCCGTCGACGCGGTCGTCTTCGCGATCCCGGCTCCCAAGGTCCCGACCGCGCTGCGAGAGGCGGTCGAGCGCGGTTGCCGTGGCGCAGTGGTCTTCGGAGCGGGCTTCGCGGAGATCGCGGGCGGGGCCGCGCTCGAGCGGGAGCTGGTTGAGATAGCGGCGGAGGCATCGCTACCCCTCTGCGGGCCCAACGGGAACGGAGTCATCTCGGTCTCCTCGAGCGCCCCTCTCTGGGGCGACTCGGTGCCCGATCTGCGGCTCGGGCACGTCGCGATTGTCTCCCAGAGCGGCAACCTGGCCGTCAACGCGATCGGATCGCAGCGGGGCATCGACTTCCACACGATCGTCTCGACGGGAAACCAGGCGGTCCTCGATGCGAGCGACTGGCTGAGCGCCCTGGCCGAGCGCGAGGGAGTTCGCTCGGTCGCGCTCTTCCTCGAGGAAGACGGGGAAGGACCCCGGCTGGCCGAGGCGCTGGCGCGGTGCGCCGAACGTGGAGTGCGGGTGGCGGTCCTGAAGACCGGCTCCTCACAGGCGGGGGCGAGGGCCGCGGCGGCGCATACCGGAGCGCTGGCCGGCGACCAGCGGGTGTTTCGGGCACTTGTGGAGGAGGCCGGCGGGGCCTTCGCCAGGGATCCGCACGAGCTGCTCGAACTGGCGCGCGCGCTGGCCGCGCCGCGCGCCAGACCGCCGACGGCCGGTGACGGGGCCGGTCTGGCCGTGCTCACCTGCTCGGGCGGAGACTCGGGGGTGGCCGCCGACCGGGCCGAGGAGCTCGACCTGAGTCTTCCCGATCTGGCGGAACCGACGCTCGCCCGGCTGGAGGACCTGCTGCCGGACACGGCCACTGCGGCCAATCCGCTCGACTACACCTCGCTGATCTGGGGCGACCGCGAGAGGCTCGCCGCGATCGTCGAGACGGTGGGCGCCGACCCGGCGGTCGATCAACTCCTTCTCCTCTACGACCACCCCGCGGACCTGCGGCCCGAGCACGAGGCGCAGTGGACCGCCGTCCGGTCGGGGCTGGCCGACGGGGCGGAGCGCTGCGGCGCTGCGGCCATGATCGCGTCGACGCTGCCGGACCTGCTCGACGCCGAGGCGACGCGGGATCTCGCCCAGCGAGGCATCCCGACCGTGGCGGGACTCGACACGGCCCTGCGATGCATTCGTGCGCTTCGTGCACCCGACCCTGACCCGGCCCGCCTTCGGGAGATAGGTGCGGTCGCCGCGGAGGCCGGGACGGCACGCAGCGGCTCTGAGAATGGCTGGCTCGGCGAGGCCGCCGCCAAGGCGCTGCTCAGGAACGCCGGTCTGCCCGTCCCGGATGGCGGCGAGCTGGAACTCGATGACGAGGGCGGGTGCCTCGACCTCGCCCACGAACTCGGCTGGCCGGTGGTGCTGAAGCTCTCCGGACCTCACCTCCTGCACAAGACCGACGCCGGCGCAATCGCGCTGGGGATCGCCGACGACGCCGAGCTCGCCTCAGCCCGTGACCGCCTCGCCACCTTGCCCGCGGCGAATGGATCGCGGCTGCTGCTCGAGCGGATGGCGGATCCCGGTATCGAGTTGCTGATCTCGGCCCGCGCCGACGGGATCGTACCGGCGCTGACCGTGGCCCTGGGCGGCGTGTGGACCGAGGTTCTCTCGGATGCCGCGGTGGTGCCCCTCCCCGCAGGCCGCGAGCGGGTGGAGGCGGCCCTCCTCTCCCTGCGCGGGGCGGAGTTGCTCTCATCCCGGGGGGGAGGTGCGAGCCTTCGGGCAGCCGCGGAGGTCGGCGCCCGGGTGGGCGAGATCCTCATCGAGCAGCGTCTCGAGCTGATCGAGCTCAACCCCGTTCTCGTCGGAGCCGAGGGCTGTGTGGCCGTCGATGCCCTCATTCGCGCCTGAGGCTTGTGAAGTTGACTACAAGGTCAACAACCTGATAGGTTCCCGGCATCGAGGCGGCGACCAGGACACCGACTCCCACTTCATCCGCCACTCCGGGCGCCCCGCGGCCCTCGTATGACGCGATCGTCGTGGGCGGCGGTCACAACGGCCTGACAACCGCCGCCTACCTGGCACGCGCCGGCCTCAGGGTGGTCGTTCTCGAGCGGCGCGAGGTCCTCGGCGGGGCATGCGTCACCGAGGAGCTCTGGCCCGGCGCGCGCGTCTCACGGGCCTCCTACGTCGTCTCGATGCTGCAGCCGACCGTGGTCCGCGACCTTCGCCTGCACGAGTTCGGGTATCGCGCGGTCCCGCTCGACCCGGCCTACGCGGCGATGACCCCCGATGGCCCGATCTTCTTCTTCAACGAGCCGCAGCGGACGGCGGACTCGGTCGCCCGGCATTCGGCGCGGGACGGGGAGGTGTACGCGGACTTCGAGGATCTGCTGGAGCGCACCGCCGCGTTCCTGCGCCCGACGCTTCTGCGTGAGCCTCCGAGCCTCGGGTCGAAGAACCCGCTCGACATAGCCGGGCTCGTCCGCGAGGGGGCCCGCGCGGCGGGGCTCTCCAAGCGTGACGTCCACGACCTCGTTCGCATCTTCATGATGTCCGTGGGCGACCTGCTCGACGACTGGTTCGAGCACGAGGGGCTCAAGGGCTCGATTGCATCTACCGGAGTGGTCGGCGTCTGGGCGGGCCCCCGGACCCCCGGGACCGCGTACAACCTGCTGCATCACGCCCTCGGCGAGCTCGATGGGATGCCGGGCGTCTGGGGCCAGGTGATCGGCGGCATGGGAGCGATCAGCCAGGCGATCGCTCGTTCCGCGGAGGCCGCCGGCGCAACGGTCCGGACATCGGCGGAGGTCGCCTCGATCGACATCGCCAACGGATCGGTGGTCGGTGTGACGCTCGCCGACGGCGAGGAGATCCGCGCCCCGATCGTCGCCTCCGGTGCTCACCCCAAGACGACGATCCTCCACCTCGCCGGTGCCGAGCAGTTCCCGGACGAGGTCGCCGCGGACATGAAGCGCTACCGGACTCGGGGCGGGTCGGTGAAGATCAACATGGTCCTCTCGGAGCCGCCGCGCTATGAGGGCGCCGACCCCGATCAGCAGCGGATGCTCGAGCGGACGGGCGTCAACCTGTGCCCCTCGATCGACTATCTCGAGCGAGCCTGGCAGGACTGCCTCGAAGGCAGGCCGGCCGCCAATCCGTACGTGGAGGCCGAGCTGCCGTCGGCCATCGACGGCGGGCTGACCGACGACGACCGCTGGGTGATGACGATGTTCACCCAGTACGGCCCCCCGGATGAGGAGGCGTGGGACGGAGACGCCAGGGACCGATACGCGGACGCCTGCATTGAGCACCTGGCCCGCTATGCGCCGAACGTGCCAGGCGCAATCCTCGAACGAGAGGTCCTGGCCCCGCCCGACATCGAGCGAATCTTCGGCCTGCAGGGGGGCAACATCTTCCAGGGGGAGCAAGGCCTGGACCAGATGGCGTTCATGCGCCCCTCCCCGGACCTGGCCCAGTACGCCACGCCCGTTCACGGCCTCTACCTGTGCGGCGCCGGCACCCATCCCGGCGGAGGTGTGATGGCCGCCGCAGGGCACAACGCCGCCAAGCGCATCCTTCGCGACCGGCGCTTCCGAAGGTTCCGCAGCCGGGCGCGCCGCGAAGTCTCCGCCTAGACTCTGAGCATGGCCAGGTCGCGGGGCGTGGTTGCCGGGGCGGTGACGCTGTTCGCCGTACTCATCCTTTCCTCTGTCACGTCAACCCCCCTCGGGCGGGCGGCAGGGGAGCCCGCCTTCGACTGCAAGAAGGTTCATCGCGGCAACGCGGCGGTCAATCCCAACCCGAAGGGTCGGGCGCCCGTCGCGATCGGCGACTCCACGATGATCCTGCCGATTCCGAACCTGGACGCGGTCGGCTTCTCGGTCAACGCCCGGGGCTGCCGCGGCTTCAAGGAGGGGGTCAACATCGCCCGGAAGCTGAAGGCGAAGGGCCGCCTGCCGCATCTGGTGATGATCAACGCCTACGGCAACGGCGGGGTCAATCCCGGCCTGATCTCGGAGGCGCTCGACGTCCTCGGCAAGACGCGGGTGCTGGGTCTGCTCACCGCCTACGACGCCGATACGGGCCATCCGCCGGCGCCGGACACCAACGTCATCTTCAATGCGGCCAAGCGGCATCCCCACCAGATCTTCGTGCTCGACTGGGTGAAGTACAGCCTCCCCCACCACGCCGCCGAGCCGACCCCCGACGCCTGGTTCCTGCCCGACCTCTTCCACCCGAACTACACCGGCGCCGACGCCTACGCGAACTTCATCGCTCAGGCGTTACCGCTGGCCAAGAACGGTCACTTCCCGCCCTTGCCCTGACCCGCGCCGGGGGGCGAGGCGATCGGGATCAATCTCTTCAGGAGCCGCGCGAACGCCTTGGCCCCGCTGAAGGTGAGGTGCAGGCCGTCGGGCTGAAACCAGCTCGAGTGCCCGGCGCTGTAGTGGACCCAGTCGAGGACCTTGACCCTCTCGGGGTCGCGCTGCCCGGCGTTGCGGATCACGTCCGCGTCGTTCGACTGGCCGCCCCCAAGCTCGCGGGGCGTGACCAGGCCGAGCTTGCGCTTCGGCCCGAGGATCTTCTTGGCCTGGTCGATCTGCCGGCCGGTCACCGAGGCGTCGGCGCCGAGCGCCAGCACGACCAGGTGCGGAAGCTGGTGATGGCGCCTGGCGTCACGCAGAATGCGCAGTCCCTCGGCGAACTGACGGCAGCCGCGGGCGTTCGCCTTGTAGCCGACCCGGGCCAGCGCCGGCAGAGCCAGCAGCATCGAGGAGTCGCCGATCGCGAGGGGCGGACGCGGAGCGACCTTGTGCTTCGGGGTCGCGATCTCGACTCCGCCGCAGCCCGCCTGGGCCGTCGAAGCTGATAGGGCGGGCACCAGGACGGCGAGGGTTGCGCCGAGCGCGATCCGTACTCTGACGCCCGTGCTCTTCCCCACAGTCGAGTTCGCGATCTTCTTTCCGATCGTCCTGGCCCTCTCCTGGGCGCTCATGCCGCGGCAGCAGATCTGGAAGCCGTTCATCGTCGTGGCAAGCTATGCCTTCTACGCGGCGGCCGATCCGCGGTTCTGCCTGCTGCTGGCCGCAATCACCCTGGCCAGCCAGCTCGCCGTCGTCGCCATCCACCGCACCGACGATGAGCGCCTGCGGAAGTGGTTCACGGCGGCCGGAGTGGTCTTCGACCTCGGGATCCTCGCCGTCTTCAAGTACTACGGCTTCTTCGTCTCCGACGTCTCCGACGTCCTCGACTCGATCGGGCTCGGCATGCCCCTGCCGCTGGTCACCATCGCGCTGCCCGTCGGGGTCAGCTTCTTCAGCTTCCAGGCCGTCACCTATGTGGTGGACGTCAAGCGGCGCCAGACCGAGCCGGCCTCCCTGCTCGACGCCGCCATCTACCTGAGCTTCTTCCCGCATCTCGTCGCAGGCCCGATCGTCCGGGCGAGCGAGTTCCTCCCTCAACTCAAGAGGCCTCGAGATCCCGACCATGTGGCGGTGAGCGCGGGGCTCACCCTGGTCGCCCTCGGTCTGATCAAGAAGGTCTTGATCGCCGACTACCTGGGGCGGGAGGTGGTCGACAAGGTCTTCGCCGTGCCGCAGGCCTACAGCGCGCCCGACGCGATCCTCGGCGCCTACGCCTACGCCGCCCAGATCTTCTGCGACTTCTCCGGCTACACGGACATGGCGATCGGGCTCGCCCTGTTGATGGGCTTCGTCTTCCCGCAGAACTTCAACAGCCCCTATCGGGCCACCGGCTTCCGCGACTTCTGGCGCCGCTGGCACATGACCCTGTCGCGCTTCCTCCGCGACTACCTCTACATCCCACTCGGCGGCAACCGCAAGGGCCGGGTGAGGACCTACATCAACCTGATGCTGACGATGGCGCTCGGCGGGCTGTGGCACGGCGCCGCCTGGAACTTCGTCGCCTGGGGCGCCTACCAGGGGACCGGACTGTCGGCCGAGCATGCGATCAACGGCCGGCTCGGCCGGATCTTCCCCGGCTGGCTGCGCTGGTTCGTCACCTTCAACCTGATCGTCGTCGGCTGGATCCTCTTCCGCTCGACCGACCTGACCGTGTTCGGCGACTACCTGTCCGCGCTGGTGCGCTCCGGGCCGGCGACGCTCTACTCGGTCCCCGTGGTGGGCGCGATCGTCCTGGTGATCGGGCTCCAGCTGCTGCCAGAGCGCCCGATGGAGGGCATCGAGCTGCAACTCGGGAGGCTGCGGCCCCGCCTGCTGGGGGCGGCCCTGGCCGCGGTCGTCCTGATCGTCGGCGCCACGGTCCCGAGCCAGGGCGTCCCCCCGTTCATCTACTTCCGCTTCTGATGGCAAAGGCACCCGAGAGATTCGAGACGATCTCCGAGATGGAGGCCGAGTCTCGGCCCGGCCGCGAGGGCGAGCCCCACGGCGACGACAGCCTGATGGGCCGGTTCGACCGCTGGGACCTCCGGCGCTTCACCGGCTGGGACGCGGTCAAGGCCGTAACCCTGACGACGTTCCTGTTGTTGATCTTCGCGGGAGGCTCGGTGCGGAAGGCGGCGGATGAGCTCAAGCCGGGCCTCGGCCAGGACATCGTCAAAGCCATCGGCGGACCCGCCGGATGGATCTCGGACCAGCTCCCGCTGGCCGACACGCGCCGCGACCTGACCTCCTGGCTCTCGCCCGACCAGCAGCTCTCCGGCCAGGGCTTCCGGGCCGCTCCGGGCGGGGCGGGCAGGCCGACGGTTCACGTCCCCACCACGCCGCAGCCGCTCCACCGGCTCCTGGTCACCGGGGACTCACTCTCGACGCCGCTCGACATCGAGATCGCCCGCAAGCTCGCCGACCGGGGCAGCTCCGTCCAGGTCACCCGCGATCCGCATCTCGCCACCGGGATCTCGAACACGGGCCTGGTCGACTGGGGCAAGCTCTCGAGCACGCAGGCCGCCGACGATGACCCCGACGCGGTGGTCCTCTTCATCGGCGCCAACGAGGGCTATCCGATGCCCGGGCCCGACGGACGGCAGGTGAGCTGCTGCGGCCCGGCATGGGAGGCCATCTTGCAGTCGCGGGTCGGCCAGATGATGGACAACTACCTGAGCGGCGGCGCGCAGCGGATCTACTGGCTCACGGTGCCCACCCAGCGCGACCTCGCCCGCAAGCCGATCGCCGACGACGTCAACCAGGCGATCCGGGCGGAGGCCGCGAAGCGGGGCGGCGCGGTTCGCGTGGTCGACCTGATCCCGACCTTCACCCCGGGAGACACCTACCGCGACTCGATCCCGATCAACGGCAAGGACACGATCGTGCGGATGTCCGACGGCATCCACCTGAACGAGGACGGCTCCTCGGTGGCAGCGGACCTCGTGCTACGGGCGATCGACCGGGACTTCGACTACTGATGCACGGCTTCGCCTACTGATTGACGGCTTCGCCTACTGATTGACGGCTTCGCCATCAAGTCGGGGCCACGAGCGGCCGCCCCACATGAGTCGCTCCGGGCTTCGCCCTCCGCTCCAAAGTGGAGCGGCCTGGTGGCCCCTTAGTCGTTCTGCGTGTACCGGCTCTTCACGCGCTTGGACGCGTTCGAGACCTTGTGGCACTTGGCGGTGGCGTTGTACTGCACGTTCGGCACGCCGGTCCGCTTGCCGTCCTTGCACTTGAACCCGAGCAGCGTCGATCCACAGGTGCCGGCCGGACCGCCGCTCTGGTGGCGGCACCGGTGGTAGGCGGTGATCACCTTCTCGCCCTTGACGCAGCTGACGCCCTGGACCTTGAGGGATGTGACATAGGAGGCCCCGAGGTTCTGCTGCTTCCCGTCGATGTCGCAGGGCGAGAAGCTGGCGGTGTGCGCGACCGGGGCAGCGCTGCCGCTCGAGACCAGCAGAGCGGTCATCAAGCCCGCGAGCGCGAGCGCCCCTGTCAGCGACTGCCTCAAGATGGGCGCGATCCTACCGGGACGACCCGCGGGGCAAACGCTCGGTGGCCGCGAGCGCAACTAGACTGGCGCGACCTTGAAACGGCTCGCGTTCCTCATCGTCCTCGGCACCGCGGTGCTCGCCGGCTGCGGCGGCGGCTCGTCGGACAGCAGCAGCACGACCGCGGCCGCCCTGAGCTCCTGCAACATCAACGGCCGCCAGCAGGACCTCGGCGCCTCGTACGTCACCTCGATCCAGGTGGCGGGAGTGAGTTGCGGTCAGGCCGAGAAGGTCGTGGTCGCCTACCACCGCTGCCGCCTACAGAACGGCGGCGCCGGCGGCACCTGCAAGACGGCCGTGATGGGCTTCGACTGCACCGAGGGAGCGCGCCAGTCCGTGCCGGGCGTCCAGTACAACGCCACGGCCGACTGCCGCAAGGGCGACGCCGAGATCAAGAGCACCTACACGCAGAACTTCTAGCTGAGACGACGAGGGTGAAGGCGAAGGCGGGATTCCTGACTCTCGGCGTCATCGTGCTCGCCCTGTGGCAGGCGAGCGCTGCCTCGGCGGTCGGCGAGCCCGAGTTCGGCTGCGGGCACGTGCACACCGGGCAGGCACAGCGAAATCCTTATGGCACCGGGCACGGGCCGCCTCCCATCGCGATCGGCGACTCGACGATGCTCCTGCCGATCCCGGATCTGACGCGCGTCGGGTTCGACGTCAACGCCCTGGGCTGTCGCGGCTTCAAGCAGAGCATTTGGGTTGCCCGCGACCTGCGGAACCGGGGCAAGCTGCCAAAGCTCATCCTGCTCAACGCCTACGGCAACGGGGGGGTCAACGACGACCTGATCAAGTTCGCGCTCAAGGTGATCGGGCCGAAGCGGAAGCTGGCCCTGGTCACCGCCTACGACGCCGACACCGGGCATCCGCCCGCCCCCGACACCGACGTGATCGTCAAGGCCGCAAAGGATCACCCCGACCAGGTCAAGCTGCTCGACTGGGTCCACCACTCTCTCCCCCACCACCGGGCCGATCCCGCGCCGGGCGCCTGGTTTCTGCCGGATCTGTTCCACCCCAACTTCGCCGGAGCCCATGCCTACGGACGCTTCCTCGCACAGGTGCTTCCGGGCGGACTGGCCGCAGCCGAGCCGAAGTCGTCCGGCGGTGGTGGCAATGGCGGCGGCGTGCCGTGGTGGCCCTTCGCCGTGGGAGGCCTGTTGCTGATCGGCGGGCTGGCGCTGGTTCTCCGCCGCCGGCGCGGCAGCCCCCGCGCCTGAATCGCCGGGGCTGGCCGGGCCGCCTCAGCGCCTCAGCTGATGTTCGCCATCACGTGCTTGACCTGGGTGTAGTCCTCGAGCCCGTACATCGACAGGTCCTTGCCGTAGCCGGACTGCTTGTAGCCGCCGTGCGGCATCTCGGAGACGATCGGGATGTGGTCATTGATCCAGACGCATCCGAATTGGAGCGCCTTGGATACCCGCATCGCGCGTCCGAGATTCTGGGTCCAGACCGACGAGGCGAGGCCGTAGCGCGTCCCGTTCGCCCACTGGATCGCCTTCTCCTCGGAGGTGAACGGCTGCACCGTGATCACCGGGCCGAAGATCTCGTTCTGGATCATCTCGTCCGTCTGCTTCAGGCCCGCCACCACGGCCGGCTTCATGAAGAAGCCCGGCCGGCGCGCCTTCTTGCCGCCGGTGACGACCTCGGCATTGTTAGGACGGCGCTCGAGGAAGCCCTCGACGCGCTCGAGCTGGCGCTCGGAGTTGACCGGGCCGAGTGTCGTGTTTCCATTCGCCGTATCGCCGATCTTCAGGCCCTCTGCCTGCTCGGCAAGACCGCTCACGACTTTGTCGTAGACCTTCTTCGAGGCCAGCACGCGGGTCGCCGCGGTGCAGTCCTGGCCGGCGTTGTAGTAGCCGGTCCCTGCGATCGTCTCCATCGCGACGGCCATGTCGACGTCGTCGAAGACCACGACCGGCGCCTTGCCGCCGAGCTCGAGGTGGACCCGCTTCAAGGTGTCGGCTGACTCGCGGGCGATCCACTTGCCGGTCTCGGGCGAGCCGGTGAGCGAGACCATGCCGATGTCCGGGTGCCTGACGATCGCAGCGCCGGTTGGGTCGCCATGACCGCCGACGAAGTTCGCCACGCCGGGCGGGAACACCTCGGCGCAGAGCTCGGCCAGGACGGTCAGCGTCGACATCGGGGTCGTCTCTGCAGGCTTCAGGACAAGCGTGTTGCCCGCCGCCAGCGCCGGAGCGATTTTCCAGATCGCCATCATCATCGGGTAGTTCCACGGGGTGATCTGGCCTACCACTCCGATCGGCTCGCGCCGGACCCAGGACGTGTAGCCCTCGAGGTACTCGCCGGTGGCCCGGCCGTCCATGTTCCGGGCGGCTCCCGCGAAGTAGCGGAGGTTGTCGCACATGAAGGGGATCTCGTCCTCGTAGAAGGCGGAGCGCGGCTTGCCGGCGTCCGCAGACTCGATGTCGGCGAGCTGGTCGGCGCGCTCCTCGATCCGGTCGGCGAGCTTGAGCAGCAGTGCCATGCGGTCGGCCGGGGTGGTCACCCCCCAGGTCTCGAACGCCTTCTTGGCGGCCTTGACGGCGGCGTCGACATCACGCTTGCTCGAAAGCGGCGCCTTGCCAATCACCTGTCCGGTCGCGGGGTTGATGACGTCCTCGCGCTTGCCATCGGACGGCGCGACGAACTTGCCGTCGACCATGTTCTTGAGGGTGATAGCCCTCGGCTTCCCGTTCCGGCTCCCTCGGGTGCTTCGGGAGTTTCGCTTTGCGGTGGCGGTGGCCATCTCTCCTCCTTGTTCAGACTTTCTCTTTGGCGCCGAGCACGTCCTCGACCGGCGTGTGGTCAACCCCGACGGCTTCCGCGACGGCGGGATGAGTGACAGTACCGGCGGCGACGTTGATCCCGAGTCTCAAACCGGGGTCCCGGCGAGCCGCCTCCGCGACGCCGTGGTCCGCCAGGGCCATGACGTACGGAAGAGTTGCATTGGTCAGGGCATACGTCGAGGTGATCGGCACCGCGCCGGGCATGTTCGCGACGCAGTAGTGGGTGATCCCGTCGACCTCGAAGACCGGGTCGCGATGGGTGGTCGGGTGCGAGGTCTCGAAGCAGCCGCCCTGGTCGATCGCGACGTCGACCAGAACCGCGTTCTTCCTCATCAGCTTGAGCTGCTCGCGGCGGACCACGTACGGCGCCTTCGCCCCGTGGACCAGGACGGCGCCGATCACCAGGTCGGCCCGGGGCAGCATCTCCTCGATCGCCAGCGTCGAGGAGAAGACGGTGGAAGCGCGGCCGCCGAAGGCGACGTCGAGCTCGCGGAGCTTGTCGATCGAGACGTCGAAGACGAAGACGTCCGCCTCCATCCCGATCGCGATGAAGGCGGCGTTCATGCCGACCGCGCCGCCGCCGATCACCATCACGTTCGCCGGCGCCACGCCCGGGACCCCGCCGAGCAGGATGCCGCGGCCGCCCAGCGGCTTCTCGAGGAAGAAGGCCCCGGCCTGGGTGGCGATCTTGCCGGCCACCTCGCTCATCGGCGCGAGCAGCGGCAGCCGGCCCTGCGAGTCCTCAACGGTCTCATAGGCCACGCAGGTCGCGCCGGTCTCCTGGAGCTCCTTGGTGAGCTCAGGGGCCGGCGCGAGGTGCAGGTAGGTGAAGAGGGTGTGCTCCGGGCGGAGCAGCCTCACCTCCTCGGGCTGCGGCTCCTTGACGCCGAGGACCATCTCGGCCTGCTCGAAGACGGCGTCCGCATCCGGGAGGATCATCACGCCCTGCGCCGAGTACGCCTCGTCGGTGACCGCACTGCCCTCCCCCGCCCCGGCCTGCAGCAGGACCTCATGCCCGTGCTCGCGGAGCTCGCGCGCGCCCGCCGGCGTCAGCGCGACGCGGTACTCGTCGTCCTTGATCTCGGTGGGTACCCCGACCTTCATGACCCGGTCTTCGTGGAGAGGGTCGCCGCCTTCTCGAGCGGCGCGGCGGAGACGTCGAACCGAACGCCGCGGGCCTCGAGCTCGGCGAACATCTCGTCGGGGTCGATGCAGCTCTCCGGTGGGAGCGCGCCTCGCTTGGTGATGGAGCCGCGGGCGAACAGGCGGACCGCGGCGGCGGCGGGCGACGCGGTCGAGACGATGCCCCCGCCCAGGCCCCACTCCTCGTTGGGCGGCGTCACGCTGCGAGCGCGGATCACCGTGTCGGGCCCGGTCACCTCGACGATATGGATCGAGGTGGTGGTGGCTGAGGGGGGCGATGCAGAGCGTGCAACTTCGGCTATCCGCTCCTCGCTCGCCCCCGCCAGCTCCTTCAGGCTCTCGAGCACCGCCGGTGGCAACGAGAGCGCAAAGGTGACGTTCGGCGCTCCGAAGCTGTCGCCGAACGTGAGGACTTCCGAATGAAGGGTGAAGATCGTCTCGGCCTCGCCGATCGGCTCGCCGAAGTCGGCGTGAGGCCCTTCCTGAAGCGGCTTCATCTCCTGGGCACGACCGTTGATCAGCGCCATCGGCGGCATCGTGATCTCGTCGAGGAGCGTCCTCAGGGCGTAGGGGAAGCTGAGCTCCCCGCTCGGGTTCAGGTCGCGGCCGGCGGCGAGCACCGAAATCGAGATGGGCTTGCCCGGCAGCTCCGTCACCGCCCGGGCCGCCAGCAGGTTGGTCTTGCCCGGCGCCGACCCGATGCCCAGCAGGGCGAGCTTGCCGCGCTGCTCGAACTCGCCGGAGAGCTGGAGCTGCTCCGCGGTCACGTGGTAGAGGCCGCCGAGGTCCATGTAGTGGCAGCCGGCGTCGAGGCAGGCGCGCATGGCCGCGAGGTTGATCCGGTATGCCGCCGAGTTGACGAGCACCTCCATTCCCTCGAGCTGATCCGCGAGATCGGCGGTCGCGTCGGCCTGGCGGGCCTGCGCCTTGCCGCCCCCGTGCTCCATAGCCACGGCCTCGGCCTTGCGCAGATCGATGTCGAGCAGCCGCATCGCCGTGACCTCCTCGGAGTCCGCGAGGTCCCGGACGATTGCCGGTGCAATCGTCCCGCCGGCGCCGAGGATCGCCACCCTCACGCGATCAGCTCCCGTGCGCGCAGGGCTAGCCAGAGCTCGACCCGGTCGTTCGCCCGGCTCAGGTCGCGGCCGGTGAGCTCCTCGATGCGCTTGATCCGGTAGCGGAGGGTGTGACGGTGGCAGTAGCAGTCGCCCGCCGCCCGCTCCCAGTGGCCGTTGCGGTCGATGTAGGCCTCGAGCGAGCGGAGCAGCTCGCCGGCGTAGCGCTCGTCGGAGTCCTCGATCGGCCCGAGGACGCTCTCGCAATAGAGGCGCAGCGCCTCGCCGTCCTGGACGGAGAGGAGCAGGGTGAAGGCCCCGAGGTCCCGGTGCGAGGCGACCTCGGGCGCGGCGCCGTTCGCGAACGTGGTCGCCTCCAGCGCGCAGCGCGCCTCGTGGAAGGAGTGGCGGACCCGCTCGGTCGGCAGCGAGCGGCTGGTCGCGGCGCGGGTCGGGCCGTGGACCTTCTCCAATGCCAGGCGCGCCTGGCTGGCGAGCTCGAAGGGATCCCCTTTGGCGCCGTCGACGACGGCGCAGAGCAGCTCGCGCCGGCCGGCCGGATGGGGCGCCACCAGAGCTGCCCTGTTCTGGCTCGACAGGTGCTCGGCCAGAGTCGGCTCGCCCCCCGGTGCGTCACCAAGCTCGAAGGCGAGCACGACGGCCCGCTCGCCGATCCCGAAGGGCGCGAGCCGGTCGCGGATGTCGTCGGGAGCGAGCCGTCCCGAGAGCGTCGCCGCGAGGACCTCGCCGGAGAGGCGGCGCTCGGTCTCCTTGGCGACGCGTTCCCGCATCAGCTCGAGCGCGACGACGATCGCAGCCTGCTGCACGCAGAGCCGTTCGAAGTCCCCGAGCTCGCCGGAGCGCCGCACCACCACGAGCCAGGCCTCCGCCGCGCCGCCTCGGGGCGAGACCGGATGAGCGAGGGCCCGGCCGCGAAGATCGGGCTGGTTGGGCACAAAGGGGGCGGCGGCGGTGCCGCGCGGAACGACCTCGGCGCGAACCGCCTCGAGCAGATAGTCCGGCAGGCGGCGGCCCCCGCTGGCAAGGACCTCTCCGCGCGCATCGAGGACGACCGAGCTTCCCCCGATCGCAGCGGCGATCTCCTTCGCCACCTCATCGAGCCCGCCACCCTGCAGCACCAGCCGCTCGAGGCGCTCGTTGACCGCGATTCCCCGGGAGAGCACGTCGTACTGCTCGTTGACCAACCGGCTGAAGGCCGCCTCGGTGATCGCGATGAAGGGCGTCTCGTACGGGACCTCGAAGATCGGGAACCCGGCTGCCTGCGCCTCGGCGAGCACGGCCTTCGGGATCTTCGCGTGGTCGAATCCGGTGCCGAGGCCGAGGCCCGCCACGCCCGCGTCGACGAGCAGCCGGATGAACTTGCGCTGCTTCTCGGCGTTCTCGAGCCGGATGCCG
>DASUPK010000029.1:0-2610 GCA_036276255.1 Solirubrobacterales bacterium
CCGGCCTCGACCCATTCCGCCAGCCCCGTGTCATCGGCTGTTCGCTCCGGCGACACATAGACCGTCGTCTTCATCGGCCGGCCCGTGAAGTCGAAGGGGCGGACCCCTTCCTCGGCCAGTGCCTTCTCGGCCTCATCCTCGCCCAGCCGCACGATCAGATCCTCGCCCAGCACGCCGCAGGCCATGTTCCCCGCGACCATGAAGGCGATGCCGCCGAACATGTTGCGCTCGGAGACGTCGCTACGGGCGGACAGAACTTCCCGAATGCGGTCGGCGAACGCGTCGTCGTAGGCCACGCCAAAAGGCTAACCCCCGGAGTTTCCGGGGCCGCAGGCGGCGAACGTCCTGACCGGCCGGAGGCGGCGGATAGACTCGATTCGTGGCCGAATCCGCCTCTCTCTATCGCCGCCACCGCCCCCAGAGCTTCTCGGAGGTGGTCGGGCAGGAGCACATCGTGCGAACCCTCTCCAACGCGGTCGAGAAGGACCGGGTCCATCACGCTTACCTGTTCGTCGGCTCGCGCGGGACCGGGAAGACCTCGATGGCGAAGATCCTCGCCCTCTCGCTCAACTGCGTGAACGGGCCGACGCTGACGCCGTGCGGGAAGTGCGAGTCCTGTCAGACGATCGCCGCGGGCACGTCGCTCGACGTGATCGAGATGGATGCCGCCTCCAACCGCTCGGTCGACGACATCCGCGAGCTCCGGGAGCGCGTCGGCTTCGCCCCGGCCGCCGGGCGCTGGAAGGTCTACATCCTGGACGAGGCCCACATGCTGACCAAGGAGGCCTGGAACGCCTTCCTGAAGACGCTGGAGGAGCCGCCCCCGAACACCGCCTTCATCCTGGCGACCACCGAGCCGCAGAAAGTGATGGCGACGATCGTCGACCGCTGCCAGCGCTTCGACTTCCAGCGCCCCTCGCTCGAGCAGATCGCCGAGGTGGTCCGCCGGGTCGCCGTGGCGGAGTCCATTCAGATCGAGGACGGAGCAGTCACCCTGATCTCGCGCTCCGCGACGGGAAGCTTCCGCGACGCCCTCGGCACCCTGGACCAGCTCGTGGCTTTCGGAGGCGACTCCGTCACAACCGACGAGGTGGTCGAGGTGCTGGGCGCCGCGGACGCGGAGCTCCTCTTCGACACGACCGATGCTCTTGCCACCGGCAACGCGAAGGCGGCGCTCGAGTCAGTGGAGCGCCTCTCCCGCTCGGGCCGCGACCCCGGCCAATTTGCTCGTGACCTGATCGCCCACTTGCGGCAGCTGCTCGTCGCCCGTGCGACTGGAGAGGTCCCGGAATCGTTCACCGTCACGGTTGCTCAACCTGAGCGACTTGCAGAACAGGCTAGGAAGGTGGACGACGCCAAGCTGGTCGGAGCAATCGACTCGCTGAGCGCTGCTGTGGCCGCCATGCGCGAAGGCGATGATCCGAGACTGACGTTGGAGGTCGCCTTGCTGAAGGTGGCAACGCCCTCACTGGACTCGTCACGCGAGGCATTGCTGAGACGCATCGAATCGCTGGAGGCGCGCTCGACCGGCGGCGCGGGCGGGGAAGCGGGCTCAGGAGGCTCCAGCAGTCCGATGGCCCGCCCAACTGCGGCCGGAGCCCAAGCTGAGTCCCCAGCGCCGGGCCCGCCTACTGAGAACGCTTCCCCGGCCGCGCCGCCCGTGAACCAGGAACTTGAGGCGGAGCCCGAGGCCGCGGTGGCAACAGCGACTGTGGAGATCGATCGCGTAGTTGAGCTCTGGCCGGCTGTCGTCGATCACGTGCGAGAGAGCGGTTCGGCGATGCTCTCGACGTTGTTCGACGAAGCGAAGCCGCTAGCCATCGACGAGGAGCGCTCTCTCCTCCGAGTCGGTTTCCCCCCCTCGGCGAAGTTCAACAAGAAGAAGGCGGAGTCATCGGTGAACCTCGAGCGCATGACCGAGGCCATCACGCTCATCGTCGGCACGCGGCTGCGGCCTGCCTACGAGCTGATCGAGGAGGATGAGCCGGCGGCGGCGCCCGAGGTGGAGACTCAACTGAGCGAAGACGAGAAGATCGACCTGATCAAGGACAACTTCGACGCGACGGAGGTCGTCCCCGACGACGCTGCGCGTGAAAGCGAGGCCGGTTGATGCCGCAGGGACCCAACATGAACCAGCTGCTCAAGCAAGCGCAGCAGATGCAGGCCGAGATGGCGAAGGCCCAGGAGCAGCTCAAGAGCGAGATCGTCGAGGCGAGCGCCGGCGGCGGCATGGTGAAGGTGACGATGACCGGCGACATGCAGCTCCGCGAGATCACGATCTCGCCCGAGGCCGTGGATCCCGAGGACGTCGACATGTTGCAGGACATGGTCGCCGCGGCTGTCAACGAGGCGCTTCGGTCAGCGCAGGAGCTCGCCGCCAACCGCATGGGCGGCATCGCCGGTCTCGGCGGGGGCGGCATGCCGGGCCTGCCCGGTATGTAGAGCCACCCTGGTCCCTAGGCTCTGACTATGTACGCGGGACCGATCAGCCAGCTGATCGCCGAGCTCTCGAAGCTGCCGGGGATCGGGCAGCGCACCGCCCAGCGGCTCGCCTTCCACATCCTGAGGGCCAGCGACGAGGACGCCCTCGGCCTGTCCGACGCGATCCGC
>DASUPK010000030.1:0-8309 GCA_036276255.1 Solirubrobacterales bacterium
ACGATCCGGGTGCCGAGCTGCTTCTCCAGCTCGTCGTCCTCGAAGTTGCTGGTGACGATCAACGAGTGCTGGCGTTCGTAGCGCTCGTTGATCAGCGCATAGAGCTGCTCGAGCACCCAGTCCGTCTGCTTCTCCGTGCCGAGATCGTCGAGATGAAGCAGGTCGACGGTCGCGAGCCTCTCGAAGAGCTGCGAGTAGGACTGCTCCCCGGCCTCGGCGTCGTAGGTCTGGCGGATCCGGCTCAAGAGCTTGGGGAGCGAGTAGATGGCAACGGAGCGCCCCGCATCGAGAGCTATACGCGAAATCAGCATGGCGAGGGTGGTCTTGCCGGTACCGGAACTTCCGAAGAACCACATCCCGCGCCCGGTGTCGAGGTTCTCGTCGATCTCCTCGCAGAAGTTGCGGACGCGCCTGACCACGAACTCATCGATCTTCGTCACGGGTGGGCGGTCGAAGGAGACGCCACGGTATTTGGCCGGGATCACCGAGTCGACGCCGCGCAGGCGGGCCTTCGCGACCATCCGCGAGCGGCAGTCGCAGGGCCGGGCCACGTCCTCGGGGCCGAGGATCCAGCCGGATCCGTCGCAGATGCCGAGGCGGCAGGGCTCCCGCTCGCTCGATGGAGAGTGGATCGGCACCTCAGAGCTCGTCCGCGTCCGCGAACTGGTCGCCCTCGCTGCCGATGTCCCCGACCGGCGGGCTCTCGCCGGCCGGCTGCTCCACGGGCTGCTCCCCGCGCGCCCGGTCGGCGAACTTCGGATAGTGCTCCAGGAAGACGAGGCGCACGGTCCCCACCGGGCCGTTGCGGTGCTTGGCGAGGATCAGCTCGGCTCCGCCGGGATCCTCGGAGTCCTGGTTGTAGTAGTCGTCGCGGTAGAGGAAGCCGACCACGTCCGCGTCCTGCTCGATCGCGCCCGACTCGCGCAGGTCCGAGAGGATCGGCCGCTTGTCGGGGCGCTGCTCCGGGGCGCGGGAGAGCTGGGAGATGCCGATCACGGGGACGGCGAGCTCGCGGGCCAGGATCTTGAGGCCGCGGCTGAACTGGGAGACCTGCTCGACGCGGTTGGCGCGATGGTCGTCGCTTCGCATCAGCTGCATGTAGTCGACGATCACCATCCCGAGGCCGTCGTGGCCGCGGCCCTTCTCCTGGGCGTGCAGGCGCCTGGCCTTGGCACGCAGCTCGAGCAGGCCGAGGTCGGAGGAGTCGTCGATCCAGAGCGGCGCGGACTCGAGCTGGTTGCAGGCCTTGACGACCTTCGGCCAGTCCTTCTGCGCAACCTTGCCCTTGCGCAGCCGGTCGGAGGAGATGCGCGACTGCGAGCCGATGAAGCGGTGGGCGAGCTCCATCTCCGACATCTCGAGGGAGAAGAGAGCGACGGGCTTCTGGTGCTTCATGGCGACGTTCTGGGCGAAGTCGCAGACCAGGGTCGATTTTCCCATCGCCGGCCGGGCAGCGATCACGATCAGGTTGCCGGGCTGGAAGCCGCCGGTCTTGTCGTCGAGATCGCGGAACCCGGAGGGCGTCCCGGTGATGTCCGAGGTGCCGCTGGCGAGCGCCTCGAGCTTGTCGATCTCCTCGTGCAGGATGTCGCCGATCTCGCGGAAGTCGACGGCGCGCTCCTCGTGGGCGACCTGGAAGAGGAGCCGCTCGGCCTGCTCGACCATCTCCGAGGGCTCGCCGTCCCGCTCGGCCACCGAGGCCTGGATCTGCTTCGCCGCCGAGTCGAGGCGGCGCATCAGCGAGTTCTGCTTGACGATCTGCGCGTAGTGGCTGGCGCTGCCGGGGGCCGGGACCTTCGCGGCGAGGCTGGCGACCACGTCCCGACCACCGATCGCTTCGAGCTGTCCGTGTTTGGCGAGTGCCTCGGAGACGGTCAGGACGTCGACGGGGTTCGCGTCCTCGTTGAGGCGGATGATCGCCTCGTAGATCGTGCGGTGGCGGTCCCGGTAGAAGTCCTCGGCCCCCAGCCGGACGTCGAGCAGAACCGGCTCGATCGTCGATTCGGAGACCAGCATCGCACCCAGCACGGACTCCTCGGCCTCCAGGTTCTGGGGCGGGACGATGGTGGGTGTTCCGTTGGTCGCCAACTGCTCCTCGGTTTGCGCAGGGGATCGCTCGACCGTGCGGCCGAGTCTCTCCAGTCTGGATATAGCCCCGGCGGATCCACGTCTACCCCCTGGTGGAACTAAATCCGCGCGAGCCTGGCTAGAAAATCACAGGCGGCGGGTGCCCGCAGGCAAGTTGTGGCTATTTGCGGTCGCCGTATTCCAGGCACGAATCGTGCCTGGCGAAGAAGGGCGGTCTTTGCGCCCTACTCCTTCGCTTCCGCGACGATCGTCTTGACCGAGGCGGTCACGCCCCCGCCGACCTCGATGTCGACCATGTAGGTGCCGGTCTCGCGGATCGGCTCCTCGAGGCGGATCTTCTTGCGGTCGACTTTGATGCTGCGCGCTGCCTGGATCGCCTCGGCGATCTCGGCGGAGGTGACGGAGCCGAAGAGCTTCCCGTCCTCCCCGGCGCGGTGGTTGATCGTCAGGACGGTCTTGGAGAGCAGGGCCGAGGTCTCGCCGGCGCGCTCCGCGGCCTGCTTCTCGGCCTCCTCCGCGCGTTCCCGCTTGCGCTGGGCCTCCTCGAGTGCGCCCTTGGTCGCGGGCTGTGCCAGCTTGCGGGGGACGAGGTAGTTGCGCAGGTACCCCGGGGAGACGTCGATCGCCGTCCCTGCCTCGCCGAGGCCCTCCACGTGCTTGAGCAGAACCGCCTGGGCCATCAGATGAGCGGGGTCACGGCGATGTGCGACTGGGGCCCGTTCATCTACTAGCGCTCGCCGACGTAGGGCAGCAGGGCGAGCTCGCGGGCGCGCTTTACTGCCAGTGTCAGCTGCTGCTGATGCTTCCTGGAGAGGCCCGTGACGCGCCGCGACCGGGTCTTGCCGCGGTCGGAGATGAACCGCCGGAGCAGGTTCAGGTCCTTGTAGTCGATCGCCTCGACGTTGAGGCGCGTGTACTTCCGCGGCCGGCCACGATCGGCCGGTCCGCGACGCCTGCGGCTGCCGGTGGGCGTCTGCTGTCGTTGCTGTCGTGCCATTGAGTCGGCGCAGGATAGCGATCCGGCTTCGCCATCAGGTCGCGGCCACAGGCAGCCGCCCGACTCAAGTCGTGACGGGCTTCGCCCTCCGCTCCCAAGGAGAGCGGCCTGGTGGCCGCTAGAACGGAATGTCGTCGTCCGAGCTGCCGCCCGCGCTGACCGTGGCGCCCTCGAAGTCCGAGGTGTCGGCCGGCACGTCTGAGCTCGGCTGGAAGGTCCCGTTGCCGCCACCGCCGCCGGCGTTGTCCGAGCGCGAGCCCAGGAACTGGACGCTGTTCGCGATGATCTCGACCGCCTGGCGCTTGGACCCATCCTGAGACTCCCACTCGCGCCAGTCGAGCCGTCCCTCGACGGCGACCGGGCGTCCCTTGGAGAGGTAGTTGGCGCAGTTCTCGCCCTGCGCGCCCCAGACGGTGACATCGAAGTAGTTGGGCTTGTCGACCCACTCGCCGCTCTGGCCGTCCTTGCGGCGGCTGTTGACGGCCACGCGAAGCTTGCAGACGGACGTCCCGCCGGGCGTCGAGCGCAGCTCGGGGTCCTTGGTCAGGTTTCCGGTGATGCAGACGACATTGATGTTGCTCGCAGCCACGGGGCAGCTCCTCTTCCTTTCGATTCCGAACATCGATCTTAGGTCGCCGCACGGTCGGTTCTCCCCCCGTTGGGGAAGAAAGGCCGGAAACTGCGAAACGAGCTACTCGCCGCGGTCGTCGCGGCGCCCGCGGCGAGGCCGGTCTTCGCGATCGGGGCGGCCGTCGCCCACCGACATGGGCCGCTCGATGGCGGGCGGCGGGTTCGCCGGAGAGTCGGGATCCACCTTGAAGATCCGGAAGCGCAGGACGCCGTCGGTGATCTTCAGGTTGTGATCCAGCCGCTCGAGCAGCTCCGGCTCACCCTGGAAGCGGAAGAACCGGTAGTCGGCCTCGTTGCGCCGCTTGATCTCGTAGGCGAGCTTGCGCATGCCCCAGACGTCTGCCTGGTCGAGCGTGCCAGCGCCCTCGATGGCCTGCTTGACATCGCCCGCGACCTTCTCGCGGGCCTCGTCTGCGGCCTCGGGATCGAGCATCAATACGAGTTCGTAGTTGCGGTTCACAGCGACGGGCGACTATAGGGGAGAACGTCCGGCTGCGTGCCCTCAACCGGAGGTGTCCGGCAGGCAGATCAGGTGGGCGAGCGTGGGGAAGGTCGCAGCGATCGTGGCCGCCGCCGCCGCTGGGATCGCATCGCTGCCCGCCCTGCTCGGCGGCGACGCGCCCCCGCCCGTGCCGCCGGATGTCGGACTGGCGCCGTCTCCGGTCTCCGGCGCGCCCGCGCCCGCCGAGGCGCCATCTCCTCCTCCCACGCCCAATCTGAAGCCTCGACGCGCACGGCATTCCTCGGTCCACCATCGTCGACCGGGCGGGCAACGGCACCAGCACAACGCCCCCAGCTGGTCGCCGCCAAACGAGACGCCGACCACCACGTATATCCCGGCACCCACCTACGCTTCGCCGCCCCGGCCCGGAGAGTTCCAGTTCGAGCGCTAGCTAGGACACCCTCGCCGGCGACCGCTTCGCGCGGATGTCGTCCATCTGCTCGTCGACCCAGTCGCCCGGATCGCGCTCGGTGATGATCTCCTTCAGGCGCCGGGCCCGCAGCGCGCGCTCCTCGGGCTCCATGGTCAGGGCGCGGTGGATCTCGTCGGCCTGTTCCTGGATGTCGAAGGGGTTGACCGACAGCGCGCAGTCGCCCAGCTCCTCGTGGGCGCCCGTGTTCTCGGAGAGCATCACGACGCCGTCGCGCGTATTGACGGCCGGCGCCTCCTTGGCGACGAGGTTCATCCCGTCGAACAGCGAGTTCACCATCAGCAGGTCGAAGTGCTTGTAGCGCGCCACGGCCTCGTGGAAGTTCTCGTAGATCCGTAGGTCGATCGGCATCCAGTCCGTGGTGCCGTGACGGTGGTTGACGACCGCGACCAGGGCTTCGATTCGCTCCAGGTACTCGGCGTACTCCGGGACGTCCTGGCGCGAAGGCTGTAGGTGGGCGATGAAGGTGACCTTCTCGCGGAACTCCGGGTGCTGCTCGAGAAAGACGTCGAAGGCGGTGAATCCCCGCAGCACGTTCTTGGAGAGGTCGGCGCGGTCCACCCGGATGATCAGGTGGTCGCGGCGGCGGCGCAGCAGCTCCTTCTCGTAGAAGGCGACGTCGGACGACTCCGCGGCGCGGTACAGGCGCTGCGTGTCGATCGAGAGGGGGTAGGCCCGGACCCAGATCTCCCGCCCCTCGTGGACAACCGCCATGCGCTCGTAGTCGACCTCGAGCTCCATCAGCTCCCGGCAGCACTGCAGGAAGTTCCGGCAGTAGGCCGTCGTGTGAAAGCCGATGATGTCGTTGGAGAGCATGCTCAGGTAGATCTCCTCCCGCCAGCGGTTGGGCAGGATCCGCCAGGAGTCCGGCTGCGACCAGGGGATGTGGACGAAGTAGTGGAGGAAGGCGTCGGACCGCGCCTTCCGGATCAGGCCGGGGCAGGTGTAGAGGTGGTAGTCGTGGAGCATCACCACCGGGTTCTCCTGGCCCTCGATCGCACCGACGACGGCCGCCGCCATGTCGTCGTTGACGACCTTGTAGCCCTCCTCCCAGGCATCGACCTCGGCCTGCCGGATGTCGGGCGCGTTCGACAGGTCCCAGAGGTAGTGCTGGATGAACCAGAGGATCGGGTTCGCGATCACGTTGTAGAAGCGGTCGTACGCCGACGGGTTCGAGGCGACCATCTGCACGTCATAGGAGATCCCGTCCAGCTCGATCGTCACCGGCCCGTCGCTCTCGCCCGCGACGACCACGTCCTCCTCGGTCATCGCCGAGGCGATCCAGAGCGCATTGCGGTGGGAGACGAGCCCGGAGAGGGCCGTGACCAGGCCACCGCCGCCACGATGGACGATGCGGTCGCCCCGATCGTCGAGGCCGAACTCCGCCGGCCCGCGGTTGGAGACGATCGTCAGGGGATGGCTGTCGGACACGCGACCCACTTTAGTCGCCGCGCAGCAGGCGCCTGCAAGGGCGGCTCTATGAATCCAGGTCCGTGAAGATCCGCAGCCAGTCGAGCAGCAGGCGCGGCGTCAGGAAGCGCTCTCGCGTGCGCTCCTTGCCGGCCCGCCCCAGCCGGCGGCCAAGCTCGTGATCCTGGAGGATTTCGATCGAGCGCTTGGCGGCCTCGTCGGGGGAGGAGACGAGGTAGCCGTCCTCGCCGTCGACGATCTGCAGGGGGATGCCGCCGACGTCACCGCCGATCGTCGGGCGGCCCTTCCAGAGGGACTCCGCGACCGTCAGCCCGAAGCCCTCGCGGATCGACTTCTGCATGATCACGTCGGACTGCGACTGGAAGGCGTTCACCTCGATCGCGCCGACGTTGTTCAGGTTGTTGAGGATCTTGATGTCGGGGTCCGAACCCGCGTACTCGAAGGTGCGGTGGAAGAACTCCCATCCCTCGGGGTCGTCGGTCGCCATCGAGCCGACCAGCGCCAGCTGTACCTCCGGGATCTCCTTGGTGACCCGGCGGTAGGCGTCGATCACGCCGATCGGGTCCTTCCAGGGATCGAAGCGGGAGACCTGGGTGATCAGCGGCCGGTCAACGTCGATGCCGAACTGGTTGCAGACGAAGGCCGCGTCGTCGGGGGAGAGCGCCATGTTCTTGGGGGAGAGGGGGTCGATCGCCGGCGGGACGATCCGGACGCCGCCGTGGCCGTCGAGGCCCTTGGGCACGTACTGCTCCATGTGCCAGACCGTGATGTCGTACTCCGAGATCAGCGGCAGCAGACGCGCGATCGGCTCCGGATTCGGCTCGGAGAGGTCGATGTGGCAGCGCCAGACCCAGTTCTTCGAGTGGTCGGACGCGTCGTGGCGCATCCCGACCGGCTGCGGGTCGTGGACGATGATCACGTCCCACTCGCCCTCGAGTGATTCCGCGTTCATCTTGTTGTAGTGGTCGAACAGCTCCCACTGGTTGGGCGTGAGCGTGTTCGGGTCGCCCTGCAGGGAGTTGTGGAGGAGCTTCGTCGCGTTGAAGAACTCCTCGCGGCCCATGATGATCTGCCAGTGGGTGTCCAGTCCCACGTCGCGCATCAGCGGGACCAGCGTGTAGAGGATCTCCGAGACGCCGCCCCCGAACGCGGTCGCGCTCACGTGCAGGACGCGCTTGCCCTGCAGGCTCTCGGCGAGCTCGCGGATTTCGTCGACGAGCCCGCGCCCGGCAAGGTGCGCGTAGTCGGCGAGCGACTTGCTGCCGAGCGCTACCTCCTGAAGCACTGATCCCCCGTCGCTTGATTACACAAGGGCGGAAAAGTACTCGTCAGGAAGTCGCGACGCGGAGCCGCTCAATCCCCGCGTCCAGCTCCGCGCAGATCCCGGCGTGAAGCTCGGCGTTCGCCGCCGCGACGCAGGACATCTGGAACTCGTGGCTCGAGCCGAGCAGCGGGCGCTCGGCGAGGGACTGCCCGTACGCGTCCGTGACGGTCGCCCCGCCCTCCTGGAGGCAGATGGTCGCCGCCGCCAGGTCGTAAGGAGAGTTGTTGAGGACCGCGCCGTCACCGACGCGCTCGAACTCCGCCCGGACCGCGGGCACGTCCTCGATCATCCGCGGCCCCGGCTCGATGTAGGCGTCGAGCTGCCCCGTGACCACCCGCGTCATGTCGAAGGTCGCCGAGCCGAGGTCGAAGGTGCCGCCCCCCACCGAGGAGCGATCGATCAACTCCGCGAGCACCTCCACGAGCGCCCGCGCCGGCCGGCCGCGGAAGCCGTAGGTCCAGAACATCCGCTCCAGGCTGTGGTTCTCGGAGAGGCTGGCGGCCGGCTCGAGGCCGGCGCCCCGCTCGGCGACGAACGCTGCCCCGCTCTTCAGCTCCAGGACGCAGCCGACCTGCACGTCGGCCATGGTCGGCTCGCCGTCGAGCGGCGCGGCCGCAACGGAGACGCAGCTGGATTCCAGCCCGGCGAGCGCCGGCCGCGTGCCGTCGATCGGATCGACGATCAGCACCCATTCGGCCCGACCGCCAGCCGGGGAGACCAGCCCGCGATCCTCGGAGTAGAAGGAGACCTCGGGCGCCCGCTCCGTCAGGAACGCCTCCATCCGCGTCTCCGCGTGCTCGTCGATCTCGAAGGTGACGTCCCCGCCCTCGGCCGATCCCGAATGGGCCCGCCCGGCGTGGGCGCCCAGCCGAGGAAGCACCTCCTCGCGCAGGGTCGAGGCGAGGTC
>DASUPK010000031.1:0-12811 GCA_036276255.1 Solirubrobacterales bacterium
CGCCCCCCGAGCTCGGCACGCTGCTCGCCACCTCGTCCACCTTCGCCGCAGTCTCGTTCCTGTTCGGGTCCCCGATCATCGCGGCGGTGCTCCTGATCGAAGCGGCCGGGCTCGGGGGATCGCGGATGCCGCTTGTTCTGATTCCGGGCCTGCTCGCCGCCGGGATCGGGTCGCTGGTCTCGATCGGATTGGGATCGCTGACGGGCCTCAGCACCGCCGATATCGCTCTCAGTCCGCTCCACCTCCCCCCCTTCGCGCGCCCGGAGTTCGTCGACGTCCTCTGGACGATCGCGCTGGCCGCCGCGATCGCCGTGGTCACATACGCCATCTTTCGCCTCGCGCGAGAGGCGCAGCGCATCGCGACACCCAGGCCCTTCATCGTGCTTCCCATCGTCGGGCTGCTCGTCGCGGGGCTGGCAATCGCCTTCTCGCAGACGACCGACCACGG
Source organism: Solirubrobacterales bacterium (assembly GCA_036276255.1). GTDB lineage: Bacteria > Actinomycetota > Thermoleophilia > Solirubrobacterales > 70-9 > DASUPK01. The sequence continues at coordinate 449 of DASUPK010000031.1, forward strand.
CGTCAACCAGGTTCTCTTCTCGGGTCAGGACGCGATCGGGCCGCTGGTGGACAACCCGGGCTCCTGGTCCCTGTCAGCGCTCGCCCTGCTGATCGCCCTCAAGGGCCTCGCCTACGGCCTCTCCCTCGGCACCTTCCGTGGCGGCCCGACCTTCCCGGCCATGTTTCTGGGAGCTGCCGCCGGCCTGATGGCCGCTCAGCTGCCCGGCTTCGATCTGACCCCCGCGGTGGCGGTGGGCCTCGGAGCCGCGGTGGTCGCCGTGCTCAGATTGCCCCTGTCGGCCGTCGTGCTCGCCACGGTCTTCACGGCGCACACCGGACTCGGGTCGGGCCCTCTGATCATCGTCGGTGTGGTCGTGGCCTACCTGACCGTTCAGGCACTCGACCCGCGCTCGACTCCCACGGAACCGGCGACCGGGAGCTGAGATGGACACGATCATCTTCTGGGCGTTCGCCGCGGCGTTCAACCCGACCCTCCTCGGAGCCACCACCGTGATGCTGCTGCTCGACCACCCGAAGCGCCTGCTCCTCGGATACCTGTGCGGCGCGCTGTTCACGAGCCTCACCCTGGGCATGGTGATCGTGTTCGCGGTCGACGGATCGTCCGGAGCGACCAGCGCGGCGCAGTCGACTCTGAGCCCGGCAATGGATCTCACGCTCGGCGGTCTGCTGCTCCTGGTCGCCTATCTGATCCGCCCCGGCCGGGTTCCCAAGGAGACCGGTCGCCTCGCCGAGCGCCGACGTCGGCGGGAGGAGAAGAAGCAGGACAAGGGACCACCAAAGTGGCAGCAGAAATTGAGCCAGGGAACGGCGAGGACGACTTTCGTCATCGGTGCGCTTCTGACACTTCCCGGCGCTTCCTACATAATCGGCCTGGGCCACATCGCCGACAAGAACGCGAGCGTGGCGGCGACCGTCGCCATGGTCCTCGCCTTCAACGTGATCATGCTCGCGCTGATCGAGCTGCCGCTGCTGGCCTTCACGTTTGCGCCCGAGTGGACCCCGGACGCGGTCAACCGGTTCAAGGCCTGGTTCAACCGCCACTCCAAGATGCTCGCCTTTCGTGGAGCGCTCGTGATCGGCGCCCTGCTGATCGTGAAAGGCACGATCGAGCTGCTCTGAGCGAGATGAAATCCAGTGCCCTGTCGCTGGCCGTGGCCAGGGTGACGCCGCAGAGGGCGCCCCGATCACGTCACCGGTGCCCATCGACGACGACGGGAGCTCGGCCAGCCGCGACGCCTGCCAGCGTGCGCACGCCGTCCCAGAATCCCTCGGGGATCGCGGCCGACGGCGAGGCGCCCGGATGGGCCGGCGCGATCCGCACCCTCAGCGCGCCCGGGCGGATCCTGAAGCGCAGGGGCGGCTCGAGGGTCATCGCCTCGCCGTCGACTCCGGCTGGGACCGGCCGGCTCGAATCGATGTCGAACTCGGTGGCGGACCACTCGCGCCATGGCTTCCGCGGCTGCCCTGAGCCGGGGGCGGGTGGCGCGGAGACCACGGTGACCCCGAGCACGCCCGCGTCGATCCGGGGCCGGGTGCCGGAGCCGACCCCCCGCCCGAGCCGGTAGCGGTTGTTCGAGATCAACAGCGCCGCTCCGGAGCGCTCCTGGTCGCCCTCCGGCCCCGTCCAGGCCAGATCCAGCCCCGCGCCGTCCGGCCCGAGCGCCTCGGGGACCGTGTTCAGGATCGTTCGAAGCTTCGCGTCGCGGTATTCGTCGCGCTGCACCGCCTCGGCGTAGAGCCCCAGGGAAACGTTGTTGACGAAGACGCGCCCGTTGACCTCGGCGAGGTCCACCCGGCGCTCGCCGCCCTCGACCAGCGCGTCCAGTGCGCCGACGACGTCGTCGCGGTCGACCCCGAGATCGAGCGCAAAGTGGTTACGGGTTCCGGCGGGAATGCAGGCGTAGGGCAGATCCAGCTCTGAGGCAATCGAGGCGACGACCGCCTGAGACCCGTCGCCGCCCGCCATCGCCAGCGCGTCGGCGCCACCCGCAACGGCGTCCCTGACGAGCTTCTCCAGATCCGCGCCGCGGGTGAGCTCAACGGACTCGATACCGCGCTTGGCCGCCTCGTCGGCGAGCGAGAAGCGCTCGGCCTTGCCACCGCCCGACTTCGGGTTGTAGAGCAGGACCGGATGTGCGGGAGCGGGCGCCGGGGGCAGGTGCACCCGGACCCGGAAGGCCGTCCTCGTGGCATAGGTGGCCACGCCCACGCCGGCGACGACGGCGATCGCCTCGACGATGTGGTCGCCGTCGGTGACGAGCACCAAGGCCGCGCCGATCGAGGCAGCAAGCGCGACGCCGAGACCGAACACGCGGGCGGAGCCCGTGCGCATCACGCCGTAGAAAGCGGCCCCGATCGCAACAACGGCGCAGCCGAGCACGATCAGGCCGCGCGGAAACTCCGCCACCACGATGGTGAGGGCCAGGATCAGGACCGCAGGCGGCAGGACGAGGGCGGCGACCGCCGCAGCCCGCTGCCTCGGATTCAGCTCGCGGCCTGAGCGCCGATCTCGACCAGATCGCTCGGATGCACCCATGCGTCGACCAGGCTATGGCCACCGGCGCGCTCGATCGCGTCCCTCAGGGGAATCGCCCAACGGTGCTCGAGGAGAGCGATTCCGGCGGAGGTTCCCGGAGGAATCTCATCCGCGAGGTACCAGACGTCGTCGGGATCGAGAACAGAGCCCCGCTCGTCAACCGCCTCGGCCCCGGCCACGGCACCGGCCTCGGCGCCCTCCTCACCAGCCGCGCCCAGTCCCAGCAGCGCGCCGGCCAGGGCCCCGAAGGCCTCGGCCTCGTCGCTGGGAAGGTCGCTGTGCTCAACCGCCTCGAACTCGCCGTCCTCGCCTCGAGCGACGAACATCAGGTCGATCAGGCGAACGATGTCGTGCTCACGAAGACGTCGGAGCTCGGCGAGGATCTCGCCGGAGAACTTCCCGTCCTCGAAGCCAACCACCAGGAGCTGTACCGGACCGAATTCCATTTAGATCAACTTCTCCTTCTCGGCTTCGAATTGCTCGTCGCTGAGGACGCCGGAGTCGTGCAGGTCGCCGAGCTTCTTGAGCGCATCGATCCTGTCCATCTCCGACATCCCGCCGCCAGACGCCGGGGCTGCGCCACCCGCCTGGGACTGCTGGATCTCGGCGTTCTGCTGGGCCTCTTGCTCCTGAGACTGCGCCCGTCGCTTCCCGACCGCGTAGCCGGCGCCACCGACCATCGCAGCGCGCATGAGGGGCCTTCTTCTTCCGAGCGGCATCGCGAATCCTTTCTTTGATGACCTTCACCAGCATCGAATCGGACGGGCGCATCCGACGCATCACTCATTACGGGTGAAATCACCGACGGCGCTCGCTCAGCCGAGAGCCCCGCTGATCTCCCCGATGGCCGTCTTCTCGTCGTCGCTGACACGATCGCCGCTCAGGCCCATGAAGCCCTCCTTGCGGGCCTCCGCGACACGTTGGGCGAGCCCGAGGATGAACTTCTTGTACTCATCGAGCTCCTCGCCGCTGGCCTTGGACTTGAGCAGGGCGACGGCATCGGTGATGTGCTTGAGAGAGGCCTCCTTGAGCTCCTCGGGAGTCTTGTAGCGCGTGTGGTCCATCTCGGGCTTCGCTGTGACGATCTCGTCGAGCAGCTGGCTCTCCCCGTGCTGCTTCCGGGCCTCCGTGTAGGCCTTCGCCATCGAGAAGCTCTCGCGGATGGAGCCGCCCCGATCCGAGCCGATCACGATCAGCCCGGCGCTCGGCGGTCCCTCCAGCACGAGCTTCCATTCTTCTTCGGTGAAATCTGCCTTTCCAGTCATTCGTTCCTCCAGGGGTTGATGACGTGTGAGGAGAAGGATTAGCGCACCTCCCTCCTCGGCCTTCACCCCGATCGAATGATTTGACGGGCCGCCTCCGCCGGTTGATCCCCTGATCACCACCGGTCCAACGCGGACCTACTGCTTCTGGACGTCCCTGCCCTTTCCGCCCTTGAGCACGTCCTTCCCTGGACCTCCGCAGATGATGTCGTTTCCGGCGCCGCCGTTGATCCTGTCCTTGGCCCCGAGCCCGACGATCACGTCGGCGAACGGCGAGCCGACCAGCCTGTTGTTGGTCGGGTCCCCGACGATCGTGGCGTAGTGGCCGGCGCACATCGGAGGGACGACAGCCACCCCGAACGGATCCTGAAAGAGGCCCCCGGGCCTAGGAGACGAGCTTCTCCACGCGGTAGGCCTTCTCGCCGCGCGGCGTCTCCACCGTGACGGCCTCGCCGATCGCCTTGTCCTGGAGCGCACGGCCCACCGGCGACTCGATCGAGAGCTTGCCCTGCGCGAAGTCGGCCTCCGTCGCGCCGACCAGGGTCCAGGTGTTGACCTTGCCGGCCTCCTCGTCAAAGACCTCTGCGGTCCGCCCGAAGGCGAACGTGTCGGGGGCGGCGTCGGTGGGCTCGACCACCGTGGCCCGCCGCAGCCTCTCCCGCAGTCGCCTGATCCGCGCCTCGAGATGCCCCTGGTCGTCCTTGGCGATGTGGTAGTCGGCGTTCTCCTTCAGGTCGCCGAGCTCGCGCGCTTCCTTGATCCGCGCCGCCATCTCGGTGCGGCGTGGCCCCTCGAGCTCCTCGAGCTCGGCGCGGAGGGCCTCGATGCCCTCCGGCGTGATGGATTCACTCTGCCCGGCTTCGCTCATGGCCTTCACCCTAACCGCACCGTAGGATTCGGCACATGAGCGACGAGAGCATTGCCACAAGGATCGACCGGCTGGTCAGCGAGGAGAAGGAGCTGCGCGGCCGCGAGCAGCAGGACCGCGACGATGAGGGTTCATTCCAGGCCGATCGCGAGCGGCTCCGCGCGGTCGAGGTCGAGCTGGATCGCTGCTGGGACCTGCTCCGCCAGCGGAGAGCGAAAGAGGAGTTCGGCCAGAACCCGGGCGACGCCGAGGCGCGCAGCCCCGGCACTGTCGAGAACTACAGGCAGTAGGCCCGGCTAGCCGGCGAGCGGCGACGGCGGGATGCGGGTCTCCCCGGTCACCTCGGGGATCAGCATCGCGACGTCGTCCACGTAGCACCAGGACCACTCCTCGCCCGGCTCGAGCGAGCGGATCAGTGGATGCTCGCTCTCCTGAGCGTGAGCCGTGGCGTGCTTGTTCGGTGAGTCATCGCAGCAGCCCACCTTCCCGCACTCGAGGCAGATCCGCAGGTGGAGCCAGGGGTCGCCCGCCTTCAGGCACTCCTCGCAGCCATCGACCGACTCGGGCAGCTCGGTGACCTGGATCTGATCGAGATGGGTGCAGGCGGGCATGGCCACTTCAGACTATGGCCTCTCCGTGCAGTCAGGGACCCGCTCCGGTTCCTTCTTGTCCCATCCGTGGAAGGGTGAGAGGTCGCCCGAGTCCCAGGCCTCGCGGAGCCCCGGCTTGCTGAGGTCATAGTCCGGGCGGATCTCGCTCGTCACCTCGCGCAGGTCGTGCCAGAGGTCGGTGACGGAGGGACGGCCCCAGAACCAGTAGCCGTTATAGATCGAGTGGACGACGAGCCCGGGCTTGAGCACGAGCGTGTGCGGAATCATCGGATCGTTGTCGGGGTCCGTGTACTCCTGGATCTCGAGGTCCTTCTGCACGGTGCGCTCCGGGTCCGAGAGAAAGGGCCACTGGGCGCCGACCGAATTGCGGAACTCCTGGAGGGTGTGGTGATCGTCGGTCGCGATCGTGGCCACCTTCGTGTAGGCCACGTTGATCTTGGGATAGAAGGCGGCCAGCTCGAGATGCTGCTGGTGCTCCTTCGGGCAATAGTGCCCACGCGCCAGCGTCAGGATCAGTGGATCATCGCCCTGGACCTCGCTGAGCTTGCGGGGCGTGTTCTCATGGTCGGGCAGCTCGAAGTCAGGGAAGGTGGCGTCAGGCTTGATGTCGGGACGCATCTCGGGATCCTTTCGGCATGTTCATGACTCCCCCGTCGCTCCCGCCTTTCCGGCTTTGCTCGGCGCACTGATCTCGCCCCAGAGCTCATGCACAGCCTGGACGATGATCTCCGAGAAGGTCGGGAACGGCTGAATCGTGTCGCGGATCACCCCGACCGGTACGCGCCCGCGGATCGCGAGGGTCGCCTGCTGCAGCCACTCGCCCGCCTCGGGGCCGAGCGCGTAGGCGCCGGTCAGGCGCTCCCCGTCGCTGAGCAGGGTGAGGAAGCCCTTCGACTCCTTGTACGCATGCGTATAGGTCTCGGTCTTGGCCACCTCCGCCAGGCGGGCGGTTCCGCTGAACTCGCCCTCCGACTCGCCCACCGCGGCCGCCTGAGGATCCGTGTAGGTGACCCGCGGAACGGCCTCGTAGTTCGTGACGCGATCCTCGCCGAGGATGTTCGAGGCGATGACCTCGCCCTCGTACTTGCCGACGTGAGTCAGCGGCCAGATGCCGTTGACGTCCCCCATCGCCCAGAGGCGGTCGCCGGCGCGCAGGTGATCGTCCACCTCGATCCCCTTGGGGTTGGCTTCGACCCCAACGGTCTCGAGGCCGATCCCTTCTACCCGCGGTCGCCGCCCGGTCGCGACCAGTATCCGATCGCCGCGCAGCTCGCGCCCATCGTCGAGCTCGAGGACGTAGTCCTTGCCGTCCCGCCGTGCTGCGGTCGCCTGCACCCCGAGGGCAAGCTCGATGCCCTCCGCTTCGAGCGTCTCGCCGAGCGCCTTGCCGAGCGCCTCGGGCTCTCGGGCGAGCACATGCTCCGCGGCGTCGAGGACCACCGCTTCGCCGCCGAGGCGCTTCACGACCTGCGCCAGCTCGACGCCGGCGGGCCCGGCGCCGATCACCAGGAGCCGGCCGGGAACCGCCTTCATGCTCGTCGCCTCTCGCGTGCCCCACAGTCCGTCCAGGTCCCTGAGGCCCGGGACCGGCGGCACGAAGGGGTCGGCTCCGTTTGCGAGCACGACGTGCTCCGTCGTGTACTGCTTGCCCTCCACCTCGACCACGCCGGTGCCGGCGAGCCGTCCGGAGCCGCGGAGCAGGTCGATGTCGTGGTCCGCCAGCCAGGTCTCTTGGCCGTCGTCGGAATAGCCGGAGACCATGAAGTCGCGATAGGCGAGCGCCTCCTTCACGTCGACCTCGGCGACGCCGGCGGCCTGGCGAGCGCCTTCGACGGCCTCGCCCGGCCGCAGCAGCGTCTTCGAGGGCATGCAGGCGTAGTAGGAGCACTCACCGCCCACGAGCTCGCGCTCGACGAGGGCAACCCGCAGGCCGCCCTCCGCGAGCGCGGCGGCGCAGTGCTCGCCGGGCGAGCCTCCGCCGACGACGATGACGTCGTAGTCGCTGCTCAAGCGCCTGCCCCCTCTTCACCGAGCTGGTTGGCCATGTAGGCCCTGGCATCGGCGTCCGCTTCGTCGGGAGTGCGTCCCTCCTCACGCGCGACGATGTAGGCGGCGTAGAACCCGGACCAGTGGTGCTTCGGGGCCTCCGCCTCATACGGACCGTGGTGCTCCTCCGCTTCGCGCAGCAGCCCGGTCAGGGTCTCGACGTCCATAATGTCTCCTCTCCTGGGTTATCTATCACCGTCCAGGCAGGCGCTCGGTGATCTCCTGGAGCAGCCAGCTGTTGCCGTCCGGATCGCTGAAGCGCGCGAATGAGCCGTAGGTGGCGCGATCTGGGTCGGGTCCGCTCACCTCCTCGCCTTCGGCGCGATGGAACACCTCTCCCACGTCGGCCCCCTTGTCGATCAGCTCGGCTCGAGCCTCGTCGATGTCGGAGACGATCAGATAGGTCGTCTGAGCCGACCCTGGTTGGGCGTTGGTGAGCCCGACGCCGAACTGGATCGAGCAGGCCGAGCCAGGGGGGGTGAGCTGGACGACTCGGAAGCTCTCGCTGATCGGGAAGTCCGCGTCCAGTCGCCATCCCAGACCTTCGTAGTAGGTCTTGGCGCGATCTACGTCGGAGACCGGTAGCACCACGACCTCGAGCTTCAAATCCACGCTCAGTCCCCTTGTTTCGTTACAGCCGGCCGGCTGACCGGCGTGCGCGGACCCTACTCCTATGCCCACCCTTCTCTGAGGATTCCCCAGACACTTAGTGGGCTCTTCAAGGTGGTGCGAAACGGCGGCTTGCCCGGGACCTCGACGTCGACGACGAGCTTGTACCTCGGGGGATTGCCACTCCCGTGTCGGTCCCGAGGATCATCTTCTTCCTCTCGACGATCGTCGCCGAGCCCCAATATCGCCCGCTCCCGCACCGTACTTACTACGGAGAGGTATCTGCCTGCTACTACGGGGCGAACAGCGGGTAATAGCGATTACGCAACGCACCCTGCGCAGCTACATTGATCTAGTCCGATGGGATGAGTCCCCGCGAGGGGCCGTGCCGCGAATTTCGGACGGAACGCCGAGACTCGGCTGATTTTCGAGCAGGGGGGCGGCGGCGAAATCTGGATGCATGCGGTTGTGTGACCGCAGGAGTCAGGCATGATCATCGCCACCGTAGTCGGGGCGGTCCTTTTGTTCTCCGCACCGTGCCCCCACCAGGAGCTCGGGCCGAGCTATGGCTGCTCGTCCTTCGGGGCGGGAAGTACGCCCCAGGTCTACGTGGACCCGGGCTATCCTCGCGCGACCCGGAAGTTCACGTTCCGGCATGAAATCGGCCATTTGGTCTGCCAATGCGCAGACGAAGCCTGGGCCGACCACTACGCGGCCTGCCGCGTCCGTCATCCGGTGCTCGTCCAGGCACGGCACGAAGGGGTCAGAACAGGGAAGTGCTGATGATCGGAGCCGGCGTGGATTCTCCAGCCGGCGACGACTCAGCGTGTGATGGTCACAGGCACACCCGCTGCGATGCGCCTGGCCAACCAGCGAATGCTTTGATTGCCGAGGCGCACGCAGCCATGGGAGACCGCGGTCCCGAGCGTGCCGCCGAGGTTCGCGATGCCGTGTAGAGCGATCTGCCCTGGACCGCCCTCGAACCTGCGCAGCACATCGGAGCGGGCGCTCAGCGCAAGGGCGAATGGCCCTCCGGGATCGCCGGCGCCGACGCGCAGCCTCTCCTCGACGAAGAACTGCCCATGCGGGGTCGGCGTCGAGGGCTTGCCGACGATCGCTGCGAAGGACCGGACGAGGCCGCCGTGGAAGTAGGCGAGCACCCGGCGATGGGAGGTCCTGACCACGAGATGCCAACCCGTCGCCCTCGGCACGGTTCCACGCTGTTTGATCCAGCCGGTCCTGCCATTTGGGCGTCCGGGCACCAGGACTCGCAGCCATTTGACTCCGTCCGGGGTCGTGGCCTGGCCGACGACGGGGAGGACGGTCCGTACCCCGGTGATCGGCCGCAGAGCGTGAACCGTGCCGACTTTCGGGCGACTGTCGGGCGACGAGACCACCCGATGCGCTGTGAGCAGCATCGCCAGCTCCTGCCTCGGCTTCACGACTGGCGCATTTCGGACCTTCGCGGATGGTGCGGCGGCCACACCGCCGGCCGCGGCAACGACCACGATCATCGCCGACACGACCTTGAGCCGGGCTCCGATCATCAGCGAGCCTCGTAGTGGACGTGACCTGAGCCGTCCAGTTCGGTCACCACGAACCGCGTGCTGACGCCCTTGACGGCGGCTGTGCAGGAGAACTCCAAGCCCGCCTTCTGATGTACGCCCGACGGACAGCTCGCCTGGGCGCGGTCTCCACGCTGCGCCAGACTGCTCTGCTCGATCGCCCGCTCGACCTTCTCGGTGTTGAGGATGGTGGCCGATCCCGACGAGCCGCACGCCGTGACGGCGAGACTTGCTGCGGAGAGCAGGCCGATGACCGACGAGAGAGCGAGCCATCGGCCGGGTGCCGCCGGATGTTCGGCGCGCGGGGGTGGAAGTTGGTTGCTTGGTGGCTGCACGTGCGGGCTTTCTGGGTCGAATGGCCTAATTGAGTTTTTCGATCGCGACCGAAGCGTTCGTATTGGCCTGAGATCCTCCGATGTTCGACGCGAGGCCGACCGCCGCACTCGATGAGTGATTCCTGATGGTCAGAACATCGCCGGCGGAGAAGGTGGCTATCACCTGTCCGGTGTTCTGCTGGGTGCCGGCGCCGGAGCCGTAGATCGTGCCTGCAACCACGCTTCCATTGACGAACAGCGCCATCTGGTTCGGCTCGGTTCCAGAGACCGAGAAGGTGATCTTGTAGTCACCGCTTTTCAGAAGATTGATCCCCGGGGTGCCGGCAGTGTGCGTGATGCCGGCGGTCATGAGTCCATTCGTATCCAAGGGCACGTCGGCCTCGATCGGCACCGTCTCAGCCCCGGTGTTGAAGACGTACGCGTACTCAGACAGCCCGCTCGAGCCGGCCGGGCCCGGCGGTCCGGCTGGTCCCGTTGCGCCAGGCGGCCCCGGAGGACCTGTAGCTCCGGCGGTTCCCGGTTGACCAGGGGCGCCGGTGGCTCCCGGTGGGCCCGTGGCCCCCGGTGGGCCCGTGGCCCCTGTGGACCCGGCGGCGCCGGTGTTGCCTTGGACGCCTTGCAAGCCCTGTGGACCCGTAGCTCCGGGCGGGCCGGGAGCTCCGGGCGGGCCGGGCGGGCCGGGAACTCCAGGCGGGCCCGTGGCCCCTGCCGGGCCGCGAGGGCCTGGTCGAGAACAGCGGGGCGGCGGCTTGTGGACGCAACGGGAAGAGTGAGCTCCGGCGCTGCCAGTGAACGCGCCCGGATGACAGGGCGGCGGACTCCTCGACGGGCAAGCGGCCGCAGCCAAACCAGCCGGCACAAGGAGGACAAGCGGAATCGTTGCGGACAGCAGCAGCAACTTTCGATAGTGCGGTCCAAACATCCTTTGCCCTCATCCGATTGCGTGGTCGAGGTCGGAGAGCGCCAGACTGCTTGAGGGCTCCGATCTCGCATGCCTGAAAGCCACCATCGGGGATTCGGTCAGGGGACACAATCCCCCAGACGTGTGAGTGGTGCGATATCCCCCGAAAGAGCTACCTTGAAATAGACTGTTCACCTCGTCCAAAAACCCCCGCCGTGGCACGCCTTTATGTAAAACTTTTGACGGATAGTTCAAGTGCTGGCTAAACCAAATAGGGGGAGATCAAGAGATGGAGTGGACTTTCGAGGATCCCGGACCTGAGGGCCTAACGAATTCTCCGGATCCGTCCGGTCCCGCGAACGCACGGGCCTTCGCGGACAGCAAGTTCGGCGCGCAGGCGGTATTGCGCCTACGGGTGGCGTTTGAGCATTCGACGAATCCCATGCTGCTCGCCGACGATCAACGACGCTGGGTGACCGCAAATGACGCCGCTTGTGACCTCCTGGGAATCGCGCGGGAGGAGGTCCCGTGGTACCGGATGGACGACTTCACGCTTCCGAGCGAGCGTCAGGAGCTCGAGGAGCAATGGCAGGAGTTCTTGGCCACCGGAAGAGCGGAGGGCTGGTACCAGCTGTACGTGCCCGACCGCGGACCGGTGCCGGTCGAGTTCAGCGCCACCGCCAATGTGCTGCCCGCCCGTCACCTGTCGGTCTTCATCCCGCCCGTCGAAGTCTCCCATGGTCAGGCCGGAGACGCCCAGGCACACGAAGCGGCGTGGACACCGGTCATGGTGGAGAGCGGTGGTCGATTGGGGCTCACCGAACGCGAGCGTGAGGTCATGACGTTCGTCGCATCCGGGCTCCAGAGCACCGATATCGCCGAGCGTCTCTTCCTGTCTCCCGAGACGGTCAAGTCGCACGTTCATAACGCGATGGGCAAGCTCGGCGCCCACACACGCGCCCAAGGGGTGGCGATTGCGTTGGTGATCGGACAGATCAGCTGGCAGATCTAGCCCGCTCGTCCCGCCGATACCCGTGTCTGAGCTAGTTCTTCCGGGGGATATCGCGCCGCCTCACCCCTCTGGGGGATGGTGAAAAGCCCCGCAATTCCCGATAGTCGAACTCATGGATCCCACTCAGGTTCGCCAGAACGACAGACGCCCTTTGATCAGCGTTTCCGCATTGACCCTGCTCGCCATGCTTGCGTGCCTCGCGCTCGCCCCAACGGCCGGCGCCGCCACCTCCCCTCCACTCGGAGCCGCCGAGAACTTCGCAGTTCTCGGCGCAACCACGGTGACCAACACCGGCCCCACGATCCTAAACGGCGACCGCGGCGTCAGCCCGGGCAGCGCCTGCACCGGCTTCCCGGCGCCCTGCACCGGTCCTCCTGACGGAACGGTGAACGGCACGATCCGCCTACCGCCCGACCCGAACGTGGGCCCAGCGCAGTCGGATTCGACCGCGGCCTACCTCAACGCCGAGGCCCAGGCCGACTTGATCACGGCCTACGACAACGCCGCCGGACAGGCCACCACCACGGTCACCGGCAGCCAGCTCGGCGGAATGACCCTCGGGCCCGGCGTCTATGCCGCGACCCCGGGGCCGGGATCCCTGAACATCACCGGGACC
>DASUPK010000032.1:0-18213 GCA_036276255.1 Solirubrobacterales bacterium
CGAGCGGATCGCCGAGCTCGAGGGCTTCGGCGAGATCTCCGCCGAGAACCTGGTCGAGGAGATTGAGAACGCGAAGAAAATGCCCTTCTCGCGGGTTCTCTACGCGCTCGGCATCCCGGGAATCGGCTTCGTCAACGCCGAGTCGCTCGCCGAGCCCTTCGGGACGATGGACGCGCTGCTCGAGGCCCAGCCGGAGGAGATCGTCCAGGCCGAGGGCATCGGCCCCGTGCTGGCCGAGCAGATCTACGAGGAGCTCTCCGAGGACCGGACCAGGAAGCTGATTGAGAGGCTGCGCGATGCCGGTCTGCGCATGGAGCTCGATCCCTCCGAGCGGCGCAAGCAGGGCGGCCCGCTCGACGGCAAGACGCTGGTGCTGACGGGGACCCTGCCCAACCTGAGCCGCGAGCAGGCCACCCGCCTGATCCGCCTCGCCGGCGGCAAGGTCGTCAACTCGGTCTCGAAGAAGACCGACTACGTGATCGCGGGCGACAGTCCCGGCACGAAGCTCGCCAAGGCCGAGGAGTTCGGGACCGACGTGATCGACGAGCAGGGCCTGCAGCAGCTGGTCGGCTGACGGCTTCGCCATCAGATCGCGGCAGCAAGCGGCCGCCTCACATAAGTCGCTTTGGGCTTCGCCCATCGCTCCGAAGTGGAGCGGCCTGGCTGCCGCTAGCGGTTGTACCGAGCGATCAGGGCCGCCATGCGGTCCTGGACGAAGTGGGCGCGATTCACGTCCACGTTGTTCATCAGCAGGGAGAAGATCACCGCGTGCTCGGCGTCATCGCCGCCCCGGAAGCAGTAACCGGAGAGGGCGCTGACCCGGGTGAGCGTGCCGGTCTTCAGGTGGCAGTTGCCGGCAGCGGCCGTCCCCCTCATTCGGTCGGCCACCGTGCCGGTGCGTCCGGCCACCGCGAGGGAATCGACCCAGGCGTCGCGGAGCTTCTCCTGGGTGAGCTGCTCGTCGGGTGACGCCTTCTGGTCCACCTCGAGCATCGCGTCGAGCAGCTTCACGACCGACGCGGGCGACGCCTTGTTGCGCCTTGTCAGCCCGGAGCCGTTCTCACCCGCGAACTTCGCGCCCTGCTTGGCGGCGAACTGCCTGACGACCGAGATGCCGCCGGCGGTGGACCCGCTCCCGCCGAATTGGGAGCCAACGTCCTTGAGCAGCATCTCGGCGAGGTAGTTGTTCGAGGGAACGAGCGTGTCCTGGACGATGTCGGCCATCGTCGGGGAGTCAAAGTCGGCGACCTGGAGTGCCCCGGGGGACACGGTCGCGGGGGTGACGCTGTTGCCGATCGAGATCCCGTCCTTGCGGAGCGCGTCCTCGAAGCGCTGGGCGGCGGTCTTCGGGGGGTCGCTGGGTGAGCCGTTGTCGATCTGTAGGCCGGAGAGGTGGCCGACGCTCTCGAAGGTGATCCCGTGCTCGGGGATCTCGCTCTGGCTGTCGAGGTAAGAGGCGTCGTAGCGGAGCGGGCCCTGCACCGTGGTCACGCCGGCCGCGCGGACTCGGTCGGCGAGCTTGGTCAGGCCCGCGGTGCTCAGCGTCGGATCCCCGCCGCCACGCAGGTACAGGCCCTGGCTGACTCCGTCGCTGATCGGGTCGCTTGACCAAGCGGTGGTGTGCAGCCTGCCCGTCGGGTCGAAGCGCGAGAGCGCCGTGGAGGTGGTGAAGAGCTTCGAGTTCGAGGCGAGGATCCGCATGCGCCCGCCCTTGCGCGAGAAGAGCACCTGATGGCTGCTGGGGTCGAGAACGAATGCGCTGCTCTTGCCGACTCGGCGAAAGAGCTTGCCAAGGCCAGCCGCGAGCTTGGAGCGGGAGACGGAGGTGTGCGCCGCCGCCGCGCCGTGCGCGATCGGCGTCCTGAAGGCCCTGTCGGGCCCCTGCGGCCGTGCCTGGGCGGCCGGCACGGCCAGCGCCACGGCGAGCAGCGCAACCGAAATCACCCCTGTGAGCCTGGGCATGAACCTCATGAAACAGCCCGGAAGGGACAAGGTAGCGGTGACTAGCTGGCTGACCAGCCCGCACCGCTGCCATAATCCCCTTTCCAATGGGGAAAGTCGTCCAGTTCGATGGCCCCGACGGCAAGCGCAGCAGTAGTTCCAGAGGGAGGAAGCGCCGCGGTCGGGGGGACAAGACCGCCTTGGTGCTCGGCGGCGGTGGGTTCACCGGCGGCGTCTACGAGATGGGCGCCCTGCGCGCCTTCGACCTGCTCGCGGTCAACCGCACCGTCAACGACTTCGACATCTACGTCGGGACGAGCGCGGGCGCGTTCGTTGCGAGCATGGTCGCGAACGGCGTCACCCCAGAGGAGATGTTCCGCGTCCTCGACACGGCTCTGCCCTCGCCGATCGAGAACGCGTCGCTGCGGACGCTGCTCCGCCCGAACTACAAGGGCTTCGCCAACCGCCTCGCGGTGCTGCCGCTGAGGGTCGCGGCCACCGTCCGCCGGCTGGCGGGGAACATCGGCGAGATCTCCATGGTCGACGTGGTGATGGGACTCGCCGAGGGCCTCCCCACGGGGATCTACCACAACCGCGGGATCGAGCAGTACATACGCAACGTGCTCTCCGATCCCGACCGGACCAACGACTTCCGAGAGCTCGACTCCGACCTGCGCATCACGGCCACCGATCTCGACACGTGCGAGCGGATCGTCTTCGGCGAGGAGGAGTGGGACAACGTGCCGATCTCGCGCGCGGTCGCGGCGTCCGGCGCCCTGCCGATCGTCTACGAGCCCTACGAGCTCCGCGGCAGGCAGTTGGTTGACGGCGGAATCGTCTCGACGACCAACGTCGATGTCGCGGTGGAGGCCGGTGCCAAGTTCATCGTCGTGGTCAACCCGCTCGTCCCATACGTCAACGACTTCGAGACCCGGATCCCGACCGTCTTCGGCTCCCGCGTTCGCCGCGTCTCCGACATGGGCATGCCCGCGATCGGCAATCAGGCCTTCCGCCTCATGGCCCACGCGCGGCTTCACCTGGCGATCCAGTCATGGAACGAGCGCTTCCCAGACGTCGACATCATCCTGATCGAGCCCGAGTTCAACGACGAGCTGATGTTCGGGACCTCGGTCCTCGACTACTCGGCCCGGTTGCAGATCGCCAAGCACGGCTTCGAGTCCGTCACCGTCAGGCTGGCGCGCGATTACCAGCGCTACAAGGAGATCGCGGCGCGCCACGGCATCGAGATCTCCGCTCGGCGCGTGCAACGTGTGATCGAGACGGTCGAGGAGGAGGAGAAGGGAATGTCGGCCTGGAGGCGCGTCCTCGAGCAGACGACCGGCGCGCTGCTGCGCCAGTCGGACGAGGCGGAGGCTGCGAAGAAGAGCTAGCTGCGGTGGACGTCGCGTGCGGTGGCCTGGGCCGTCGGCTTGATCGATAGGTAGTCGACGTCCACGTGGGGCGGGCGCGTGACGACGAAGGCGATCGCATCCGCGACGTCCTCGGCGCTCAGCGGCGTGGTCCCCTCGTAGACCTTGGAGGCCTTCGCCTCGTCGCCTCCGAAGCGTGTGAGCGAGAACTCGGTCTCGACCATGCCGGGAGCGACCTCGCTGACGCGGATCGGCTTCCCGAGCAGCTCCAGGCGAAGCGTGCGGGCCACGGCGTTGGCGGCGTGCTTCGCCGCCGTGTAGCCGGCGCCGCCGGGATAGACCTCGACGCCTGCGACCGAGCCGATCACGACCACATGACCGTCGCCGCTCCGCTCGAGGGCGGGGAGGAGCGCCTTGGTCACCCGCATCACGCCCAGCACGTTGGTCTCGTACATCTGGCGCCAATTCTCCTCATCTGCCTCCGCGATGGGCTCGAGCCCCAGCGCGCCGCCCGCGTTGTTGACCAGCACGGAGAGCTCGGGCAGCGCCTCGGCCAGCTGGGCGACCGAGTCGGGGTCGGCGACGTCGAGCCGCAGGGCGCGGCCGCCGACCTCCCGGGCCAGCTCCTCGCAGCGCTCGAGCCGCCTGGCAGCCGCGAAGACCTCGAATCCGGCCGCTGCCAGCGCGCGCACCGTCGCCTCGCCGATGCCGCTGCTGGCGCCCGTCACCAGTGCCACCCCACTCGTCTCGCTCATCGCCAAGAACCTATCGCGGCGCTCGCGCAGGGTTTCCCGTCGGGGTCGACCCGCACGACACGGTGATCGACACCTCGCCTCTGATTCGCCACCAGCTCGCCGAGTTCCTGAAGCCCGCCGGTCAGATCATCGATCCCTGCGGCCCGGACCCGTGTTACGCGGCGGGCTGGGCCGGCCCGCCCTGATCCGGGCGCTCACCCCGCGGGATCGGCGGTCAGGGCAGCGGCGTCGCTGATGGCCTCCAGCGTGCCCGCCTCCCTCACCGATGCGATCCCACGCCGATCGACGGTGGCCTCGTCGAAGGCGTTCGAGCCTGCGATCACGTGCACGGGCCGCCGGGCCTCCCTGCCCCGCCGGGCGACCTGACCGACGAGCTTTCCCTCGAAGCTCTGCTCGTCGAGACGGCCCTCGCCGGTGATCACGGCGTCCGTCTTGTCCAGCCTCGCGTCGAAGCCGATCACCCCGAGCACGAAGGCCGCCCCTGGGACCAGGCGGGCTCCGAAGACCGCCCAGAGCCCGCCGGAGAGGCCACCGGCGGCGCCAGTCATCGCGTGACCCCGTGGATCGCGTGGCAGGGTGCCCGCGAGGGCGATCAGGCGCGAGCTCAGGCTCGCGACCTGCTCCGCCGAGGCGCCCTTCTGCCCCGCGAACTCCTCCGCGGCCCGCTCGAACGGCACCGAGGTATCGCAGAGCACCTCCAGCGTCGCGTCCCGGGCCCCATCCGTACCCTGGAGGGCCTCGATGGCGCCGCGCCCTCCGTCCGTCGTCCCGGTGCCACCGGCTGCGACGAGCACCCGCCGCGCGCCCGACTCGATTGCGGCGGCGATCAGCTCGCCCGTCCCGGCGCTGCTTGCCGCCTGAGGGTCGCGCTCGCCCTCGGAAACCAGGGCGAGGCCCGATGCCGCGGCCGCCTCGACGATCGCGGTGGCGCCGTCGCGCACCAGAGCGAACCGCGCCCCGATCGGGCGACCGAGCGGATCGTGCACCTGCGCGGTGCGCCATTCGCCGCCCATCGCGTCGCACAGGACCTCGGCCGTGCCCTCGCCTCCATCGGCTGCCGGGCAGAGATCCACTCGCCCGCCGACCCGCTCGACGCCGCGGCCGATCGCCTCAGCGACCTCCTTCGCGCTGAGGGTCCCCTTGAACGAATCCGGAGCGACTAGGAAGGCCGCCAACCTAGCCGTACAGGGACTCGACGTCTTTCTGGAACTTGTCCGCGACGATGTTGCGCTTCACCTTCATCGTCGGCGTCAGCTCGCCGGTCTCCTGCGAGAGGTCGTGCGGCAGGATCTCGAACTTCTTCACCTGCTCGACCCGGGCGAACTTCTGGTTGATCTCGTCGAGGTGCTTCTGGATGATCGCCCGCACCTCCTCGTTGTGCCGGAGCTCGGCCGGGTCGGCGGACCAGCCTCTCTCCTCGCAGAGTTTGGCGCACTCCTCCATGTCGAGCGTGATCAGGGCGACCAGGTACGGCCTGCGGTCCCCGATCACCACGCACTGGGAGACGTAGGGGCTCTGCTTGATCTCCGCCTCCAGGTTCGCCGGCGTGATGTTCTTGCCGCCCGCGGTGATGATGATGTCCTTCTTGCGGCCGGTGATCGAGAGGTAGCCGTCTTCGTCGAGCTCCCCGATGTCGCCTGTGTGGAGCCAGCCGTTCTCGAGGGTCTCCTTGGTGGCCTCCTCGTTCTTGTAATAGCCCTGGAAGATGTTCGGGCCCCGGACGAGGATCTCGCCGTCGTCGGCGATCTTGATCTCGCAGCCCTGGAATGCCCGGCCGACCTTGCCGAACTTGAAGGCCTCCGGCCTGGCGACGGTGGCGGCCGTGGAGGTCTCGGTCATGCCCCAGCCCTCGAGGATGAGGACGCCGGCCGCGTCGAAGAAGCGCAGGATGTCGGGATTGATCGGCGCTGCGCCGGTGACGCAGTTCTTGATGTTGCCGCCGAACAGCGCCCGGATCTTGGAGAGAACCTGCTTGTCGGCGATCTCGTACTGCTTGCGCAGGAGGAAGCCGATCGGCTCCCCGGCGCGCTCCTTTTGGCGAACCTTCTTGCCGACGCCGATCGCCCAGTTGAAGACGACCTTCTTGACGCCGCCGGACTTCTCGACCTCTCCGGTTGCCGCCGTGTAGATCTTCTCGAAGATGCGGGGAACCGACGGAAAGTACTCGGGCTTCACCTCGACCAGGTTCGGGATGATCTTCAGCGGGTCGCGCTCCCAGTAGGCGATGTTCCCGCCCAGGTCGAAGCTCAGGAACTGGATCAGCAGGGCGAAGGAGTGCGCCAGCGGCAGGAAGAGGTAGGTGGTCGTGTCACTGTCCAGGACGCTCTCGTCGAGAGCCATGGTGACCATTGAGCGGTAGTTGCCGTGCGAGATGACGCAGCCCTTCGGCGGCCCGGTAGTGCCGGATGTGTAGATGAAGGTGCAGATGTCGTCCGGCGTGACCGACTGCCAGCGCTGTTCCCATTCGGAGTCGGAGCGGCCCGAGCCGGCTTCAATCAGATCGTCCATCGAGATCGCCTTGCCGCCGGAGCCCTCCATGCGGATCACGTGCTCCAGCTTCGGGACGCGGTCACGGATCTCGTCGATCTTGGCGAGCTGCTCATCGTCTTCGACGATGACCGCCTTGGCGTCGGAGTTCTCGATGACGTACTGGCACTCCTCGGGCGAATTCGTCTGGTAGATCGGGACGACCGTCGCGCCGACGCTGAGGGCCGCAAAATCGAAGTAGGTCCATTCGGGACGGGTGTTCGCGAGGATCGAGACCTTGTCGCCCTTCTCGATCCCGAGCTCGATCAGGCCGAGCGCGAGCTGCCGGACGATCTCGCCCACCTCGCGGTAGGTCTTGGAGACCCAGTCGCCGGACTCATCCTTGTAGGTGACCGCTGACAGGTCGGCATGCCGCTCGGCGGCCAGCGGCATCAGGTCGGCGCAGGTCTTGCTGTTGGTGCCCGTCTCCGACGGGGACCCGGCCGCGGCAATCGTCGCGCTCTCCATGTAGTGGAGTCTATTAGGCGACTGGCTGAGCAGCCAAGGCGCCCCGGAGAATTCGACGGGTCTAGGCGGTGGCCTGATGCTTCTGAGTCTGGAACGCTCGCAGGGAGGATGCGAAGAGGGTCTTGTCGATTCGACCTTTGAGGACCGGCACATTCATCTCGATGCACTTGGTGAGCACGTCGCGCCGTTTCATGTGCATCTCCTCGGCAAGCTCCGTGGGCGTCAGGTGAACGGACATATAGGCCTCTCCTCTCCTCGTGAACGCCTTGCTTCGGCCGCGCTCCGCGCCGCGACCGTATGTGAAGGCATATATATCGACTCAGGGCGACGTGTCAACCGATTCTCCGCAATTAGCTGGGATTTCTAGATCGGATTCGGCACATCGACGAACTCGTGGTCGATTTCGAAGCGCTCTGCCACCAGCTCGCCAAGCCGCCTGATCCCGAAGGTCTCCGTCGCGTAGTGGCCGCCGGCGAGGAAGTGGACGCCGTACTCCCTCGCCTCGCCCATCACGGGCTCGCTCGGCTCGCCGGTGACCAGGGCGTCGAGCCCCATCGGGCCGGCCTCTCCGAGCGCGAAGCCACCCGAGCCGGTGAGGATGCCGACGCTCGAGATCCGCTCCGGGCCGGCGTCGAAGACGAGCGGCTCCTGGCCGACGGCCTCGCTCAGCCGCCTGCGCAGCTCGCCCAGAGCGATCGGCTCCGTGGCGCGCCCGACCACACCGACGGCCGACCCCTTGGCCTCGCCGAAGGGGCGCTCGTCGGGCTCCAGGCCGAGCGCGTCACGGAGCAGCGCGTTGTTGCCGATTTCGGGGTGAGCGTCGAGGGGCAGGTGGTAGGCGGCCAGCGAGACGTCCGCGCAGAGCAGTGCGCGCAGCCGGACCGCCATCGGGACCGACAGTGGCGAGAGCGCGTCGCCCCAGAGCAGCCCGTGGTGCGTCAGCACCAGCTGCGCGCCGGATTCGACCGCTCCGCCGAGCGTCTCCAGGTTCGCGCTCACCCCGGTGGCGATCCTGCTCACCTCCGGAGCGCCGGGAACCTGCAGGCCGTTGGGCCCGTAGTCCTCGAACGCATCGACGTCCAAGAGGTCGTCGCAGAAGGCGGTGATCTCAACTCGCTTCGCCATTAAACGGGTTGCTCTCGCTTCGCTCGAGCACCCTCGAACCAAGCGTAACTACCATCCCGCCATGAATCCGGGCGAGCAGTCGGTCGAGCCGGGGGCGGATCCCTTCATCCAGTCCCTGATGGAGACCGACCTCTATTCGATCGGCGCCTACTTCTGCGACCAGCACCCTGACCTGGTCGACGAGGTCGTCGAGCGCAGCGAGGCGATCGAGAGCCGCGGTCTCGAGAGCTGGGCCGCCGACACCGAGACTCCCGTCGAGGAGTGCTTCCGCACCCTCCTCACGGGGCTCGCCGTGCGCTACTACAAGGCCGTCGCCGGGTGAGCGAGGAAGCACCCCGGAGGCGCCCGCGAGTCGTCGGGGTGATCGTGCTGGCGCTCGTGGTCGGGCTGATCGGATTCGCGATCGTCAGCATCTCGATCGGTACGGGGACCGAGGAGGGCGATGACATCCAGATCACCGGCGCGGCCGAGGTGCAGAGCCTGCTCGGCGGGATCGAGGAGGACGGGCCGAGGCTCGGCAACCCGAATGCCCCCGTGACGGTTCAGGTCTTCAACGATCTCCAGTGCGATCCATGCTCGGACTGGAACCGCGATGTCGTCGTCCCCCTGATCGCCGGGCCCGTGCGCGGCGGCGATCTCCAGCTGATCTACCACAACTTCCCGATGACCGAATCCGGCTTCTTCCTCGGCGCCTATGGTGCGGTCGCCGCAGCGAAGCAGGACTACGAGTGGCAGTTCGTGGAGCTCTTCTTCAGGAACCAGGACGAGGCCAAGAAGCACGGCGCCGACCAGGACTTCCTCAATAACGTCGCGCGCGGCGTGGGCGTCGCGGGCTTCAACGTCGAGCAGTGGCAGCGCGACATGAACGGGGACGACATCACCGCAACGCTCGAGGCCGACGAGAAGATCACCGCCGAGCGCAGGCTGCCCGTCGGGCCGGCGGTCGTGGTCGGCGGCCCGAACGGGACGCGCCAGCTGACGGAGTCGCCCTCGCTCGCAGAGGTCCAGCAGGCGATCGCCGAGGTGCAATGAGCGGGCGAGGTACTAATCGCATCGAGCGTTGTTTGAAGAGAGTGCTCTCGCTCCCCTTCAGGCGAAGCGAAGTCCTGCCGAGTGCCGCCGCTCTGGGCCTCGCCTGGCTGGCCTGCGCGCAGCCGGCGAGCGCATCCGTGACGATCGGCCAACTGTCGCCCGACGTCCCCGCGGCCAACTGCACGACCTCCGGGCTCGACTACCTGGAGCCGAGCGTGACCGGCGGGAACCTCTACGTGGCGAAGGAGGCGGGGACGATCACCTCGTGGTCGACGAACTCGTCCGGCGCGGGGGCGACCTACGTGCTCAAGGTCTTCCGCCGCACCACCGATCCCGACTCCTTCCAGGTCGTGGCCCACTCGTCCCCTCACGTGGTGACCAACGGCCTCAACAAGGTCCCCGTCAGCCTGTCGGTCAAGTCCGGGGACATGCTCGGCTACAACGAGAGCGGTCCGCCCAACTCCTGCGCGTTCTCCCAGCCGGGCGACAACGTCCTCAATCGCTTCGGCGATCTATCCGACGGCGAGGCCGGCATCTTCACCCCCCAGAACGGCGTCCGGCTCAACCTCTTGGCCGTCCTCGTCCCGGACAACGGCTTCGGCATCGACAGCATCACCCGGGACCGCAAGAGGGGAACCGCCACGTTCACCGTCACCACGACGAACCCCGGAACCGTCTCGATCGCGGGCAAGGGGTTGAAGAAGCGGGCGTCCAAGGATCTGGCGGTGGCGGGTCCGGTCACCTTCTCGGTCGTCACGATCCGCAAGACGAGGCACAGGCTGGAGCGTAAGGGCAGGATCGCGGTGACGGTCCGGGTGAACTTCTTCCCCAACGAAGGAGATTCGTCGACGCAGGCGCTCGACCTGAAGCTGAGACAGACCCGGCGGCCGACGCCTTGATCGCCTCTAGACTCGGCTGCCGATGAAGCGTCGCGTAAGCACTGCGGTGCTCTTCGTTCTTGCGCTGTTGTCTCTCGTCGGGATCGGATGCGGGAGCGGCAATCGGCAGGACGCCGAGACCATCAAGGGTAAGCCCGTGACGGGAGGTCGATCAGTGACCCGAAGCGTCGCCTGGATCGAAGCCCATCGGAACCTGGAGCCGGAAGTGGCCGTCCAGGAGCCTGACATCGCGGCGAGCGAAGCAGGGCAGGGCAAACCAGACGAGGAGTCCGGCGGCGCCGGGGGCGAGGCCGAGCGCGAGGCGGCGAAGCTGCCCTCCGGTCAGATCATCCACGAGAAGCCCGAGCCGGAGGAGGAGGGTGGACCGCCCAAGACCGCCTCCGCCCAGACGGTCCCACTGCAGCGCACCGGGAGAGCCGCGATCGGGCCGAGGTCCTCACTCGATGAGGGGACCAACTTCCTGGGAGCCGACAGCAGCGCCTCCGGCTTCATTCCGCCGGATTCCATGGGTTCGGTGGGGCCCACCCAGATCATCGTCTTCGTCAACGGGTTGATCAGGGTCTACGACAAGCAGGGCAATCCCGCCGCGCTCGACAACGTCTCCGACGCCGACTTCTGGGCTCCCGTTCTCAGTCCGGGCTCCGAGCCGACCGATCCGGGCGTCGAGTACGACCGCCTCGATCAACGCTGGATCATCTCCGCGATCGACACCAAGAGCACCAACAACCGCGTGATGCTTGCCGTGAGCGACGGCCCCGAGATCACCGATCAGACCGACTTCACGTACTACTTCTTCAACGAATCCACTCCGCTGGGCGGCACCCCGCGCTTCGCCGACTACCCGCAGCTTGGGGTAGACGCGAACGCGGTCTACATCGGGGTGAACCTGTTCACGTCGACCAGCGGTTCCTTCGCCGGCACGGCGGCATACGTGATCCGGAAGTCGAGCGTGGAGACGCCCGGCAGCCCCGTGGTCACCGGTTTCCCGCTCCTGTCGGGCGGGAGCGGTCCCGGGATGGACAGCCCGCAGCCGGCAACCGACATGGACCCGAACGTCGCTGACGGCTACCTGGTCGGCCCCGACAACCAGTTCCTGGGCAGGCTCGACCTCAGGCGGATCACCGATCCCGGCGGAACGCCGTCGATCTCCAGCAACCAGACCATCAACGTGCCCTCCACGTCGGCCCCACTCGCCGTCCCGGCGCAGGGCTCGACCGGCGGCCTCGATGCGCTGGACGACCGCCTCTTCGAGGCGATGGTCGCCCGCGGTCCCGATGGGACCGACACGCTCTGGACCGCGCACAACATCCGCGTCAGCTCGAGCGGGGTGGGGACATCCAACGGCGATCGGGATGCCGCCCGCTGGTACCAGATCTCCGACCTGGGGTCGGATCCCCCGACGCTCGTCCAGTCCGGGACGCTCTTCGACACCGCGGCTTCCAATCCGCGCTTCTTCTGGGTGCCGTCGATCGCGATGAACGGCCAGGGGAACGCTTCGCTCAACGCCAGCACCGCGGGCCCCGGGCGCCACGCGGAGGTCGCCTCGTCGGCTCACCTGGCGAGCGATCCACCGGGCACCACCGAGGTCTTCGACCTCACCCAGTCCAGCAACAGCACCTACAACCTCGGCTCGTCCTCGCCGAAGAGGTGGGGAGACTTCTCCCAGACCGTCGTCGACCCGACGGACGATCAGACCTTCTGGACCTTCCAGGAGTACGCGAACTCGACCAACTCATGGGGCGTGCGCGTCATCCAGCTGAAGGCGCCTCCGCCCGCGACCCCCGCGTCGGCCTCTCCGAACACCATTCAGGCCGGAGAGACATCGGTGCAGGTGCAGATCACCGGGACCTCGACGAACGGCTCCGGGTTCTTCGACACGACCGATCCGGGCCCGCCCTATCCGGACTTCGACCACATATCCGCCGCCGTCAGCGGCGGGGTCGTCGTCAACAGCGTCAGCTACACGGACCCCACCCACGTTACCCTCGACCTCGATACGACCGCGGCGAGCACGGGCGCGCAGTCGATGACCATCACCAACCCGGACGGCCAGTCGACCAGCTGTGTCCCGCTGGTCGTTGGAACGGACACCGACCCGCCGTCGGCGCCGAACCCGCAGGGGACGACTCCCGGCTCGCCGGGTAACGACACCAGCCCGCTCGTCTTCGGCTCCAACGCCGAGTGCGGATCGACGGTGAACCTCTACACGGATGCGTCCTGCACGCCCGCGAACCTCGCGGCGACCGGCAGCGCCACCGCGTTCGCCTCTCCGGGCCTCCCGGTGACGGTCAATTCCAATTCGACGACGACGTTCTGGGCGCAGGCAACCGACGTCGCAAACAACACCTCCGCCTGCTCCGCGACCTCCAAGAGCTACGTGGAGGACTCGATCCCGCCGGCAGTTAGCGTCGACAGCGGCCCGAACGGCACGACGGCGGAGACGACGCCGACCTTTGCCTTCAGCGCCACCGACGCCGTCGGCCCGATCACCTTCCAGTGCTCGATCGACACGGGTACGCCGAGCTTCGGCGCCTGCTCGGGGCCCGGCAACAGCGACACGCCGCCGAGCCCCCTCGCCGGCGGAGCCCGCACCTTCAGGGTCGAGGCCACCGATGCGGCGGGCAACTCGGCGGTCGCCACCCGCTCCTTCACGGTGCAGATCCCGCAGCCGCCGGACACAGCCATCACCAAGGGGCCAAAGAAGAAGACCATCAAGCGTCGGCCGAAGTTCAAGTTCACCTCGACCCAGGGGGGCTCGACCTTCCAGTGCAAGGTGGACAAGGAGCAGTTCGCATCCTGCGCCTCGCCATTCAAACCGCCCAAGCTCAGCCTCGGCAAGCACGTCTTGAAGGTGAGGGCGATCGGCCCGACAGGCGTCGCTGACCCTGCACCGGCCGTCAAGAAGTTCAAGGTGATCGCCTAGCGAGAACAGTGGCGTGCGGCGGATGCCGATTTTGCAGGCGGTCGCTCGGTCAGCGGAGCCGCCGTGGTCCGTCGAGCCCGAGCTCGGCCATCGCCCGGCGAACGCGCCGATCGAAGGACGCGATGGTCGCCGAGCTCGCCTGCGCGGTTGCCAGCGCGAAGCCGTCCGCGAGACTGACGCCGAGCGATCGGATGCGAGCGGCATCTCGGGCGATGGCAGCGGTTGGCGCCACCGGGCGAATCCCGAGCGCGGCTATCGCGTCCACGGCGACCTGCAAAGTGCGCGACTCCTCGGCCGGCCTGACCAGCGCCTCCGCGTAGTTGATCGTCGAAAGCAGCAGTTGATCGTCGTCCTCGAGCATGCCAGCGATTGCCTTGGCCGCCTCGCGGTGGTGGGCATCGCCCCGATCGAGCGCGGCTATGACCACGTCTGTGTCGAGCACACAGGTGCTCAAGCGCGCTCGCCGGAGCGCAGCCGCTCCAGGTAGCCCGCCTCGTAGAGCCCGTCGAAGACTCCCAGCGCTTCGGAGGGGTTGCTGGCCGCTCGTCTGACCACGATCCGATCCGGCCCCTCGGCCTCGATCGCGACCTCGTCACCCGGCCCCAATCCGGCTCGTTCGAGCGTCTCGACGGGGAGGGTGACCTGGTGTTTGGAGGAGATCTTCGGCATGCCTTTACTCTAGCGTAAAGGCAAGCGGTTGAACCGTGCTTACTCCGATTGCTCGGCAGAGTGGTCCTCATGTTCGAGGATCTTGGTTTGACGGTGATGGCCCTGGATGGTCGCAAGGTAGCGATTGACGGCGATGCCCGACCAGATCGCTTCAACAACACCGAACGGCCAGGCGCCTACCAGGAAGCCATAGACGCTCGACAGAGCACAGCCAAGCGCGAAGGCGAGTATGAAGCCAGGTCCACGGCGCTCCAGCGCATACATCAGCATCATGAAGCTGAGCGCTGTGACGCCAAACAAGGTCAGCATGGCTCGCATTCTCTCGGTCGAACCGCTGCCCGTGTCGATCGCCTGTTTTCAGTTCGACAGAGGGCGCACGCCGGTCCGAAGTGAAGTCATGTAGCTGGATTTCCTCCACGACGCCCTCCCTCGTGAGCAGCTCGTGGGCCCCGGCAGGAACTCGGTGTAGCTCGGGCAGGTGTCGAGGAACTCGTCCATGGAGCGCAGACCCCCGGCCACCCGGTGGGCGATCACCTGGCCTTGAATCGTGCCGCCTCCTCCGAGCCTTCGGTTGCCGACCCCTCGCTGTAGGAGTGAGCTCCGGCTCCGGCCAGCTTGCCGGCCTCGACGATCAGGTACTCCTCGCGAATCGGCTTCCCCTCGAAGTGGCATTCGAGGATCTCTCTGGTTCCAGCCGCATAGCGAGTCTGTGCTGAAAGGCTGGTTCCGGAGGTGTGTGGGGTCATCCCATGCCAGGGCATCGTCCTCCAGGGGTGGTCCTGCGGAGCCGGCTGCGGGAACCAGACGTCACCGGCGTAGCCGGCGAGCTGGCCCGACTCGAGAGCGGCGACAATCGCGTCGCGGTCGCAGATCTTGCCGCGGGCGGTGTTGACCAGGTACGCGCCCCTCTTCATCTTGGAGAGCATCTTCTCGTCGAAGAGATGCTCGGTCTCAGGATGCAGGGGAGCGTTGATCGTGACCACGTCACAGACCTCGACCATCTCCTCGGGTGTCTCGTGGAATGTGACCCCGAGCTCGTCCTCGACCTCCTTGGGCAGGCGGTGACGGTCGGTGTAGTGCAGGCCGACCTCGAACGGCTTCAAGCGCCGCAGGACGGCCGACCCGATCCTGCCCGCGGCCACGGTCCCAACCTGCATGCCCTCGAGGTCGTACTCGCGCGCGGCGCAGTCGGCGATGTTCCATCCCCCGTCCACCACCGTCTTGTAGGACGGGATGTAGTTGCGCACGAGTCCGAGGATCATCATCACGACGTGCTCGGAGACGCTGATCGAGTTCGAGTACGTCACCTCGGCGACGGTCATTCCCGCCTCCTGCGCCGCCTGCAAATCGACATGGTCGGAACCGATCCCGGCGGTGATCGCGAGCTTCAGCTCGGGCGCCTTGGCGATCCGCTCGGCGGTCAGGTAGGCGGGCCAGAAGGGCTGTGAGATGACCACCTCGGCGTCGGGGAGGTTGCGGTCGAGCTCAGAGTCCTCACCGTCTTTGTCGGCGGTGACGACCAGCTCGTGGCCGGCGTCCTCGAGGAACTTCCGCAGGCCGAGCTCGCCTGAGACGCAGCCCAGGAGCTCTCCCGGATTGAAATCGATCGCGCTCGGGGTAGGGGTGGTCTGCCCGTCGGGGTAGCTCTCGATCTTCGGGACGTCGTCCCGCGGGTAGGCAGGCGGATAGCCGTCCACCGGGTCGTCGTAGAGAACACAAACGATCTTCGCCATCTCGATCAGCCTCCTGTTTCGTTGCCAGCTTGGTCGGAGTCAGAGGACCGTCCGGGGACCCAATCGGTTCCGGCGAGCGGGATCTTGGCCATCGCCGCCGCCTCGACTGTCAGCGCGACCAGGTCCTCTGGCTCGAGGTTGTGGACGTGGGACTTGCCGCATGCGCGCGCGATGGTCTGCGCTTCCAGCACCATCGCGCGCAGGTAGTTCGCAATCCGGCGGCCGCCAAGCTCGGGGTCGAAGCGACTGGCGAGCTCGTCGTCCTGGGTCGAGATCCCGACGGGATCACGGCCCTCGTGCCAGTCGTCGTAGAAGCCCGCCGCCGTGCCGATCTTCTCGTATTCCTGCTCGAAGCGATGGGAGTTGTCGCCGAGCGCGACCACGGCAGCGACCCCGATCGACACGGCGTCAGCCCCCAGCGCGAGCGCCTTGGCGACGTCGGCGCCGGACCGGATTCCACCGGAGACGATCAGCTGCACCTTGCGGTGCATGCCCAGCTCCTGCAGCGAGCGGACGGCCTCCGGGATCGCCGCGAGGATCGGGATCCCGACGTGCTCGATAAAGACGTCCTGGCTCGCGGCGGTTCCGCCTTCCATCCCGTCGAGCACGATCACGTCGGCCCCGGCCTTGACGGCCAGGGCGACGTCGAAGTAGGTCCGGGTGGCGCCGATCTTCACGTAGATCGGCTTGCGCCAGTCGGTGATCTCCCGAAGCTCGCCGATCTTGATCTCGAGGTCGTCGGGACCGGTCCAGTCCGGATGGCGGCAGGCGCTGCGCTGGTCGACGCCCTTCGGAAGGTCGCGCATCTCGGCCACGCGGTCGGAGATCTTCTGGCCCATCAGGATGCCGCCGCCGCCGGGCTTGGCCCCCTGGCCGACGACGATCTCGACCGCATCGGCGCGGCGCAGGTCGTCCGGGTTCATCCCGTAGCGCGAGGGGAGGATCTGGTAGATGAGCTTGCTCGAGTGCTCCCGCTCCTCGGGCAACATGCCGCCGTCGCCGGTGGTGGTGCTCGTCCCCATCGCGCTGGCCCCGCGGCCGAGCGCCTCCTTGGCGGGCGCCGAGAGGGCGCCGAAGCTCATACCCGCGATCGTGATCGGAATGTCGAGGTGAATGGGCTCCTCGGCGAAGCGGGTGCCGAGCGTGACGTCGGTGGCGCAGCGCTCGCGATAGCCCTCCAGCGGGTAGCGGGAGACGCTGGCACCGAGGAAGAGCAGATCGTCGAAGTGCGGCACGCGGCGCTTGGCGCCGAAGCCCCGGATGTCGTAGATCCCCTCCCGGGCCATCCGGTGGATCTCGTGGATGGCGTTACGGTCGAAGAGGGCGGACTCGCGCAGGCCGGGCCGCCAGCGGTCGACCAGCTGCGGGTCGTATGGCTCCTCCTTGCGGAGGGCGTCGAACTCGGTCATCAGTACCCCCCCGCGTCGTCGACCTTGAAGTTGTAAAGCTGGCGAGCCGACCCGTAGCGCCGGAAGTCGGCGGGCTTCGCGTCCGCCTCGCCGGCCTCGAGCAGGTGCTCAATCTCCTCCAGGTGCTCGGGCCGCATCTCCTTCTCGATGCAGTCGGCACCGAGTCCCGCCACCTCGCCGCGCACGTAGAGGTGGGCCTCGTAGATGGAGTCGCCGAGTCCCTCCCCGGCATCGCCGCAGACGACGAGAGCGCCCTTCTGGGCCATGAAGGCTCCGGCATGCCCGATCGAGCCGTGGACGACGATCTCGATCCCCTTCATCGAGATCCCGCAGCGGGCGGACGCGCTGCCCTTGATGACGAGCAAGCCGCCGCGCCCCGTCGCCCCGGCGGACTGGCTGGAAGAGCCATCGACGATGACCGTCCCGGACATCATGTTCTCGGCCACGCCGACGCCGCAGTTGCCCGCAACCCTGACGGTCGCATGCTTGTTCATCCCGGCGCAGTAGTAGCCGACGTGCCCGTTGATCTCGACCTCGAGCTCGCCGTCGAGACCCGCCGCGAGAGCGTGGGCGCCCTCGGGGTTCTCGATTCGCCACTGGCTCCGACCCGCGCCGCCCGCGTCGTGGAGGCGCTGGTTCAGATCCCTCACGCTCGTCGTCGCGAGGTCCACCGACTCGAGGGCGGCGGGCGCGGTGCTCACGCTACCTTCGCTCGCTCCCAGGAGTAGACGCGTCCGGGCTCGGGCTCCCACTGGCGCGCGTCCTCGGCTCCGGGCAGGGTGGCGATCGCCCGGTACTCCGATGCCATCGCAACCCAGTCGTCGGTCTCGGCCATCACCGCCGGTTTGCACGCGATCGGGTCCCGCAGCACCGCGAAACCGTCGGCAGTGCCGACCGCGAACGTGTAGAAGCCGTCGAGATCCGTCAGGCAGCGTTCCAGCGCGGTCTCCAGGTCGTCGCCCTCCGAGAGCCGCCAGGTGAGGAATCCGGCTGCGACCTCGGAGTCGTTGTCGGTCTGGAACTTGATTCCCTGGCCGCGCAGGAAGACCCGCAGCCGGTTGTGGTTGGAGAGCGAGCCGTTGTGGACCAGGCAGAGGTCGAGCCCGGTCGAGAACGGATGGGAATGCTCGGTGGTGACGCGGCTCTCGGTCGCCATCCGGGTGTGCCCGAGCGCGTGGGTGGCGGACACCTGATCCAGACCGAAGCGACGGAAGAAGTCGCGCGGGTCCCCGGCCTCCTTGTAGATCTCGATCCGCTCGCCGACGCTCATCACCCGCAGCTCGGGGTGGCGCGAGGCGAGCCAGTGCTGCAACTGCTCCCCGTCGTCACCCACGACGAACAGCGCGTGGGTGGCCCGGACCTC
>DASUPK010000033.1:0-17460 GCA_036276255.1 Solirubrobacterales bacterium
GATGAGCCAGGGGCGGAGCGGGCGACCGTTCGACTCGCGACGGGCACGCTCGAAGTGACGGTAGGCCTGGAGGAACGCCTGCTCGGTGACGTCCTCGGCGTCGTGGTGGTTCCCGACGCGGTAGTAGGAGTAGGAGTAGACGTCTCGCAGGTGATCGCGGTATAGCTGCTCGAAGGCGCGATCGAGCTCGGCCTTCGACTCCCTCGGCCCGCCGTTGCCAGCGGCGAGTTGCTCCGCATCGGACACCCCTCAAGCGTACTGGCGGCCCGAATCATGCCGCCCGGCCTCCAGCCACCGGTTCGCGCCTTGCACGCTCGGCCTGCCTGACCCGGGCCATCCACTCTGCAGGCGAGATCTCGCCGGCGATCAGCCCCGCCAGCCCGTCCAGGGCCGAGCACTCCATGCCAGCTTTGCGCACGGCCTGGGTGATCAGCGGGACGGAGTCGAGCGCCTCGGAGGCCTGGCCGATGATCTCCGGGATCTGCTCGGCCGGGGTCCCGTCGCCCAGCAGCTCACCCGCACGGCGGTTGCGGCTGCCCTCGGCGAGGATCGTCGCAGTCAGGTCGCCGACCCCGGCGATGCCGGTGAAGGTCTCGTGCTGGGCGCCGCGAGCAAGGGCGTAGGCGACGCACTCCCGCCAGACCTGAGCCGTCGCAATCCCGGCCGCGTTCATGCCCTGCGCCCGGGCCGCGGCGCCCGCCAGGGCGGCCGCGTTTTTGGCGGCGCCCGCCACCTCCACTCCGATCATGTCCTCGGATCGCTCGCAGACGAGGCCCGCCTCGTCGAAGACACTGCCGAGCTGGTCGCGAAGGTCCGCGTCGCGGCTCCCGAGGACGAGCGCCGCGGTGCCCGAGACGGTCTCCTTGGCGTGCGCCGGCCCCCCGAGTGAGGCGTCGGCGCGGGCCCGGATCCGCTCGGAGACGTATTCGGAGGGGAGTGCAGCCATCGGGGCCACCATCCCCTTGCTGAGCAGCAGGACCGAGGCGCGCTGGCCGACCCGGTCGCCGATCGCGCCCACTGCCTGAGGCAGCGCCGCCGAGGGCACGGCCAGACAGACGAGGTCGATGCCTGCGAGCTCGATGTCGGCCGCCCGCTTGACGGTGAGGGAGTCCGGGAGCTGCACGCCGGGCAGGTATTCCTCGTTGGCCCGGGCCTCGCTCATCTCCTCCGCTTTCTCGGAGGTGCGGGTTCCGAGCTGGACCTCCAGCCCCCCACGCGCAAGCAGGACGGCCACCGCCGTCCCCCAGCTGCCGGCCCCGATCACGGCGGCCTTCCGCAGCGGCGGCAGACCGCCTAGCCATTCCCACTGCAGCTCGATCACCGGCCAGATGCGGGCGCCGACCGAATTGGCAAGTGCCGGAGACGGGTCCTCGGTTCGCGGGAAGGTGAGCGCGCGGCCGAGGCGGACCTTGACCTTCCTCGGGCGGATCTTCCAGCCGCGGCGCACCTGCTCGGTGCCGTGAACGGCAACGGGCAGCACCGCGGCGCCGGTCTCGAGTGCGAGGCGGCCGAAGCCGCGCTTCGGCCGGGCGAGGGATCCGGTTCGGTGGCGGGTCCCCTCCGGGAAGATGCAGACCGCGCCGGCCCGCTCGAGCACGGCGCGGGAGGTGATCAGGGTCTGCTCATCGGACTGGCCGCGGCGGACCGGGTAGGCGCCCAGCCGGTTCAGGACCCAGCCCTGCCAGCGCTTATCGAAGAGCTCCATCTTCGCCACGTAGTGGAGGGGCCGGTTGAATGGCAGCGAGGCGCCGATCACGAAGGGGTCGAGGAAGCTGCGGTGGTTCGCCGCGACGATCAGAGGTCCCTTGACCTTGCCGTGCTCGCGGCCGATCCGCGAGAGCCTGAAGTAGAGGAGAAAGAACGGGACGAGGATCAGCCGCGCGAGGAAGTAGAGCGGGCGGTTGACCCCGTGCTCGCGCGTGAAGCGGTGGTAGCTGAGCAGCCTCTCCTCGTCCATGCCCAGACCGAAACCCCGTCGGAGCGGGCAGTTACAGGCAGGGCGGACCCGACCGCGGCTACCAGGCCGCTGCGAGGATCGCCGCGAGGTCCTCCCGCGTCACCTCGCCCGGCGTCATGTGCTCGAGCTCCCCTCTCCTCATCGCGACGTCGAGGACCTCGTCGAGGCGAGCCCGCTCGGCTCCGAGCTCGCTGAGATGGCGGTCACCGCCCAGATCGGCGATCCGCTCTCGGAGCGCCTCGCCGTCCGTCCCGAGCGCGGCGGCGAGCGCCTCGATCTGCTCCGGGGCCCGGGATCGCATCGCCTCCATCGTGTGGGGCAAGAGCGCCGCGTAGGTCTCCGCGT
Source organism: Solirubrobacterales bacterium (assembly GCA_036276255.1). Lineage (GTDB taxonomy): Bacteria > Actinomycetota > Thermoleophilia > Solirubrobacterales > 70-9 > DASUPK01. The sequence continues at coordinate 2,303 of DASUPK010000033.1, forward strand.
GAGGCGTGCCGAGCACCCTGACGGTGGTCTGGCCGAGGACGTGATGGAGGGCGATCCCGGCTCGGTCGACGGCAATCCCGGAGAGCAGGGCGCCGAGCGCGAGCGCGGCGCGGTTCCGCCTGCCGGGGGACTGGTCGAGAGCCCCAGCGATCAGCTCCGCCCCGCGCAGGCCGGCGCCGCGCGAGGTCTCGTCCGCGAGCGGCGTGTAGAGCGAGTCCGCTCCGTGCGCCAGAGCGTTCATCGCGGTCGCCCGCAGCTGCGGCTCCGGAGCGCTCGTCATCTCATCGGTGTAGGCGATGACCAAAGACGGCCTGACGCCGGTGGCGGCGCCCCGGTCCTCCGGCAGCCGGTGGATTGCGGTCATGGGAGCGCCCGAGAGCGTCGTCGGGATGGCCGCGACCTCGCCGCCGCTAACCGCCGCCACCGCCTTGGCGGAGTCGATCACGCGGCCTCCCCCGAGGGCGACCAGGCGCTCGCTCCCGACGTCGTCGACAATGGCACCGGACGCCTCGGGCACCCCGCCCGAAGCGACGAGGTGGGTCCGGCCTGCGGCCTCGCCCAGGCCCCCGGCGTCCGATAGAGCACGCGGCGTCGAGAGCAGCTCGAACTCCTCCCAGCCCTGCTCGCCGAGGGTGCCGAGCGGATCGGTGATGGGCCCCCCGAAGAGGAGCAGGCGTCGCCGGTCGTCGGCGAAGTCGACCCACTCCCCCTCTTTGGGCGGCTTCAGATCCTCGATGGGCAAGAGCCCGGAGTGGGACTCGAACCCACAGCCTCCTAATTACAAATCAGGTGCTCCACCAGTTGAGCTATCCGGGCAGCATCGACAGGGTATGCCCGAACCCGGTCTGGGTCTAGAAGTCGGACCCGTCGCCGCCGCCGTCGTCGACGTAGTCCTGGGGATTGAGGATCTGGTCGGCCTCCTCGGCGATGCACTCGGAGATCACGTTGTCGACGGTGTCGGTCACGTCCTCGCCGTACTCGTCGATGAAATCGGCGGAACCATTCTGGGCGAGCTCGTCCTGGCAGTCCGAGCCCGCCGTGCCCAGCGCGGCCGCCACCTGCGGCCTGGTGCGCCTGGCGCAGGCGCGCATCGCATGCTCGGCGCCGTATTTCTCGTGGAAGGCCTTCTTCCCGATGTCGGCCTTCTTCTGCGCGCACTGCTGGGCGGTCAGGCTCGTGACCTGACCGCCCGGCGAGGCCGCGGCGCCGGCCGGCAGGGCGAGCAATGCGGCCGCGGCGATCCCTCCGATGGCGTACCTGAGCTTCGCCTCCCCTGTATCGGCTCCCTCGCCGGATCGCCGGATCCCGAAAATACGGGTGCGTGGACGGACGGTCGTGCATACTGCGGGCATGGCCAAGATTCGCGAATCGCTCAGTGACCCGAGCGCCACCGCCCAGCACGGACGCTGGCTCGCGCGGGGGGCCTGGATGCTCGCCGCGGCCGAGGTGGTCCTCGCGGTGCGCAACCACGTCACCACCCGGCTGAGCGAGAAGGACCGCGCGCGGATGGTCGAGATCGTCAAGGCCTCGAAGGGGCGCCCGTCGAACCTCTCGGACCGCCAGCGCAAGGAGCTCAAGGGCCTGCTGGATCAGGTCGAGCCGCGCGAGCTGGCGAAGACCGTCGCGTCGAGCGGCTTCGCCGGCCGGTTCGCCAAGGGCCTCCGCCGCAAGTAAAGCGGCCGCCCCTTTCGGAGCGGCCGCTTGGCTGCCGTGCCGTTGATGTACCCCTGTTAAATCTTCACCGCGCGTGAGTCGAGGTGGATGCCCACTTTGCGCTTGACGCGCTGCAGCGCGTTGTCGACGGTCTTCGTGTCGCAATCCAGCTTCTCGCCGATCACCTCGTAGGAGTGGCCGTCGAGGTAGAGCGCCAGGACCCGGCTCTCGAGCTCGGAGAGGACGCTGGTCAGACACGCGACCAGGCTCTCGAGCTCCTCGCCGGCGATCACCTGATTGGCGGGGTCGCGGACTGACGGTCCGGGCAGGACCTCCTCGAGAGTCGTCTCCGAGTCGGGTCCGGCCGCGGCCGGCGTCTGGCTGAACGAGACGTACTGGTTCAGCGGGGTGTGCTTGTTGCGCGTCGCCGTCTTCACCGCGGTGATGATCTGGCGCGTGATGCAGAGCTCCGCGAATCCGCGGAAGCTCGCCTCGCGCTCAGGGCGATAGTCGCGGATCGCCTTGAACAGGCCGAGCATCCCCTCCTGCATCAGATCGTCGGCGTCGCCGCCGAGCAGGAAGTAGGACGAAGACTTGACCCGCACGAACCGCCGGTAGCGGCGGACCAGCTGGTCATAGGCGTCGGTCCGCCCGTTCTTGGCGAGGGCGACCAGAAACTCGTCGTCCGGGCCCGGCCCGGTGTTGCGGGCGCCCTCGGGAATCGCTCTCGCCGGGACGACCGCATGCTCTTCGGTGCTTGGGGTAGGAACAGCCACAGCAACCTCCTCATTGGGGGGATCTGTGGCGCCCAGTTCCTCCCCTGAGGCGCCTTCGGTCAGGGTGCTGTCCATCAGGTTCGACCTGAGGTTCACCCTTCTCGCGGAGCAGCCTACCCGGGACTTCCCGAATGTCAACCACGGTTCGGAGCCGATGCAATTCGGCTTGCAGGATCCGTGCCTGGAGAGGGCCGAAAGACGCTATCCGTCCGCGAGCGCTGGTAATCCGTATCCCGCTCGGCGTGCGGCCGAGGCCTCTTGAAAGCGAAAGGGAGTGGAGATGGAAGCCAGCGCACATCGGGTGGAGCCAGGACGAGTAATCCGCGAGGCGTTCGAGACCTACCAGTCGCAGGCGGGCCCCTTGCTCGGCGCCGCGCTGATCGTGATCGGGATCGCCGGGCTGATCGAGGGGCTGCTCGCGGTCACCGGGAGCCTCATACTGGCTCTGCTCGGCCTTCTGATCGGACTGGCGGCCAGCTTTCTCTACACGGGTTACGTGGTCAAGCTCGTTCAGGACGTTCGGGATGGCAAGCGAGACTTCTCCGTGGGAGAGCTCTTCTCGCACGCCGCCCCCTACGTCGGAACCCTGATCCTCAACGGAATCCTGGCCGGCATCGCGATTGCGATCGGCTTCGTGCTGATCATCGTGCCCGGCCTCATCCTGCTGACGATCTGGGCCGTGATCTCGCCGTCGATCGTCGTCGAGGACAAGGGGGTCTTCGAGGCCTTCGGCCGCAGCCGGGAACTGGTCAGGGGAAACGGCTGGCAGGTCTTCGGCGCGATCGTGCTCGCGTTCCTGATCGTGTTCGCGGTCGGCCTGGTCGCCTCGGCCATCGGAGCGGCGATCGGCAACGTGGGCCGCGTCATCCTGCAAGCGGCAGCGAACGTGGCGACCGCACCGGTCGCGGCGCTCGTCGCGAGCATCCTCTTCTTCGATCTCGGCGGCGGCGCCGGAGCCCCGAGCGGACCGGACGTACCGCAGGCGCCGGTGGCCTAGCCCCCGCTCAGCGACTCAGTCCGGCGTGCACTGGTCGTCGGGGTCCTCGCCCAGCCGGGCGAGCATGTCCGCGAGCGTCTTCATCTCTTCATCGCTGAGGACCGCGGAGAGCCTGTGCTCGATGTCCCCAACATGGCCGGGGGCGGCGTCCCTCAGCTTGGCGAGGCCGTCGTCGGTGAGGATCGCGTAGCTCACCCGGGCGTCCGACTTGCACTCGCCCTTGCCGACCAGCCCCTGGTCCTCGAGGCGGTCCAACAGACGCGTGATCCCGGACGGGGAAAGCTGCAGCTGGTTCGCCAGATCGATGCGGCGCATGCCCTCCTCGCCGGCCCGGGAGAGCAGCAGCAGGCAGCCGTAGTCGTTGATCGTCAGCCCGTGGCTGGCGACCAGTGAAGCGCTGAGCTCGCGGACGAGGACTGCGTGGGCGCTGAGCAGCCGGCCGAACGCATCGGTCGACGGAAGTGTTTGAGTTTTCAACTGTTGTGTGCTCAAGTGTCTCTGCTAAACTGTTTGACAGGTCAACTAAGTGTAGCTCCCAAAGAAGGAGACGCTCAATGACTACAGCACAGGCAGAGTCAACCATCCCGACCGGCACCTGGCAATCCGATCCAGTGCATTCGAGCGTCGCGTTCGAGGTCAGGCACGCCGTCGGCACCTTTCGAGGCACGTTCGGCGAGTTCGAGGCCACTCTCAGCGACCGGGGCGGCGAGGCGAAGCTGACCGGGCGCGTCCCCGTCGAGAGCGTGGAGGTGAAGGAGGAGAACCTCGAGGCTCACCTCCTCTCCCCCGAGTTCTTCGACAGGGACCAGAGCCCGGAGATCGGCTTCGAGTCCACCCGGATCGCGGCCGAGGACGGCAAGCTCGTCGTCGAGGGCGAGCTGTCCGTAAAGGGCACGAGCAAGGCCGTCACAGCCCAGGGCGAGCTCAAGGGCCCGATCCCGGGACCGGACGGCAATGACCGGATCGGCATCGATCTGGAGACCACGGTCGACCGTCACGACTACGGCCTCGACTGGAACATGGACATGCCGGATGGCTCGAAGATGCTCGGCGACGAGGTCACCCTCATCGTCCACCTCGAGCTGGTCCGGGAGGAGGCGTAGCGATGATGAAGGTGCTCGCGATCTCAGGAAGCCTGCGTCGCGACTCCCACAACACCGCGCTCCTGCGGGCGGCGGCCGAGTTGCTGCCGCCGCCCGTGGAGCTTGAGCTCTACGAGGGCTTGAAGCAGGTGGAGCCCTACGACGAGGACGACGACGTCGGCGCCGGCCCCACGGGCGCTCGACGCTTCCGTGAGGCGATCGAGGGCGCAGACGCGATCCTGATCGCGACCCCGGAATACAACTCGTCGATCCCGGGGCAGCTCAAGAACGCGCTCGACTGGGCCTCGCGGCCGAAGGGCGAGAACGCGCTCTGGGGCAAGCCCGTTGCGGTGGTCGGGGCGAGCACGGGGATGTTCGGGGCCATCTGGTCCCAGGCCGAGCTCCGCAAGGTTCTCGGCGCCTCCGGCGCCCGGGTCCTGGACCTGGAGCTGCCGCTGCCGCACGCTCACGAGGAGGCGTTCGCCGGCGACGGGCGGCTTGCGGACTCGGAGATACGCGAGCGCTACACCGAGATCCTCGACGAGCTGGTCTCGCTGGCTGAGCAGGCCGCGCAGCCCGCGCAGGTTGCGGCCTGATCGGCCGGTAGGGTTGCGCGCCCATGGATCGACGCGAGGGAATCGACGCGCCTGACCCCGAGGCGATGGCCGCCTTCGCGGGCCGTGCGTCCGAGGGCCCGGTATACATGCTCAACCTGCTCGAGTTCCTGCCCGACGGCGGGGCCGAGCGCTACGCCGAGTACGGCACGGCCGTCGCCCCCATTCTCGAGCGCGCCGGCGGGAAGCCAGTCTTTGCGGGGCGCCCTGCGGAACCGCTCATCGGTGAGGGAAGCTGGGACATCGTGCTGGTCGTCTCCTACCCCACCCGACAGGCGTTCATCGACATGGTCTCCTCGCCCGACTACCAGGAGATCGAGCATCTGCGCAGCGAGTCGCTGCGTCGCTCCGAGCTGCGGGCGATGGACGCGATCGACGCGGCTGAGCTTTCCGGCGGCTAGCCGGCGCGCTGCCGGCGGGCCTCGAACAGGATCACCGCCGCGGCCACGGAGGCGTTCAGCGATCCCACCCTGCCCGCGACAGGGATTGAGACCAGCTCGTCGCAGGTCTTGGCCACCCGCTGCCTGAGGCCTCTCCCCTCGGAGCCGAGCACGAGCACGGCGCGGCCCGTCCACTCGACGTCGGTGTAGAGCCGTCGGGAATCAGCGTCGGCGCCGTAGATCCAGGCACCGGTCTCCTTGGCCTCGGCGAGCCAGTCCGCCAGGTTCCTGACTCGCGCAACCCGCAGGTGCTCCACGGCGCCCGCCGAGGCCTTGCAGGCGGCCGGCGTCACCGAGGCGGCCCGCCGCTCCGGAATCACGACCCCCGCCGCTCCCGCAACCTCGGCCGCCCTGCAGACGGCGCCCAGGTTGTGCGGGTCCTGGACCTGATCGAGGGCTACGACCAGCCCCTGGCCATCGTCGTCCTCGAACAGGCCGCCCGGGTCCGCGTAGGGATAGGGATCGACCTCGGCGACGACCCCCTGGTGGTCGGCGGAGCCGCAGAGGCGCTCGAGCTCCTCCGCCGGCGTCTCCGGAGCCCGCCATATCCGGTGCACGCGCCGCCGCCCCCGCTCGGCTTCCTCCACCGGCCGCCGCCCGTAGATCCGCTCCAGATCGGCCACTCTCAGCGGCGCCGCACGAGCCTGGCGCCGCCCGCCTCGTCGCGGGCCTCCCAGCCCATCTCGGCGAGCTGGTCGCGGAGCGAGTCGGCCCGCTCGAAGTCCTTGGCCTTGCGGGCCCCCTCGCGATCAGCGAGCAGCTCCAGAGCCTCAGGCGGAGCCCCTTCCTCCTCCCCCAGCAGCGACTCGAGTCCCAGTAGGGGGAGGAGCTCGTCGAGCACCCCGCGGGCACCGGGCAGCTCGCGCTTGTTGCCCTCGTTGACGATCTCGAAGATCGCCGCGAAGGCCTGAGGTGTCTTGAAATCGTCGGCCAGGGCGTCCAGGAACGCCCGTCGCTTCTCCACCAGGAACTCATCCGGCTCGCCGCCGGAGGCATCCCGCCGGAAGTTCCGGATCCGCTCGACCCCCGCACCCGCCTGCTCGAGCTGCTCATCGGAGAACGCCAGTGGCTGGCGGTAGTGGCCCGACGCCAGATAGGCGACCACCGTCTCACCGCCGTAGCGCTCGATCGCCTCGGAGAGCTGGAAGATGTTGCCGACCGACTTCGACATCTTCTCCTCGTCGATCTGCACAAGCCCGTTATGCATCCAGATCTCGGCGAGGGGAACGCCGCGTGCGGCCTCGGTCTGCGCGATCTCGTTCTCGTGGTGAGGGAAGACCAGGTCGATCCCGCCGCCGTGGATCGCGAAGTCCGGGCCAAGCTCCTTCTCCGACATCGCCGAGCACTCGATGTGCCATCCCGGCCGGCCCTGGCCCCAGGGCGAGTCCCACGAGGTGTCCTCCCCCTCCTTGTGTCCCTTCCAGAGGGCGAAGTCGAGGGGGTCCTCCTTGAGCGACGCGGTCCCCGCCTCCTCCCCCTGGTCCATCTGGTCGGCGTCGCGGTTGGATAGCTTCCCATAGCCGTCGAAGCTGCGCACGCGGAAGTAGACGTCGCCGTCCGCCTGATAGGCGTGGCCCGTCTCGATCAGCGCCCCGATCAGGGAGACGATCTCGGGGATCGTCTGCGTGGCAAGCGGCTCGGCGTCGGGCCGTCCGAGACCGAGCGCGTCCGTATCGGCGATGTAGGCCGCCGTCATCTCCTCGGCGTACTCGGCGGAGGGCCTGCCGGCCTCACGCGCCGCGTCGTAGATCTTGTCGTTGATGTCGGTGACGTTGATGACGAGCTTGGCGTCGAGCCCTTGATGATCGAGGAAGCGCTTGAGCAGGGTGAAGACCACGAACGGCCTGGCGTTGCCGATGTGGATCCGGCCGTAGACGGTGGGACCGCACGCGTAGATCCCGAGCTGACCGCCGTCCCGGGGCTCGAGCTCGCGGGTCTCGCCGCTGAGTGTGTCCTGGATGCGAATGTCCGCCATGCCGCGGATGCTATTTGGGCCCTGCCCCCGCGCGTCGATTCACGCATATTCCGCGCTGATTCCATAAATCAGCACAAAACTGGTGAGTGGGAACAACCGTTCGGGGCAGTACGCTGCAGCAGCCGTGACTCAGGCACCGCTTGAGCATCAGCTCCTTGCCGTGGAGGATGCATTTGCCTCGCTCCCCGAGCGCTACCTCGGCGCCGACCCCGGCTTCGGCGCCAGCTACCGCATCGAGCTCGACGACCTCGGGCTGAGCTGGGCGGTCGATCTGGACGAGATGGGCTGCAGGGTTTCGGCGTCGCCCAGGAGTGATCCGGATGTGGTAATCGGGACCGACGCGGCCACCTGGCTGGAGCTTCGCGAGGGCCGTCTCTCCGGAATGGACGCCTTCCGCTCGCGCCGCCTCTGGGCGCGCGGCAACCTGGATCTCGCGGTTGCCTTCGAGGGCTTCTTCAGGCTTCCCAACGGCAGGCCGCCGCTCCTGCGGATCCACGAGGTCCAGGCCGGCAAGGCTCAGATTTCGACCCTGACCGCCGGGGACGGGATCGAGACGGTGATCCTGATCCACGGCCTCGGCAGCACCAAGACGAGCTTCTTCGAGACCGTCTCCGCCCTGACGCCGGAGTACACGGTCCACGCGATCGACCTGCCCGGCTTCGGCTCCTCCTCCAAGCCGCTGCGCGCGCCGTATGACGCGGCCTGGTTCTCGCGGGCCGTGACCCGGTTCATGGACGCGCAGGGGATCGCCCGGGCGCACCTGGTCGGCAACTCTCTCGGTGGCCGGGTCGCGATCGAGGTCGGCCTGCGGGAGCCGGACCGGGTCCGCAGCCTCAGCCTGCTCTGCCCGTCGATGGCGTGGCGCAGGCGCCGGCACTTCGTGCCCCTGGTGAAACTCCTGCGGCCGGAGCTCGCCGCCATCCCACACACCTTCGGCAACGCGCTCGTCCGTCAGCAGTTCTGGAGCATGTTCTCCCGGCCCGAGCGCATCCATCCGACAGCCGCGGACGTGGCGGTCGAGGAGTTCCTCCGGACCTACAGGTCGGTGAACGCGCGGGTCGCGTTCCACGCCGCAGCGCGGCACATCTACCTGGAGGAGCCGACCGGCCCCAGGGGCTTCTACACCCGCCTGGGTGAACTCGAACCCCCGGCGATGTTCCTCTGGGGAGACGAGGATCCGCTCGTCCCGCTCGCCTTCTCCCGCTATGTCCGCGATGCGCTGCCCGGCGCCAAGCAGGTCGTGCTCGAGCAGTGCGGGCATGTCCCGCAGGTCGAGCACCCCGTGGACGCGAACGCGCTCGTCCACGACTTCATCGGCCACGCGCAGGCCTCGGCGGCCGAGCGGGCAGCGAAGCGCCTCGGGCGGGCGGCTCGGCGCCTCCAGGTGCGGATCAACTCGGGGAACGGCAAGACCCCGGAGCTGACCACCAACGCAGCCTAGAACCGGGAGCGAGCTAATAAGTGCGCAGGCGGCGACCGCCGACGTAGCGGGTGCCGGCCGGCTCGCCGGGGGGCGCTTCGTCGGGAATCCGCGGGGGTGCGGGCTCGCCTCCGCGTACCGGCTCCGCGGGCTCGTCCGGAACGGTGCCCATGAGGGCCTCGGTCCGGGCCCGCTCCATCTTCTCGTGGACCTCCTGCTCGGCGCGGCGGCGGGCCGCCTCGACCCGTGCGTCGGCCTCCCTCTGGAGCTTCACCGCCTCCTGGCTGAGCGTCGCCTCGGCCTCGGCGCGAGCACGCGCCTCGGCCTCCCGCGCCACCCGGTCGGCCAGCCGGCGGACCCGGTCCTCCGACTCGCGCCGGGCCTCGTCAGCGGCCTCGCGAATCCGCCGGTCCATCTCTCGCCGCAGGCGCTCGACCTCTGTCTTCTCGCCCTCCGTAGCCGCCTCGGCCCGCTCGTCCGCGGCGATCGCACGCTGCTCGGCCTCGTTGAGGCGACGGCGCAGGTCGCTGAGCCGTCCCTCGGCCTCCTCCGCGCGCTCGCGAGCTTCCTTGATCCCCTCCTCCGCGCGCGTGCGCGCCTCCTCCTTGAGCCGCTCGACCGCCTCCTCGGCGCGCCTGCGCGACGTGTCCCGCTCCTGCTCGGCCTCGACGGCGCGCGCCTGCGCTCCCTTCGCCGCCTCCTCGAGCTTGGCGAGCTGTTCCCTGGTCCGCTGCTGCGCCGCCGTGGCGTGGGCCTGCAGCTCGGCCATGCGGCTCTCCGCGTCTTGGACGCGCTGCTGCGCACCGGCAAGCGAGCTCTCCAGCGCGGCCGAGCGACGCTCGGCCTCCCCGGCGACCTGGCCCGCCTTCTTGATCGCCTCACGAGCCTTGGCGGTCATGCGCACCTCGACCTCCTTCGCGCGCTCGATTGCCACCTGGGCATGCGCTCGCGCTTCCTCGGCCGCCGCCTGGGCGACGATCGCGTCGTCTCGGGCCCGGACCTCGCGGTCGCGGAGCTCGGAGATCAGCTCCGACGCCTTGGAGCGGAACCGATCGGTCGCCGCGCGCGCCTCGTGGATCTCGGCGCGGATCACGTCGGTGGGCAATGGGCGCGCGAGGTCGTTCTCCTCCGCGTCCCCGATCGGCTCCAGGCTCTCGGTATCGGACAAGCTGCGCGACCTTCCTGTCGACTCAGTCGGCGGGCTGGTGTTCGGCCAGCTCGCGCTTCAGGACCTTACCCGTCGCATTACGCGGAAGTTCGCCGACGAAGAGGATCTCGCGCGGCACCTTGTAGCGCGCCAGATTCGTCTTGATGTGGTCCTTGAGCTCGTCCTCACTGATCTCCGAACCGTCCTCCCTGACGACGAAGGCGCGCAGCCGCTGGCCGAATTGCTCATCATCGACACCGATCGCTGCCGCCTCGGAGACGTCCTCGTGGTCGGAGAGCAGGTCCTCGACCTCTCGCGGGAAGACGTTTTCGCCGCCCGAGACGATCATCTCGTCGTCGCGACCATCGATGAAGAGCCTGCCGCCCTCGTCGAAATGGCCGACGTCGCCCGATGAGAGCAGGTCCCCGAGATGCTCCTTGTCGCCGCCCCCGGTATAGCCCTCGAAGGCGAGCTGGTTGCCGATGAAGATCCGCCCCGTCTCCCCCTCGGGCACGTCATCGCCGTGCTGGTCGACGATGCGGATCACGGTGCCCCTCGGCGGGCGACCCGCCGTGCCCGGCGCCGCGCGCATGTCCTCCGGCGTCGCCACTGTCGCCCAGGCGACCTCGGTCGACCCGTAGAGGTTGTAGATGTTGTCGCCGAATTCGTCCATCCATCTGGTCGCAAGCTCGCCGGGGAGGGCCGAACCGCTCGCCGCCGTGACCTCGAGCGCGGAGACGTCGTAGCGGCGCTTCACCTCGTCGGGCAGGGCCAGGATGCGCTGCATCATCACGGGGACCACGGCGAGCACGCGCGCGCGGTGCTCGGCGGTCGCACGCAGGGTGTCCTCGGGGTCGAACTTCGCGCGCAGCACCATCGTCGCCGCGGTCGGCAGGCTCAGCATGAAGTGGAGGAAGCCCCACGAGTGGAAGAGCGGCGCCGCGATCATCGCGGTCTCCCCGTAGCGGCGCGGAATCTTCGAGAACAGGGCGGCCAGGGTGCTCAGCCCCTCAGGCTGGCCGCGCTGGGCTCCCTTCGGGGTGCCGGTCGTCCCCGACGTGAGGATGATGTAGCGGCCCTGCTCCGAGGGGGAATCAATGTCATCGCCGTGTGCGCCGGAGATCAGCTGCTCCAGCGTCGTCTGGTCGGTCCCCTCCTTCTCCTCCCAGGCGACGAAATGCCGAAGTCCCTCGCTCACCCCGGAGAGCAGCTGGGTGAACTCCTGGTCGTAGATCAGGACCGCCGGGTCCTCGCGCTTCATGACGTCGGCGAGCTGCGGGCCGGCGAAGGCGGTGTTCAGGTAGAGCGCGACCGCACCCAGCTTCGCGCACGCCATCGTCGCCTCGATGAAGTAACGGTGGTTGCGGCACATGATCGCGACGCCATCGCCCTCAGCCACCCCCTCGTCGCGGAGCGCTCGCGCCAGCGCATTCGAGCGGCGGTGCGTTCGCTCCCAGGTCAGGCTGCCGGCCTCGTCGATGATCGCGACGTGGTCGGGCACCGTGATCGAGTTGGAGGCGGAGCCGAGGGCCGGGGAGGCGCCCAGGCGGACGTAGCGCTCGACGACCCGCGCGAGCTTGTCGGGGCGCATCGGGCGGATCAGCCCGACGTCGCTGAAGGTCCGCAGGTCGAATGCGGCGTCTCCAAGCGCCGCCGGCAGCCGCGAGGCGATGCCAGCGAGCCCCTCTCTCAGCCGGTCCTGCGCCATCTCGTACAAGGTTATTGGTAGGCGCGCTGAATCTCGTCTCCCGTGTCGACCAGTGCCACGGCCATGCAGGCGATCCCCTCGCCCCGGCCGATCGCCCCCATGCCCTCGTTGGTCGACGCCTTGACGCTCACCGGCGCCGAGAGGACCCCGGTCAGCAGCGAGGAGATCTCGGCCTTGTAGGGGGCGAGCTTCGGCTCCTCGCAGACCACCGTCACGTCGACGTTCGCGACCGCGCCCGACATCCGGCCGATCACGATCCGCAGCAGGTCGATCGAGTTCGCGTCGCTCCACTGCTCCTCGCTGTCCGGGAAAAGCTCGCCGACGTCGCCGAGCCCGCAGGCACCCAGGAGCGCGTCGATCACCGCGTGGATGAGGACGTCCGCGTCCGAGTGTCCGGCGAGGCCGCGGTCGTGATCGATCTCGACGCCGCCGATCACCAGTCGCTCGCCGTCCACCAGGCGATGGCTGTCGTAGCCGATTCCTACGCGGAGGGGCATCAGCCCGCCTCCTTGCGATTTGCCAGCTCGTCGGGCTCAAGGCCGGTTCGGCCGATCGGCTCGGTCCGCCGCCGGCGCTGTTCGAAGACGCACAGCCGCTCTACCCCAAGCTGCTCGAAGAAGTCGAGTGCATCGTCGTATGCGAACCCCACCTGGTCCGGGGCGTGTGCGTCGGACGACAGCGCGAACTCGGCCCCCGCCTCCAGGCACATCCCGGCGAGCGCCCGCGCCGGATAGATCTCACCGACCGGCTTGCGGAGTCCCGCGGTCGAGATCTCCACGGCTATGTCGTACTCGGACACGGCCTCGACGAAGGGCTCGTAGTGGAAGCGCGGGTCACGCTCCGGAGATGGGCGGTCGGCGCCCCAGATCTTGACCAGATCCGGGTGGGAGACGATGTCGAAGAGGCCGGAGCGGACCAGCTCGGCCTGCCACTCGAAGTAGGTGCTCCACAGGGAGTCCGCGTCGGGGAAGGACTCCCAGACGTCGTAGCGGCGGTCATCGACGGCGCCCCTCTCGCCCAGGAAGTGGACGGAGCCGACCACGTAGTCGAAGTCGTGGCCGTCGAGCAGGCCCGCAATCCGGTCCTCGGCCCCGCGGATGTAGTCGGCCTCGACCCCGAGGCGCAGCGGCGTTGTCCGCACGAACTCGCAGTAGGCCGCCAGGTCATCCTCCGCCTGGTCGAGCCAGTAGGGATGGCCCCAGAGCTCGAGGGCCTCCTTGAAGCGGTAGATGTGCTCGGAGACGCCGAGCTCCTCGATGCCCTGCTCCTCTGCGGCCGCCAGGTAGCGCTCCACGTTCTCCTGGGTGAAGTACTCGGCAGCCTCGCCGACCTCGTCCGGGCGCAGATGCAGGTGGTAGTCGGTGAGCACCGGCCAACGGTACCCATCGGGGGCGCCGTGGGCCGCCGTCTAGAGTCCCGCCGGTGCTCGGCAAGACGGCAATCGTGCTGGCGGCTTTCGCCGTCGGGGTCGGGCTCGCCGAGCTCTTCGGCGCGAAGAACCTGGGCACCGCCTTCGGCGTCGGCCAGCTCACCTTCGCGATCGCGCTCGTCTACGTGCTGATCCGCCGCTGATCCCGGGTCAGAAATCGATCTCCGAGCCGAGGGTGACCGTCCGTTTTCGCGGGAGATGGAAGTAGTCGGCCGGCTCCGCGCTGATCGAGGCCGTGATCAGGAAGAGGCGCTTGCGCCAACGGCTCATGCCCGGCCGATCCGTTGCCTTGAGCTCGACCCGGGAGAGGAAGAAGGAGGCGTGACGCGCATCGACGGGGCATTCGACTCCCATCTTGGCAATCTGGCTGATCAGCCTGGGCACGTTGTACTCCTCGGCATAGCCGTGCTTGGCGCGAACGAATGTCAGGCGGTCGTCCTGGTAGCCGAGGTCATCGACCTCGAGGCGGTCCCGCGGCCTCACCCTGGGAATCGGCAATGTCTCCAGCGAAAGGATGATCGCGTTCTCGGGAAGCGAATGGAGGTGATCGACGCAGGCGCGCATCGAGAGCGGCGCGGATTTCTTGCCCCGGTTCAGGAACACACCCGTACCGGGAACGCGCGCCACGGGCGGATCCCTTCGGCGGAGCTCCTTGACGAAATGCGTCAGCGACCCCTCGATCCGGAAGCGCTCGGCCGTGACCAGCTCGCGACCGCGGTGCCAGGTGGTCATCACGATGAAGAGGAGCAAGCCGATCAGGAGCGGCACCCAGGCACCATGGAAGAACTTGGTGAGGTTCGCCGCGAAGATCGGAATCTCGATCGCCAAGAAGAAGGCGGCTCCACCGATGGCGACGAGCAGCGGCCTGTGCCAGCGGTGGCGAACGATGACGAAGAACAGAATCGTCGTGATCGTGATCGTGCCGGTGACGGCCATCCCGTAGGCGAAGCCGAGCTTGGTCGAGGTCTGGAAGATCAAGACGAGCGAGAGCACGGCAACCATCAGCAGCCAGTTGATGATCGGGACGTAGACCTGGCCGTAGGTTTGCGTGGAGGTGTGAATCACGCGCAGGCGCGGCAGATAGCCGAGCTGGGTCGCCTGGTGAGCGAGTGAGAAGGCACCGGAGATCACCGCCTGGGAGGCGATCACCGTCGCCATCGTCGCCAAGATCACGAGCGGGACCAGGGCCGCGTGTGGCACCAGGAGGAAGAACGGGGCGCTGATCGCACTCGGGTTGTCCAGGATCAGGGCTCCCTCCCCGAGGTAGCAGAGGATGCACGCGGGGAAGACGAGCAGCAGCCAGGCACGGGTGATCGCGGGGCGCCCGAAGTGGCCCATGTCGGCATACAGCGCTTCGCACCCCGTGATCGCGAGAACCACCGAGGCGAGTGAGAAGAAGCCGGTGCTGCCACTGTGAAAGAGGAAGTCGACGCCGTAAGTGGGCGAGAGGGCCTTCAGGACCTCGGGGTGCATCGAGATCCCGTGAATCCCCATCACGGCGATCGTCGCGAACCAGACGAGCATGACCGGCCCGAACATCCGGCCGACCACGCCGGTGCCTCGACGCTGGATCGCAAAGAGGGCGACGATGATCACGAGCGTGATCGGGACGACCCAGTGGCTCATCGACGACGAGATCGTCTGGGTTCCCTCGACTGCCGAGAGCACCGAGATCGCCGGCGTGATCATGCTGTCCCCGAAGAACAGGGCAGCACCAAAGACTCCGAGGCCGGCGAGCAGGAACTTGGTGCGGCCCTGGACGCCGGCGGGGATCTGGCGGATCAGGGAGATCAGGGCCATGATCCCGCCCTCCCCATCGTTGTCGGCGCCCATCACCAGGCCGACGTACTTGAAGGTGACCTCGACCGTCACCGCCCAGAAGACGAGCGAAACGAAGCCGTAGACGCTCAGCAGCGA
>DASUPK010000034.1:0-9054 GCA_036276255.1 Solirubrobacterales bacterium
ATCTCATGTAGCCCGGCATGTCGGCGGACCACACGTAGTGGTCGAGCGCGACGACGCGCTCCGCGCCAAGTCGCTCGGCCGCGAACGAGTAATAGCCGTCGTAAGCGCCGATGTCGAGCACCGTCTTGCCGTGCAGGTCGCCCAGCTCGAGTCGGTCGATCTCCGCCTCCAGCCAGTCGCTGCTCTTGGCTCCGGGGGTGACGACACCGTCACCGAGGTCGATCGAGTGCCACCAGAAGCCCACCTCCGCAACGCGGGACCGGAGGTCGGCGGCGCGTGTGGCGTTCGAGGCGGCCACCCCAGTGGTCAGTTGACCAGCGCGCGCGGGCCCGTGGCGCCACGAGCGTCGCCGTCGGAGGGGAGATCCTGGACTGACCAGTCGTGTTGGACCAGCACCGTTCGCGGCCCCATCTGCTCGCGGCCGCTGCCGTAGAAGTCGCCTCCGGTCACGGTCAGGTCGGATGCCCGAGGAACCGCGTCGAGCATCTGCTGGTGCTCGTCGGCCCAGACGCCGACGACGTACTGGCCGGCGGGAAGCGGGCAGCGGTCGATATGACAGCGGACCTCTCCCCGGGCCGAGACCTCGTGGAAGCGCGCCCCCGCGGTCTCCGAGTAGAGGTTCATCAGAGGCTGCTGTTCCCCCTGACCGGTGACGGTGACGCCGAAGTTGACCCCGTTCATCGGCAACCCATCGGCCGTCTCGAAGCTGGCGACGATGTCGAAATCGCCGCCGCTCGCCGGGCTGTCGATCACGTCGCCGCTCCGCTCGAGACGGAGATCGGTGAATCGAAGCCTGCCGTCCCCGACCCGGTTCTCGCGGTCTCTGAGGCTCCGGCTGGACTCGGAGAGGATGTCGCCGGCGTAGGAATCGATCACATCCCCGGGGGTGCCCGTCGCGACGATCCGCCCACCCGAGAGCATCAGCGCCCGGTCGCACAGGGAGCGCACCGACGCGAGGTTGTGGCTGATGAAGACCACCGTGCGGCCCTCGTGGGCGGCTGACTCCATGCGCCCGAGGCACTTCTCCTGGAAGGCGATGTCGCCCACGGAGAGAACCTCGTCGATGATCAGGATCTCGGGCTGGAGATGGGCGGCGACGGAGAAGGCCAGCCTCATCTTCATGCCGCTCGAATAGCGCTTCACCGGCGTGTCGAGGAACGGACCGATGTCGGCGAACTCGACGATCTCCTCGAACCGGTTGATGATCTCCTGGCGCTTCATGTTGAGGATGGCGCCGTTCAGGAAGACGTTCTCCCGGCCTGTCAGCTCGGGATGGAAGCCGGTTCCCACCTCGAGCAGGGCACCGACCCGGCCTCGAAGCCGCGCCTCGCCCTCGGTCGGGGGTGTCACCTTGGAGAGGATCTTCAGCAGCGTGCTCTTGCCGGCGCCGTTGTGGCCGATGATTCCGAGGGTCTCGCCGCGCTCGACCTCGAAGTCGATGTCCCGCAGCGCCCAGAACTCGCGGGTGGGAGGCCGGCGCCCGATCGTCTTGATCCGCTGGGTGATCGACTCGGTGAGCAGCTGATATCCGCCCGCCTGCGCCGCCCCGATATCGAAGCGCTTGCCCAGGCCCTTGACCTCGATGGCGAGATCGCGGCTCATACGAAGTCGGCGAAGTAGTGCTCGGTTCGGCGAAAGTAGCTCAGCGAGACGGCCAGCAGGGTCAGGGCGACCGCGCTTGAAATCGCCACCTCGGTGAGGCCTGGCGCGGGCGTGTTGAAGATCGACCAGCGGATCCCGTCGAGCACCGAAGACATCGGGTTGACCGCGTAGAGGTACCGCCAGCCGCCGGAAATCACACTCCCGGGATAGAACACCGGGGTGACGAAGAACAGCACCTGAACGAGCATCGGCATGACCAGCTGGACATCGCGGTACTTGACGTTGACCGCAGCGGCCAGCGAGCTGATCGCGAAGGTGGTGACGAGGCCGAGCAGGACGAAGGCGGGGACGAGGTAGACGTTCGAGGAGATCGTCTCTCCGTAGATCAAACCCACGACGATCACCACGAAGAAGGCGATCACCAGGTCGATGATCAGGCTGAGCGCCTTGGCGACCGGGATCGCGATGCGCGGGAAGTAGACCTTCGAGATCAGGTCCGCGTCGATGACCAGGCTGTTCGCGCCGAGCATGACCGACTGGGAGAAGAAGAGCCAGGGAACCAAACCGGCCACCATGAACACGGCCGGGGGAAGTCCTTCGGTGGGCGTCTTGATGACGATGCCGAAGACGAGGGCGAAGATGAAGGCGAGGACGAGGGGTTGGAGCACCGCCCAGCTGATGCCGAAGAAGCTCTGCTTGTAGCGGATCTGCAGCTCCCGCTTGGTCAGGAAGTAGAGGAGGTCCCGGTACTCCCACAGTTCCCGACCGCTCGGCCAGCCCCAGCGCCGGGGTGCCTTGATGATGGTCTCGGGGAGGGTCGGCACGGCTGTCTCGGGGGGATTCACGCGTGGAACGGTAGCGGCCACCGCATGGGTAGCCTGTTGGGCATGACCCAGCCCGACTCCGCCTTCTGGGCGCAGAAGCGCGTCACCATCACCGGCGGCGGCGGGTTCCTCGGGCGCCCGACCGTCGCCCTGTTGCAGGGGCTCGGCGCCGAGGTGACGAGCAGTCGCTCGGCCGAACATGACCTGCGCGATCGCGCCGCCTGCTCCGACGCGCTACGGGGCGCCCAGGTGGTCATCCATCTGGCGGCCAACGTGGGGGGCATCGGCTACAACCGCCGCAACCCAGGCCCGCTCGCCCACGACAACCTGGCGATGGGGCTGAACGTCTTCGAGGCCTGTCGCGAGATCGGCACCGAGAAGCTGGTCGCCGCCTGCTCGGTCTGCGCCTACCCCAAGTTCACGCCGGTGCCGTTCTCCGAGGACGACATCTGGGACGGGTATCCGGAGGAGTCGAACGCGCCCTACGGCCTGGCGAAGAAGATGCTGCTCGTGCTCAGCGACTCGTACCGCCGTCAGTATGGACTCGATTCCTGCGCGCCGGTGATGGCCAACCTCTACGGCCCGGGAGACAACTTCGACCTCGAGGACTCGCACGTGATCGCCGCCATGATCCACAAGTACGTGCTCGCCGCCGAGAGCGAAGATCCGGAGGTCGTCTTGTGGGGGACCGGAAAGCCCACCCGGGAGTTCCTCTACGTCGACGACGCCGCCCGGGCGCTCGTCCTCTGCGCCGAGCGCCTTGACGTCTCGGATGCCGTGAACATCGGCACGGGGCAGGAGACCAGCATCCGCGATCTCGCGGGGATGATCTCCCAGATCGCTGGCTTCGACGGGAAGACGGTCTGGGACGACTCCCGCCCGGACGGGCAGCCCAAGCGCTACCTCGACGTGAGCCACGCCCGTGAGCTCGTCGGATTCGAGGCCGAGGTGCCACTTGCGGAGGGGCTCAAGCGGACGGTCGAGTCGTTCCGAGCTGTGGATCTGGCCGCGGCAGCCTCCTCGGCGTAGCCCCGCATGGCTGACAGCCTGTCCGCCCTGGCTGCCGAGGTCACCCACTGCACCCGCTGCCCGCGGCTGGTCGAGTGGCGGGAGCGGAGCGCGGAGGAGCGGCCCCGGCGATATCGCGGCGAGCGCTACTGGGCGCGGCCGCTGCCCGGGTTCGGTGACCCGGAGGCGCCGATCGTCATCGTCGGGCTGGCGCCCGCGGCTCACGGCGGGAATCGGACGGGCCGGATCTTCACCGGCGACCGCTCGGGTGACTGGCTCTATGCCGCCCTGCATCGGGCCGGGCTCGCCAACCAGCCGACCTCGGTGAGCGTCGATGACGGACTGCGTCTGCGGCGTACCTACGTCACCGCCGTCAACCGCTGCCCGCCTCCGCAGAATCGCCCGACGACCGAGGAGCGCGACAACTGCCTGCCGTATCTGGTGCGCGAGCTGCGGCTGCTGCGCGCCGCCCGGGTGATCGTGGCGCTCGGGTCGTACGCCTGGACCGGGTCGCTGCTCACCCTGACCGAGCTTGGCGCCGAGGCGCCGCCCCCGCGCCCCCGATTCGGCCATGGCGCGGAGGCTCGGCTGGCGACGCCGGAAGGAAGCCGGGGCCGGGAGTGGTCGATACTCGGCTGCTTCCACCCATCCCAGCAGAACACCTTCACCGGCAAGCTGACCGAGCCGATGCTGGACTCGGTCTTCGCCCGCGCGAGCGAGCTCGCGTCCGACTGAGCCAGCGATACTTGCCCCATGTTCCAGCTAAACCTGCCGAACGCGCTGACGGTCTTGCGGATCCTGCTGGTGCCGGTCGTGGTCGTCGCGCTACTGGACGCGACGCCCAATGGGGATGCAATCGCCGCCGGGGTCTTCGCGCTGGCGGCCTTCACGGACACGCTCGACGGCTACATAGCCCGCCGGCGGGGTGCGGTCACCACGTTCGGCAAGCTGATGGACCCGATCGCGGACAAGCTGCTGGTGGCGGCGTCGCTGATCGCGCTGGTCTCCCTCAACAGGCTCGATGCATGGATCGCGATGGTGATCATCGCGCGGGAGTTCGCGGTCACCGGCCTGCGGATGGTCGCCGCCGAGCAGGGGGTGATAATCCAGGCGAGCTGGCTCGGCAAGGTTAAGACCATTCTGCAGATCGCGGCGATCATCTGCCTGATCGCCGTCAACCCCGCGCCGCTCGGCGTCAACCTGCTGGTCTACGCCGCGGTCGCGGCCACCGTGATCAGCGGAGTCGACTACTTCTTTGGCTTCAGGCGGATGCTGTCCAAACAGGGGCGCACTCAGGCTGACCGCGCCTGAGCGGGCTCGGGCTGCTTGAAGATCACGCCTATCCCGCCCCACTGGCCATACCCTCGATCGTCGTCCGGGTCGCTGAACTCGGCCGTTTCGTGTAGCGGAGCGAGCTCGCGCCAGAGCTGATCTACCTCGCAAAGAGGCTGGGCCTCGTGTTCGAGTATGTCGTGGAACGCGATCAGTCCACCCTCCGCGACCAGAGGCTCATAGAGCTGCCAGTCGCGCTTCACCCCGTCATAGGAGTGATCGCCGTCGATCAGCAGGAAGTCGATTGACCTGCCGGCGAGCAGGCCCTCGACGCGGCCAACTGTCTTCGGATCCTGTGAATCGCGGCGCAGTGTGTGGAGTTCCTGGCCGGGCAGCGCATATTTCCGAAACCGCCGAGCGTCGCGCCACGAGTATCCGCCTCCGAACATGCCGCGTGGAAGGTCGATGCTGACGATCACGGCCTCCGGATCGGCGACCTGGCACCAGGCGAAGAGGGTTCCGCCGTTGAGACTCCCGATCTCCACCACCGTTCGCGGGCGGCGCTCGCGCACCAGCGCGACCAGAGGCTCGAGCTCGGGGACCTTCTGGTAGGCGCCGCGGCGAATGGCTTCTCTGGCGAGCTCTTTGTCAGGCCCTGTCATCCGCCCCGTGCCGGGGTGCCGGGCGCTTCCAACCACTCGCGCATCGTCGTGTGATGACGGGAGTGGGTGCCGCTCTCCAGCTCGCCGACGATCTCCGAGAGCAGGCCGTAGCGCTCGGCGACCACGTTGTGGCGGTGGATCGTCTCGAGGTTCTCCTGGCGGGCGTGGACGAAGGCGCCGTCCCGGAGCTTGGGGAAGGTCTCGGTCACCTGGCGGATCATCTCGCGGACGCAGTCCTCGACGAAGCGGGGGTTGGCGTGGGCCTTCTCGACCACCGCGCGCTCGTCGGCTCGCTTCATCAGCTCGTAGATCTCGCTGGACATGGAGGTTTCGACGATTCGCAGGAGACGGCGCGCGTCGATGTCCAGGCCGGCGCCCTCGGGGGTGCCGATGTAGAGGGTGCCGATGCCGCGCTGGTTGTGGGTGGCGAGGGGGACGGCCTCGACGATGCGGTCGATGTCCTCGGGGCCGAAGCCCTCCTCGACGAGCCGCTCGCGCGCGCCGTCCTCGACCAGGCCCTGGGCGCAGGGGCAGGCGGTCATCCCCTGCGCTTCGACGCCGATCAGGGTCCTGGTGCCGCGGTCGGACGCGACGGCGGTGCCGAAGAGGGTGTAGAGCTCCTGGGTGGGGAGGCCGGAGACCGGGGCCGGGACGATCTCGGGATAGCGGGCCGCGATCTTGACCTCGGCGCGCATGCCGTCCTGCCGCTCGCGGACCTGCTCGGCGATTTGGGCGGCGAGGCCTTCGGCGCGGAGGGCTTCGCTGAGGACGACGGTGTCGATGGCCTCGTTGACGACCTCCTCGAAGCGGGACATGTGGACGCCGGCCTGCTCCGGGTTGAGGTCGACGAAGCACTCGAGGTCGGCGTGGTAGAGCGACTCGTCGGTCGGCTCCCCGCCGTTCTGAGACGCGCAGACGCGGATGATCTTCTCGACGCCGACGACGCCCACCCGGGAGAGGCTGACCCTGGTTGCCGGGGTCTCGGCCTGGGCATCGCGGCTCGGGGTGACGGTCGGGATGGAGTCGGTCATTCGTTCAGTATGCCGAGCCGATGTCGCTGGGGTTTGAAATTTCCTGAAAAGTGGGTCGAATAGCAGCGCAGGCCGGCCCTATACTCCCGCACGCTTTTCAAGCTCGGACTTCTTAGGGGAGAGGCCGGGAGACCGGGGAGGAGGAGAGAGGTATGGCGTCGATTCGCCAGGCCCCCGTGGCCGAAGATCAGCCCTTCGAGGGGACCGATGAGCTGCGCGGCCTGATCGCAACCGGGACCGAGCGGGGCTATCTGACGTTCGAGGAGATCGCCTCGACGCTCGAGGAGGTGGAGGTCACCAAGGAACAGGTGTCCGAGCTGCACAGCCATCTCGTCGAGCAGGGTGTGGACGTGATCGCCGCAGATGGCGTCACTGCCTACAAGGAGAGCAAGGGAGAGGGTTCCTCCAACGGGAACGGGAAGAGGCAGGAGCTGGATCTGACGGTTGAGCCGAGCCTGGACTCGCTGCGGCTCTATTTGCGCTCGATCGGGACCGTGGATCTGCTCACCGCCGACCAGGAGGTGGCACTGGCGAAGCGGATCGAGCGGGGGGACATGGCCGCGAAGCGCCACATGGTCGAGGCGAATCTGCGGCTGGTCGTGTCGATTTCGAAGTCCTATCTCGGGCGGGGGCTGAGCTTCCTCGACCTGATTCAGGAGGGGTCGCTGGGATTGATCCGCGCCGTCGAGAAGTTCGACTACCGGCGGGGTTACAAGTTCTCGACCTACGCCACCTGGTGGATCCGCCAGGCGGTTACCAGGGCGCTGGCGGACAAGTCGAGGACGATCCGGATCCCGGTTCACATGGTGGAGAAGCTGAACCGGGTCGTGCACGTGGAGAGGACCCTGGTGCAGCGGCTCGGGCGCGAGCCGGAGCCGGCCGAGATCGGCGCGGAGCTGGGCTGGACCGCTCGCGAGGTGCGGGAGGTGCTCAGGGTCAGCCAGATGCCGGTATCGCTGGAGAAGCCGATCGGCGACGAGGACGATTCGGAGCTGGGCGACTTCGTCGCTGACGAGCAAACCGAGTCGCCGTTCGAGACGGCCTCCGACAACCTGCAGCGGGAGGACGTGGCGCGGGCGCTGGCCGCGCTGCCGAGCCGGGACCGCGAGGTGCTGGAGCTGCGCTACGGGCTCGGCGGCCGGCAGCCGATGACGCTCGAGGAGGTCGGTGTGGCGTTCGGGGTGACCCGCGAGCGGATCCGGCAGATTGAGAACAGCACGCTGAAGCGACTCAAGGCGATGCCCGAGTCGCAGTGCCTGCGCGGCCTGGGCTGAGCGGCATAGCCTGCGCGGCATAGGCTGAGCGGCATAGCCGCGATCGAGATCTCCGGGCTGCGCGTGAGGCGCGGCGACAACGTCGTCCTGCCGGATCTTTCCCTGACGATCGAGCGGGGGTCAGTCACAGCGCTGCTTGGGCCGAGCGGCTGCGGCAAGACGACGCTGATGCGCTCGATCGTGGGAGTGCAGATCGTCGAGGGGGGACAGGTCCAGGTGCTTGGCGAGTCGGCCGGGGCGGTGGGACTGCGCTCTCGGGTCGGATACGTGACGCAGGCACCGTCGGTCTACTCCGATCTGACCGTCCGGGAGAACCTGCGGTTCTTCGCGCGAGTTCTGGACGCATCGGGGCAGCGGATAGACGAGGCGATCCGGACGGTCAGCCTGGGGAGCTTCGAGCAGAGGGTGGTGCGGGACCTGTCGGGCGGGGAGCGGGCGCGGGTGTCCCTCGCGACCGCGCTGCTCGGCGACCCGGACGTGCTGATCCTGGACGAGCCCACCGTCGGCCTCGACCCGGTGCTTCGCCACGATCTCTGGGAGACGTTCTACTCACTGGCGCGCGAGGGGAAGACGCTGCTGGTCTCGAGCCATGTGATGGACGAGGCGGTGAACTGTCACCAGCTGGCGCTGATGCGAGAGGGGCGGCTGCTGGCGGTCTCGTCGCCGAGCGAGATCCTGGAGCGGACGGGCGCGGATGACCTCACCGAGGCTTTCCTGCGACTGATCCGTGAGGAGGAGGGAGAGTGAGCCCGCGGTGCACGGGGGCCGTCGCGGGACGGGTGCTTCGCCAGCTGCGCCGCGATCCGCGGACGATCGCGATGGTCCTGGTGATTCCGTGCGTCCTGATGACGCTGGTCAAGTACATGTTCGAGGGGCAGCCGGGCACGTTCGAGCGGATCGGTCCGCCGATGCTGGGGCTGTTCCCGCTGATCATGATGTTTCTGATCACGTCGATCACGATGCTGCGCGAGCGGACGACGGGGACGCTGGAGCGGCTGATGACGATGCCGCTCTCCAAGCTCGACCTGCTGGCGGGCTATGGGATCGCGTTTGCGCTGCTGGCTGCGCTGCAGGCGGCGGTGACGACGGGGTTCGCCTACGGGGTGCTCGGCCTGACGACTGCGGGATCGGGGTTCTGGGTGGCCGTGTTGGCGATCGCGAATGCGGTGCTGGGGATGTCGCTCGGGCTCCTGGTGAGCGCCTTCGCCCGGACCGAGTTCCAGGCCGTGCAGTTCATGCCCGCGTTCATCCTGCCCCAGATCCTGCTCTGCGGGCTGCTGGTGCCGCGGAGCGAGATGGCGAACTGGCTCGACACGCTCGCGGGCGCGCTGCCGTTCACCTACGCGTACGACGCGCTGGCGCGGGTGTCGGCGGGGGAGTC
>DASUPK010000035.1:0-22711 GCA_036276255.1 Solirubrobacterales bacterium
TCCGTCACGACCTTGTCGAACAGGCCCTGCTCGAGCTGGCCGTAGTTGACGTAGTGCTTGTGGACCGCTTCGCCGAAGGCCTTCTTTGCGAAGTCCGACTTCTCCCACTCGGTGACCGCCTCACGGAGCGAGGCGGGGAACGCCTCGGCCTCCCCGGCCTCGTAGGCATTGCCCTTCAGCTCGGGGCCCGGATCCGTCTTGTTCTCGATGCCGTCGAGCCCGGAGGACAGCAGGGCCGCAAACGCCAGGTACGGATTGGCGTCGGCGCCGGGGATCCTGCACTCGACCCGGCGTGACTGGCCGTGGCCGACCACTCGGAAGCCGCAGGTGCGGTTGTCGCGGCCCCAGGACACCGAGGTCGGCGCCCAGCTCTCCGCCGCGTAGCGCTTGTAGGAGTTGATCGCCGGGGCGACGAAGAGGGCAAGCTCGCGAATGTGGTTCCGCATGCCGCCGATGAAGTGCATGAACGTGTCGGTCTCCTCGCCCTTGTCGTCGACGAAAACGCTCTTGCCGTCCTTGTCGACCAGGCTCTGGTGGAGATGGCAGGAGCTCCCGATGTCGTCCTCGGAGGGCTTCGCCATGAAGCTGGCGGAGATGTCGTTGAGGAATGCGATCTCCTTGACGCCGTTCTTGTAGATCGTGTGGCGGTCGGCGGAAGTGACCGCGTCCGCGTAGCGGAAGTTGACCTCGTGCTGCCCGTACCAGGCCTCGCCCTTGGAGAACTCGACCGGGATTCCGGCGCCCATCATCCCCCGGCGGATCGGCCCAAGATAGGCCTCGTCCATCGTGGTGGCGAGGATGTGGTAATCGAGGATGTAGGGGATCGTCGGGGTGAGATCCTTGTAGCCCTTCTCCCAGGCCTCGGCGTAGCTCTCCTTGTAGAGGTAGAACTCGAGCTCCGAGGCTGCGTACGGCGTGAAGCCCATCTCGATGGCCCGCTCATAGACCGCGATCAGGATCTGGCGGGGCGAGGCGACGACCGGGCTGCCGTCCTCGTTGACGACGTCCGCGAGCACCAGCGCTGTGCGGTCGAGCCACGGGATCCGGCGCAGAGTCGACATGTCGGGCTTGATCCCGAAGTCCCCGTAACCGTCCTCCCAGTTCGCCATCTCGTAGCCGGGGAGGGGCTCCATGTCCATGTCGAGCGCGAGCAGGTAGTTGCAGCCCTCGACGCCGTGGCCGGTGACCTCCTCGAGGAAGTAATCGATCTCGATGCGCTTGCCGAACAGCCGCCCCTGCATGTCCGTGAAGGCGGTGACGATAGTGTCGATCGTGCCCTCGTCGCCGGCCTTCTTCAGCTCGTCGAGCGTGAGCATGCCTCGGGTACCACCGGGGCCACCGGGTCTGGGGGCAGCTTTCTTGCTCTTCTCCCCTGATGCCACGAGCGGACCCTATATCGTCGAGTCGTGGCTAGCAAGGAAGCGATCCGCATCATCGAGCCGGCAACCGCGGAGGTGATGGCGGAGATCCCCCGCGCCGGGGTCGAGGAGACCGACGCCGCGATCGAGCGCGCGCGCGAGGCGTTCCCCAGATGGCGGGCGATGGACCCCGCCGCCCGCTCGGCGCTCCTCCACGACCTCGCAGACGCGATCGCGGAGCGTCAGGAGGACCTCGCCCGGATCGAGGCCCGCAACGCGGGCAAGCCGATCTCCGACGCGCGTGGAGAGATGGGCATGGTGGTCGAGACCTTCCGGTACTACGCCGGCGCCCCCGAGCGGCTCACCGGGAAGACGATCCCGGTGGCCGGGGGTATCGACATGACCTTCCGCGAGCCGCTCGGCGTGGTCGGGCTGATCACGCCCTGGAACTTCCCGCTGACGATCGCCTCCTGGAAGGTGGCGCCGGCGCTGGCGGCCGGCAACACGATCGTGCTGAAGCCGGCCGAGCTCACGCCGCTGACCGCGATAGAGCTCGAGAAGATCGTCGTTCAGGCGGGCCTGCCGGAGGGCGCGCTCAACGTCGTGCCGGGGAAGGGCAGCGTCTGCGGCCAGCGGATCGTGGAGCACCCCGACGTCGCCAAGGTCGCGTTCACGGGCTCGACCGAGGTCGGGCGCGGGATCGCCGAGAGCGCGGCGGCCACCATCAAGCGGGTCACCCTCGAGCTGGGCGGCAAGAGCGCCAACCTGATCTTCGCCGACGCCGACATCGCCGCCGCGGCCTCCTCCGCGCCCGGCGCCGTCTTCGGCAACTCCGGCCAGGACTGCTGCGCCCGCTCACGCATCCTGGTCGAGCGTTCGGCGATGGACGACTTCATGTCGGCGCTGGAGAGCGCCGTCACCTCGATCAAGGTCGGCGACCCGCTGGACGAGACGACCCAGATGGGGCCGGTGATCTCCGCCAATCAACTGGAGACCGTCTCCTCCTACGTCAACGGCGACGCGCCCGTCGCCTTCCGCGGCACCGCCCCCGACGGCCCCGGCTACTGGTTCCCGCCGACCGTGCTGGCGCCCGTCTCCAACGACGATCGCCCCGCACGCGAGGAGATCTTCGGCCCGGTCGCCTGCGTGATCCCATTCGAGGACGAGGCCGAGGCGATCCGGATCGCCAACGACACGATCTATGGCCTCTCCGGCTCGGTCTGGACCCGGGATGGCGCGAAGGCGCTGCGAGTGGCGCGCGCGATCGAGACCGGCGTCGTCTCGATCAACTCGAACACCTCGGTTCGCGTCTCGACGCCGTTCGGCGGCTTCAAGCAGTCCGGCGTCGGCCGCGAGCTCGGCCCCGACGCGCTCGAGGCCTACAGCGAGGTCAAGAACGTCTATTACGCGACAGAGGAGGTTTGATGCCTGGACGCCTCGAGGGGAAGGTGTGTGTGATCACGGGGGCAGCGAGCGGGATCGGCGCCGAGACGGCCCGGCTGTTCGCCGAGGAGGGCGCACGGGTCGTCGGCGTCGACCTCTCGGAAGGGGCGGAGGGCGAGCTCGCCCTGCAGGCCGACGTGGCCGATGAGGACTCGGTCCGGGAGATGTACGCGAAGGCGGCGAGCGAGATGGGCCGCATCGACGTGCTCTTCAACAATGCCGGGATCAGTCCGGACGACGACGTATCCGTCCTCGACACTTCGCTCGAGGCCTGGCAGCGCGTTCAGGACGTCAACCTGAAGTCGGTCTTCCTCTGCTGCAAGTACGGCATCCCGCACCTGTTGAAGACCGGCAATGGATCCGTGATCAACACGGCCTCGTTCGTCGCGGTGATGGGCGCCGCCACCTCGCAGATCTCCTACACGGCGTCGAAGGGCGGCGTCCTTGCGCTCTCGCGGGAGCTGGGCGTCGAGTTCGGCAAGCAGGGCGTCCGGGTCAACGCCCTCTGCCCCGGGCCGGTCAACACGCCGCTGCTCCAGGAGCTGTTCGCGAAGGACCCTGAGAGGGCAGCCCGCCGCCTGGTCCATCTGCCGATGGGTCGCTTCGCCGAAGCCAAGGAGATCGCCCAGGGAGTCCTCTTTCTGGCGAGCGACGACAGCTCCTACGTGACCGCCTCGACCTTCCTGGTCGACGGCGGGCTAACCGGCGCGTATGTGACGCCGGAGTAGGCCAGCGGCCTCGCCATCGGATCGCGCCGCCGCCCCCTGCCCAGTCGGCCAGATCCTCAAGCCGAAGAAGGAGAAGCACAACTAGCCGGCTCCGGCCACGGCAACAAGAACCCCGGCGCGTCGTCGCGCCACGGCTTCGCCACAAGATCGCGGCCACAAGCGGCCGCCCCACGTAAGTCGCTCCGGGCTTCGCCCTCCGCTCCAAAGTGGAGCGGCCTGGTGGCCGCTAGCCCACAGCTTCGAGGAAACGGCCGCAGAGCTCGCGCCCGAGGTGGCTCCAGTCACCGATCTTCTCTCGGGTCTCGGTCCGCAGAGCCTCCGGGTCGACGCCGATCCGGACGGCGTCCTCGTCGGAGCGGTAGTCGTCGATCCAGGCCTCCGCGTCCGCCGCGCTCACCTCCGCGTGGAACTGGATGGCCCAGGCGACCTCGCCGACCCGATAGGCCTGGGCGCAGACCGGGCTGCGGGCGAGGAGCGTCGCGGACTCGGGCGGCAGGGCCTCGTAGCTGTGCCACTGGAAGGCCTCGAAGCCCGGCGCCATGGGCCCGAGCAGCGGGTCGGCTCTCCCCTCCTCGGTCACCTCGACGCGGTGCCACCCGATCTCCGGCTCGCTCGCCCGCCGGGCGGAGCCGCCCGCCGCCTCGGCAAGCAGCTGCGAGCCGAGGCAGACTGCGAGCAGGGGCATGCGGTCGTCGATCATGGCGGCGAGGAAGTCCTTCTCGAAGCGCAGCCAGGGATGGCGATCCTCCTGGTCGGCGTGCATCGCGCCGCCGAAGGTGAGGATGGCGTCGTAACCCGCGATCTCGACGGCCGGCGCGGTTCCGCGCTCCGAGAGCAGCCACTCGTCCAGCTCCACCCCGCGCGCGCGGATCTCGTCGGCGAACACCCCTGGGCCCGCGTCGCGTTGATGCACGATTGCGAGAGCTCTCATCGGTGAGATACTGGCGAATCCACGAGGAGGCCGGCATGGATGCATCCCAAAGCGAGAGGCGAGCCGTCGAGACCGGGGAAGCGCCGGCTCCGATCGGCCCGTACTCGCAGGCCGTGATCGCCGACGGCGTGCTCTACGTCAGCGGCCAGGTGCCACTCGACCCCGAGAGCGGAGAGCTGGTCGAGGGTGGTATCACCGAGCAGGCGAGCCGTTGCCTGCAGAGCCTCGAGGCGATCTGCCGAGCCGCGGGCACCAAGCTCACGGCCGCGGCCCGAATCGGCATCTACCTGACCGACATGTCCCAGTTCCCGGACGTCAACGACGTCTACGCGACCTTCTTCCAGAAGCCGTTCCCGGTTCGCACCACGGTGGGGGTCGCTGCTCTTCCGAAGGGGGCGCTGGTCGAGATGGATGCCACCGTGCCCCTCTCGCCTTGAGCGACACGGTCTCCCTGAGAGACATCGAGGCCGCCCGGGAGGTGGTCGCCGACGTGGCGCGCCGCACCTACGTGATCGAATCGCGCTACCTCTCACGGACGACGGGCGGCCCGATCGCTCTCAAGGCCGAGAACCTGCAGCGCACCGGGTCCTTCAAGCTGCGGGGGGCGCTCAACAAGATCGCCGCCCTGGGCGACGGGGCCGGGGGCGTGGTCGCCGCGAGCGCGGGCAACCACGGTCAGTCCGTGGCCTACGCGGCCCGGGCGCGCGGCCTCGACGCAACCATCTTCATGCCCGAGCGTGCCGCCCTCGCCAAGGTCGCCGCCGCCCGCGAGTCCGGCGCCGAGATCGTGCTGCAGGGAGAGTCGATCGACGCCTCCGTGGAGGACGCTCGCGCGTACGCCGAGCGAGAGGGCGGCGCCTTCATCCACCCGTTCGACGACGCCGATGTGATCGCAGGCCAGGGCACAATCGGACTGGAGCTGCTCGAGGAGGTCCCGGATCTCTCGAAGGTCCTCATCCCCATCGGCGGCGGCGGGCTCGCGTCGGGGATCGCGGCGGCGATCAAGTCGGCGCGGGAAGACGTCGAGGTGATCGGGATCCGATCGCAGTGCGCGCTCGCCGACGGCATCGCCGTGAAGCACCCGGGGGAGCTCACCGGCCCGATGCTCGAGCGGCTTCTGGACGGGATCGTCGAGGTGGACGAGGGCGCCATCGCGGGAGCGATCCTGCTGCTGCTCGAGCGGACCAAGCTGGTCGTCGAGGGCGCCGGCGTGGTGGGCGTCGCCGCGCTTCGCAGCGGCCTGGTTTCGCCCGCGGATTCCGGCACCACCGTCGTGATCCTCTCGGGCGGGAACATCGACATCGGGGTGCTCGCCGACATCGCCCGCCATCACGAGACCGAGCGCGGTCGCCGGCTGCGGGTCTTCTTCAAGATCCCCGACGAGCCCGGCTCGCTGGCCACGTTGCTCACCAAGATCGGCGAAGGCGGAGCGAACCTGATCGACGTCGATCACGTCAGGGAGGGCGTCGGCCTGGCGGTGAGCCAGACCGGGGTCGAGCTGGTGATGGAGACCCGCGGCCCTGATCACGCCCAGCGCCTCCTCCGGACGCTCGAGGAGATGGGCTACAAGCCCGACGTGCTCAGCTGAACTCGTACTCGGCCGGATCGAGGCGCCGCGTACGCCGCCGGTACTCCAGCGTGAAGCCGGGCCAGTTGTTCGAGTTCCGCCCGTTCTCGTCGACGTACCAGTTGCTGCAGCCGGTCTGCCAGACCGAGGTGGAAAGGCGCTCCTGCATCTCGCGATCGAATGCCTCGGCGACTTCGGGGCGCACGGCGAGCCATCCGCCGCGCCGGCGCAGTCTCTCCACCGCGTCGGCGATATAGCGCATCTGGCTCTCGAGCTGGAAGACGATCGAGCCGGAGCCGAGGTTCGTGTTGGGCCCGTACATGACGAAGAGGTTCGGGAAGCCGGGGACCGTCAGGCCCAGGTAGGCGTTGGCGCCCCCGCTCCAGACCTCGTTCAGGTCGAGGCCGCCGCGCCCACGGATCTCCATCGGGGCGAGGAAGCGAGTGCTCTCGAAGCCCGTCGAGAGCACGATCACGTCGGCCGGGCGCTCGGTGCCGTCCTCGGCGAGGATGCCGGTCTCGGTCAGCTCCCTCACTCCCTGGGGGATCAGCTCGACGTTGTCGCGGGCGAACGCCGGGTAGTACTCGTCCGAGATCAGGACGCGCTTGCAACCGAGCACGTGGTCAGGCATCAGCGCATTGCGCAGCTCCGGGTCAGCGATCTGGTCGCGCAGCTGGCGGTCCGCCATCCTCGTGCCGAGCCGGCCCATCGCCCTGAACTGGTTGAAGGCCGAGACGAACACCTCGAAGCGCAGCCAGACCAGGAAGCGCTGGGCCAGGCGCAGCGGTGGAAACCGCCGGAACAGGGTGCGCTCCCAGTCCGTGAACGGCCGGTCGTTCTTCGGGATCACGTAGGGCGCCGAGCGCTGATAGACGTCGAGCTTGCCCACCCGAGGCGCGATCGCGGGCACCACCTGGATCGTGCTCGCGCCGGTACCGACCACGGCGACACGCTTGCCCTCCAGCTCGACCTCGTGGTCCCAGCGGGCCGTGTGGAAGATCGGCCCGCGGAAGCGATCCGCTCCGGGGATGCGCCCCAGCGCCGGCAGGCTGAGCTGGCCGCAGGCGGACACCAGGACCTCCGCCTCGATTGTGTCGCCCTCGGTCGTGCGGATCCGCCAGACGCCCGCGTCGTCGTCGAAGTCCGCGCGCTCGACCTCTGTGCCCAACCGCAGGTGCCGGTCGAGGCCGTACTCGGCTGCGCAGTGCTCGAGGTAGCCGAGGATCTCCGCCTGCGGCGAGTACTGGCGCGTCCAGTCCGGGTTCGGCTCGAAGGAGAACGAGTAGAGCTGCGAGGGCACATCGCAGGTCGCTCCGGGATACGTGTTGTGCCGCCACACCCCTCCCACCCCGTCGGCCTTCTCGAAGATCGTCACCTCTTCGACTCCCGCCTTCTTCAGGGTGATCGCGAGGCCGAGGCCGCCGAAGCCGGCGCCGATGATCGCCACTCGCAGCGCCCTCGGGGGGCCGCCGTTGCTCGAGCCGATGAGCGCGATCGACGGGCGATCCGCGAGGGGGCGCGCTTCCCAGATGTCACCCAGGGCGCGGCCCAGGTCGGCCATCGCCTCGTCGGCTTCGCGCAGGAGCCCGGCCGCAATCTGGAAGTCGTGCCACATCCCCTCGAAGCGCGAGTACCCGACGTCGACCCCCGCGGCGCGAGCGCGCTCGGCGAAGCGGTCGGAATCGTCCAGCAGGAGGTCGTGCGTGCCCACCTGGAGATAGGTCGGAGGCAGACCGTTCAGGTCCGCGAACACCGGCGAGAGCTCGGGATCGGCCGGATCCGCGGCGCCGCGGTAGAGCTCGGCGCCCTGCTCGATCAGATCCCGGCGCAGCCCGAAGTCGCGGGGGGCATTGACCGCGACCGACGAGCCCGAATTGGTGAGATCGAGCCAGCCGTTCAGGATCGCCAGCCCGGCGGGCTGCGGCTCGCCCGCGTCTCGCAGGCGCGCCGCCAGCGCCACCGCCAGGCCACCGCCTGCCGAGTCTCCAGCGACCACGACCGACCTGGCGTCGAAACCGCGCCCAAGCAGCTCGCGGTACGCGGCCACCGCATCCTCGAGCGCAGCCGGGTGGACGTGCTCCGGGCCGAGCCGGTAATCGAGCAGGTGGACGGGCGCCCCGCCGGCCTGGGCGATCTGAGCGGCGAGTCCGCGGTGGGTGCGGGTAGAGCCGATCAAATACCCGCCGCCGTGCAGGTAGAGCACCGCCCGTCCCTCGTTCGCGCTTGGCGGGACCAGGCGGTCGCACGGACGCCCCCCGAGCGACCCGTGCTCGACCGAGACACCGGCCGGGATCCGCGTGATCGTGGCCGCGGCCTCGGTCCACGCGCGCTGCACCCGAACCGGGATCCAGGTGCGCTGGATCGAGCGCTGGAGCAGCCGCGTCAGTCCTTTGACCACGGCCGTGGGCAGATACCGGCTCACGGGCACAGGAGAATAGGGTTCAGCCGTGGCCTCTCACGAGACGGTCGACCTGACCACCGACGGGCCGGC
Source organism: Solirubrobacterales bacterium (assembly GCA_036276255.1). Lineage (GTDB taxonomy): Bacteria > Actinomycetota > Thermoleophilia > Solirubrobacterales > 70-9 > DASUPK01. Next base: position 8,519 of record DASUPK010000035.1, read on the forward strand.
GGCCCGCATCCTGCTCAACCGGCCCGAGGCACTGAATGCTTGGAACGAGCAGTTCGGAGTCGACCTGCTCGACGCCGTGAACACGGTCGCGGGCGACGAGGAGATCCGCGCCGTCTTGATTACCGGCGCGGGGCGAGCCTTCTCCTCCGGTGCGGACCTGAAGGAGCAGCGTGGGTCCGACGATGGCGGCCTCCCCGACCTGAGCGCCCGCCTCAAGGACCGCTATCACCCGATCATCACCGTGCTCCGGGAGATGCCCAAGCCGGTGATCTCGGCGGTGAACGGCCCGGCGGTCGGCATCGGCCTCTCGCTGGCGCTCGCAGCCGACCTGATCCTCGCCGCGGAGTCCGCCTACTTCCTGCTCGCCTTCGTCAACATCGGCCTGGTGCCGGATGGTGGCTCGACCGCGTTCATCCCCGCCCGGGTGGGATACGCCCGAGCCGCCGAGATGGCGATGCTGGGGGAGCGCGTGCCGGCGAAGCAGGCGCTCGACTGGGGTCTGATCAACCGGGTGGTCGGCGACGACGAGCTCGAATCGGCCTCCTCCGCCCTGCTCGAGAAGCTCGCCAACGGGCCGACGCTCTCATACGCCGGGGCGAAGCGGCTGCTCAACCGGCGGCTGTACGCCGATCTCGCCGGCCAGCTCGATGCGGAAGCCGACGCCCAGCGCGAGCAGGGCCAGAGCAAGGACTTCATCGAGGGTGTGCTCGCCTTCGTCGAGAAGCGCCCGCCGAGCTTCACCGGCTCCTAGTCTTCGGGGACGGCCCTCGCGGGCAGTTCTCGACTAATCTACTCAACAATGCTCTTTCGCCAGATTCTGCATGAGGACCTGAGCTGCGCGTCGTATCTCGTCGGGGACACCGGCACGGGCGTCGCGGCCGTGATCGACCCACAGTGGTCGATCGAGCCCTACCTGCGGCTGAGCCGCCTCCACGGCGTCCGGATCGAGCACGTGCTCGAGACCCACAACCACGCCGACCACGTCTCCGGCCACGGGCGGCTGGCACGCGCCACCGGGGCGACGATCCACGTCCACGAGCTGTCCGACGCCGAGTACCCGCACGAGGCGTTCGCCGACGGCTGGCGGCTCGACCTCGGCCACGTCCAGATCGAGGCGGTCCACACGCCGGGGCACCGCCCCGAGCACACGTCATTCGTGCTTCGCGATGCCGCCCGTGGCGGCGACCCCTGGGCCGTGCTGACCGGGGACTCCCTGTTCGTCGGCGACGTGGCGCGACCGGACCTGGCGATCGAGAAGCGTGAGGGCGCGGCCGGGATCTTCCACTCCCTGCACGACAGGCTGATGGTGATGCCCGACGACGTCGAGGTCTGGCCCGGGCACCTGGGCGGCTCGGCCTGCGGCAGCTCCGGCATCGACCACAAGTCGACCTCCACCATCGGCTTCGAGCGCGAGCACAACCGAGCGCTGCGGTTCGCGACCGAGGACGAGTTCGTCGAGGACGCCATCGCGACGCTGGGCGCGCCGCCGCCCAACCTCGAGCACATCGTCGCGATCAACCAGGGGCCACTGATCGAGGACATGGGCACGCCGATCCCGCTCGCGCCCAGGTCGGTCGAGGTCGGGATCGCCGAGGGCGCGCTGCTCGTCGACGCGCGCACCAACGAGCAGTTCGACGAGGCGCACATCCCGGGGGCGATCAGCGCCTCCGCTTATGAGACCGGCTTCGCAACCAAGGTGGCCAAGGTCGTCCCGCCCGACGTCGAGCTGATCGTCGTCGCGGCCTCCGACGGCTACGAGCTCGAGGCCGCCGAGCTGCTCGCGTCAGTCGGCCTCCGGGTGCGCGGTTATCTCGAGGGAGGGATGACCGCCTGGCGCTCCGAGGGCAGGCCGGTGCGGCGCATCGAGCTGATCGACCCGGAGGAGCTCGCCGGCCGCATGGAGGAGGACGACCTGATGGTGCTGGACGTCCGCGATGAGGACGAGTTCGCCGGCGGCCACATCCCCGGCTCGGTCAACCTGCCCTACGGCGAGCTGCCCGGCCGCCAGGGCGAGCTGCCCCGCGACCGCGAGATCGCGGCGATCTGCAGCGGCGGCAAGCGCAGCGGCCTCGCCGCCTCGATCCTCCAGCGCGAGGGCTTCGAGCGGGTCCTGCACGTCGCCAACGGCGGCGTCGGCACCTGGCAGCGCAATGGGCGGGCCGTCGAAACCGACTAGCGTCAGTAACCCGGCTTCGCCATCAGATCGCGGCCACGAGCGGCCGCCCCACGCAAGTCGCGCGCCGCGCGCCCGGGGAGGTCGCCAGGATGCGCAACTTCTCGGTAGCCGGGGGGTTCTGATCGATCCATGAGGCGATTTGCTCTGACCATCTCGCTGATCGCCGTCGCGGCGGGCCTGCTCGTCACGGCTTCGAGCGCATTCGCGATCAAGGCGGGCTTCAGCCTCCCGACCAAGCGGCTCGAGGCGTCGTACAAGGTTGCGCTCTTCGAGCGCCGCTTCAGCGACGACGGCTGCTACCCGCCCCCGCCCCAGCTCGCCAAGGCGATCAAGAAGGAGACCAAGCGCAAGGTCGGAGTGGCGACCAACACCAGGCGCCTCGCCAACGTCAACCAGGTCTACGTGCTCAGGCAGGGCACCGACTGCGATCACCTGCGCATGGCCCTGCGCGCGGTCGGCGGCGTCTATGTGCTCGACTCGCAGCAGGGCACGGTCCGGCTCCAGGGGCACAAGGGAGCAGCGACGCCGGGCCTGGCGAAGCCGATCACCAACTTCACCGTGGCCACCAAGAGCTTCCGTGTCACCCAGCCCGACACCGCACCGCGGCTCCAGACGATCTGCCCCGGCGGCAGGTTCCCGCTCGGCGGCGGGATGTCGCAGAGCCCGGCCGTCGGCGGCGACGGCGAGGGTGTCTACCCCCACTCCTACGAGCGCCTCGGCGCCCAGCGCGGCTGGCACATCAGCGTCGTCTTCCTCGACCCCAGCCGCTCCAGCACCACCCCGCGCAACGTCACCGTGCAGGCGATCTGCGGGTTCGGTGTGATCCCGGCGACGCCGACGCCCCACGTGACGGCCTACCTCCGGCCGGGCCAGACCAAGACCGTCATCGCGCGCTGCCCCAAGGGACAGTCGCTGGTCTCCGGCGGCTTCCAGCGAACCGACTTCCGCAGCGACGGCGGCGACTACGTCACCGAGTCCCATGCTCTCGGCACGAACGCCTGGGTCGTCAGCGGCCACGCCTACGGGACCGGCTCCGGCGAGCTCACTGCGATCGCCTACTGCGCCCGGATGAAGAAGCCGGTCATCACGGAGGTCGCCTCCTCCCCGGCCCCGGTCGGCACCGGCGGCTCGGCGACGGCCACAACCCCGGCCTGCCCGGCGGGCAAGCGGATGGTCACCGGGGGCTTCAGCAGCAACGGCTCGACCGAGGGTCTCTTCGCGCAGGGCGTCTTCAACCCCAACGGGACCTTCTCGGCGACTTCCTACGGGTTCTTCGGGCCGGTGCCGCAGCTGACGGCGTACGGGTACTGCCTACCCGCCAAGTAGACGCCACCCGGCTTCGCCATCAAGCCGCGGCCACGAGCGGGCGCCCTCCCCAAGTCGGTTCGGGCTTCGCCCTACGCTCCTGAGTACAGCGCCCTGGTGGCCGCTTCCATCTGAGCGGTGATCTGGTCCGCGAGCTCGAGCGCCTGGACGCGGATCTCGGGCATCGCGGTCGTCTCCCAGAGGCGGCCCTTGCGCATCGGGCCGATCGTCGAGAGGAGGGCCGAGGGCGATCCGCCGGAATCGAGAAGGACGCCGCGCGAGTCGTGGTCGAGGCCGAGGCCCAGCGGACCCGGGCGGACACTGCCGTCGGCGAGCAGCCGCTCGAGCAGCGGCTCGCCCGCTCGGGCCAGGTCGAGAGTCGGCCCGGTGCAGTTGATCACCCGATCCACCCGGAAGCGCGTCGACTCCCCCTCGCCGAGAGCAAGCGTCACCTCCACGTCGAGATCGCGAGGGCTCATCGACTCGAGGCTGCCGCGGGCCAGGCGTAGGCGCCCCTCTGCACGCATCACCTCGAGCGTCCGCGCGATCTCGGGCGCCATCCGGTGGCGCGCCACGTCCCAGCGCCGGGCCAGGTGCCTGACGAACTCCTCCCTGTCCTCCTCCGAGAGCCTTCGCCAGATGCGGTTGGTGTACGGACGGAGCGCGTCGATCACCTGTCGCCAGTCCCCCTCGTTCTGCTCGGCGCTGGCGATCTCCGCCTCGAGGCGGTTGACCAGCTCGGCCAGGCGCACCTCGGTCGGAGGAAGCTCGAACCACCGGTTGGGCGGGGCAAGCCCGCGCCGGTGCTTCTGGGGCAGCAGCCCGTTCCGGGACACAGCCAGGATCGTCCCCGGCCGCTCGCCCTCGCCGAGCGCGAGCGCGACGTCGACCATCGTCAGGCCTGTGCCGACCAGCAGAACCTTGTCGTCACCTGCGGCCCGGGCCGGGAGGCCGGGGTCCCAGGGATCGCGCTCGTACAGCGGGCTGGCGAGGAGCTCCGGGGCGGCACCCGGCGGCGTGGCCGGAGGCAGGTTGCCCAGCGCCAAGACCAGGTGATGCGCGACGACGGTCGCGCCCGAGGCGAGCTCGATCACCATGCGGGGCGGCTCCGAGTCCTCGACCATCCTCATTCCGACCGCGTCGTCGCAACGGCGATCGAGCTCGACGCCCGGCTGCGCCGAGCGCTCCGCGTCGTCCAGGACGCTGCACAGGTACTCGCCGTAGATGCCGCGCGGCGCGAAATCGGGCGCGCCGATGTCGTGGTCCTTTGACCTGGCCCAGCGGACGAAGTGGCCGGGGTCGCGCGGCAGCGCGCCCATCTGGCCCGCCGGGACGTTGAGGCGGTGCTGGGGATTGTCGGTTGAGTAGGCGACGCCGCGCCCGAGGCGCTCCCGGCGCTCGATCAGGACCACCCGGAGGCCGCCGCGGTGATGGCGCCTCAGCAGCTGGGCCGCGACCAGCGACCCGCTGGCGCCGCCGCCGACGATCGCCACGGTGGGCGTACGGGGCGTGCTCTTCGTGGAAGTCGAGGTCGGGGTGGTCAAGGCTCTACGGGTTGTACGGCATCAGGCGCGGGAAGCCCGAATCGGCGCCGGGCAGGCGTCCGTGACGGCCCAGCCCACCACAGCGGCCGCCCCGTCAAGTCGCTACGGCCTTCACTCCGGAAGTGGAGCGGCCGGGTGGCCGCTATGCCCGAAGCGGACGTCGGGAAGGATCCGGTCCGCCCACCGCGGCAGGTACCAGGCCCAGGGGCCGAACAGCCTGAGCAGGACCGGCATAAGCAGTAGCCGCACCAGCATCGCGTCGAGCAGCACTGCGATGCCGAGGATCAATCCCATCTCCTTCGGCGGGAGTGGACCGGAGAGCGCGAACGTGAAGAAGACGGCCACCATCACGGCGCCGGCGGCGAAGATCACGCGTCCGGAATGTGCCAGCCCGCCGATCATCGCCTCCTTGGCGTCGCCGGTGCGATCCCAGTGCTCCTTCGCGGAGGAGAGCAGGAACACCGTGTAGTCCATGGAGATCGCGAAGATCATCGCGAAGAAGAAGACCGGCCCCCAAGCATCGAGGAATCCCTGCGGCTCGAAGCCGAGCAGCGAGTGCAGCGCTCCGTCCTGGAAGATCCATTTCGCGACGCCGAAGGCGGCTCCGGTAGCGAGCAGGCTGGCGATCACCCCGGCGGCCGCGATCAGGGGTGCCTGCAGGGCGAAGAGCAGGAGCACAAAGCCGAGGGCGAGGACCACGCCGATCACCAGCGGCGTCTTCGCCGACAGAGCCGTCTGCAGGTCGTGGTTCTCGGCGACCGCGCCGCCGACGAATGTCCCGGCGGGCAGGTCGGCTCGCAGCCGATCGACCGTGGCGCCGACCTGCGGGCTGGAGGGGTCCTGCTTGGGGACCGCCGTAACCAGCGCCAGATCGCCGGATCGCTGGGCGGGCATGACCTGGGCGATACCCGGGTCACGCCTTGCAATCGCGGAGACGGACGCCGCCTGACCGGCAGGGCCCACCACCTGCACGGGACCGGTCGCCCCGGGGCCCAAGGCCGCCTGCACCTGCCCGTAACCGACACGCGAGGAATCGCTCGCCGGCACGACCTTGATCGAAGGCATCGCCGTATTGAGCTGAGTCACCGGAACAATCAGCACCGCCAGCACGATCAGGGTGGGCACGCCGTAGCGCATCGGATGGCGCCAGAGCCGATCCCCCCAGGCGGCGAAGCGCGGGGAGCGGTGCTCGCCGGAGTGGACCCAGGGCAGCGAGAGCTTGTCGATCCTCGGTCCCAGTTTCGCGAGTACCGCCGGTAGCAGCGTGAGGGTCGCCGCCAGCACGAAGATCACCGCCACCATGATCCCGAAGCTCATCGAGCGGAACGCCGGGCTGGGCACCAGCATCACGGCGCTCAGCGAGATCAGCACCGTGATCCCGGAGAAGAGCACGGCCTTGCCGGCCGTGTCCATGGCCTGGGCGACCGCGTCCTCGGGAGTGAGCTTTGAGCCGAAGAATGCTCCCCTGAAGCGGTGGACGACGAACAGCGCATAGTCGATGCCCAGTGCGAGCGCGAACATCAACGCGAAGTTCATCGCCCAGATCGAGATGGGCATGATCTGCGTCCCGATGTAGAGCGAACCAGCGGCCGCGACCAAGCCGACCATCGTCAGCATCAGCGGCAGGCCAGCGGCCACCAGCGACCCGAAGGCGACCAGCATGATCGCGAGGGTCACCGGCCAGGAGATCACCTCGGAGCGAAGCATCGCGTTCTTGTTGGCCGCGTTGAAGTCGGACCACATCCCGGCGGCACCGCTCAGGTTCACCTGGACGCCATCCCTGCCAAGAGCAGCGAGGGGGGCCTTGAGATCGTCTGCTGCCCGCACCATTCCGTTGGCGTCACGGGCAGCTCCGGCCTGGACGATCGCCGTGTGCCCGTCGGGCGAGATCGAGGTGCCCGGCTGAGGCGGAACGACGCCTCTGACGGCGCGATCGGCGCGGAGCTTGCGTTCTACGGCTCCGATGGTCGTCTGGAAGCTCGGGTCCCCGACGGTGGCGCTCGGCGAGTGGACGACCACCATCAGCCCGTAGCTCGAGAGGCCGTTGAAGTTCCGGTCGATCAGCTGCCGGGCTTGCACGGACTGCGAGCCGCTCGTCTCCCACCCCGCCCCGGAGAGCGCCTTCTCGACCCGCGGTGCGAGAAAGCCGAGGCCCAGGGCGATGATCGCCCAGCCGATCACCACGACCCTGAAATGGGTGGCGGTGTAGCGCCCGAGCCTCCCGATCGGACCGACGCCGGTCATCGGGACTCCGGATAGACGACCGAGCGCAGGTGGCACGAGCGCTTCAGAACGTACGAGGCCGGGCAGGTCCCGACCAGCACGTAGAGCCACATGTTGACCCCAGCGAACGCGGTCAACAGCAGGAACCAGGGCGAGACCAGGGCGACGAGTGCAACGCTGATCAGGATGACGGTGCCGGCGAGGGCGAAGAGGACGCGCTCGAGCGGCCAGCGGGACCGGGACATCTCATCAACCTCCTTGGAGCAGGTCATCGAGCTGCTCGAGCTCCTGGCGCAGCCCGCCGCACACGTCGTCACAGAGGGAGAAGACGACGGGATCGGCGATCGAGTAGAGGGAGAAATTCCCCTCCTTGCGCCTTTCGACGATGCGGGCCCGAAGCAGCACGCCGAGGTGCTGGGAGACGTTCTGCTGGGAGGCGCCCGTCGCCTCCTGCAGCTCCTTCACGCTCTTCTCGCCTTCGCGCATCGCCTCGAGCAGGCGGATTCGCATCGGCTCCCCGAGCACTCGGAAGCGCTCGGCGACCCGCTCCACCAAGGGGGTGGGAAGCGGACGAGGGATCTCGAGCTTCGATGCCATGGCGAGAACTGTAGCACAAGTATACAGTTGTGTGATAGTGTCGTTGTCGATGACGATGACCGCCTCAACCCATCGCACCGGGAAGCTCAGACATCGCGTCGACGTCAACGGGCGCCACGCGGTCGTCACCGACGAGCCGGTTCGCCTCGGTGGCACCGATGAGGGACCGGCACCCCACGAGCTCCTCCCTGCCGCGCTCGCCTCATGTATCGCGACGATGGTCGCCTTGTACGCGGAACGCCACGAGTGGGAGGTCGGCGACGCGAGGGTCGAGGTGGACTACGACCCCGAGTCCGAGCCGTGTCGCTTCGAGATCGAGCTTCACCTGCCGGGACACCTCTCGCCGGATCAGGTCCGCAGGCTGGAGCGAGTCGCCGAGAGTTGCCCGCTCCGGCGTGCCCTGGAGACCGGCTTCGAGTTCGAGGAGCGGGTCATCCCGACAATCCTGGCCGGCAGCGCCGCTTAGCCAAGAACGGCGACGACCCGCCGGTGGCGGGCCGTACCTGAGGACCGCGCTCGCGCGCGCCCTCGCATATGAGTCGGTTCCTCAGACGGCAGCGGTGAAATCGTTGATGCCGCTGGCCTCGAGGCACCTCACCTTGTCCCCGCTCTCCTTGTCCCTGCGAGTCGTCTGACTCGCCGTCGCGGACAGGGTCACCGCGGTGCCGTTGGCCTTCGCGGTCAGGCCCGTCTTGACGAACGGCAGGGTGGCGGTGAACGACCCGTTTCGGGTGCTCGTGGCGGTCACGGCCTGCACGTAGCTGCCGGCCGGGGTCACCTCGGTGAACTCGATCTTCCGGCCGGCCAGGCACGCCGATCGCGTCTTGACCTTGCCCGTGACCGTGATGGACGTCGTATGGGCCTTGCCCTTCGAGTCCAGAGTGTTGACGGGGGTCGGAAACACGGATGCCTTCCCGTGCACCTTCAGTGGCCCCTGGGCCGCTGCCCCGCTCGCCGCAGCGACCGCAACGATCGCAACCGCGCAGAATGCTGCGGCGGCATACATCTTCCTCATCAGTTTCCTTTCCCTAGCTTCATTTGGTCAGTTCTTCTTTTTCTTCTTCTTCTGCGAACCCAGGAGGTCCGACGCGAAGGATGTGGTGCCCGTCCGAGTCGCGGCAGCGAGATGCTGGAGGCCGAAGAGGTCCTCGACGGTGCGGAAGATGGAGTACGGGTTGAAGGCCCCCGCGTTTGTCGCTCCCGGGGTCAGGAACTTGGACAGCAGCAGCGTCCCGACGGGCGCTCCGTTGACGGCTGGGTCGGCCTCCCCGAAGGTGACGATCAGGACGCCGTCCTGCTGATAGGCCGGGGAGGCCTGGATCTTCGGGACCCAATCCGAGAGGAACTTGTCCGCCTGACTCGGGCCCGGGTCCTTGATGTCCGCATCGCACTCGGTGGGCTCGCCGGTGTTGCAGAGGTTCGGCGAGATGAAGGTGAAGTTCGGCGTCCCGCCCCCCAGCGCACCATCCAGACGGTCGAGCGAAACGTCCTTCTGCGTGCAGCTGCCCAGGTCCAGGAGCGAGTGGAAGTACGCGAACGGGTTGTGCCTCACCGCGTAGCCGCTGCCCGCATATCCGGTGCTCGGATCGGCCTTGCGGACGTCCTGGGTCGGATCAGTCGCACCGACGTCCGGGCGGACGCAGTTCTGGGGCGGGTTGGCCGGGGCCGTCTGTCCCTGGGGAACCGGCTCGGGCTTGCCCATGTCCTCCATGTAGGCGCCCCAGCTGAAGCGGGCACTGAAGAGCTGGTCGGCGACGTTGATCGCCTGCGTCGGGTAGATGCAGCCGTCGCCGGAGACGCTCCCGTTGCGGTCGGGCTGCGCGTTCCCCGGATAGTCGGTGTAGGTCGTGCAGTTGCCGGAGGTGAGCGCGTTCGGCGACTGGCCCCCGACCATCCCGATGTAGTTCGGCAGTCCCTTGTCGGTGAGCAGCGAGTAGTTGCTGAGCAGCTCACCCTGGGGACGAAGCGTGTTCGCCAGATAGGGCATCTCGGACTGTGCGCCGAAGGCGTTGTCGTAGCCGGGGCTGTTCAGGGTGATCACGAACACGTGCTTGACGCGGCCGGCCTTCGGCGTGGTCGTCTTCGGGGTCTTGGTGGTTGATGTGGGCGCCGCTGTCGGTGAGCTCACCGGCACCGACGAGATGGGCGTGACTCCCCCTCCTCCGGCCTTCGGGGCTGCGGCGACGGGAGCGGTCGACGCCGGCGTGGTCGAGGCGGGCGTCGAGGACGGCCCGCCCAGCGCCGCCAGCGCCTGCATCAGCTGCGAGGCGAGCCCGCTGTCGCCGCCGCTGGCCAGGCTGCTGCCGATGATCAGCGCGGTCGCCGTGCTCGACGACGCGATCACCAGCCGGAAGCGGGTGTCGGTGATGCTCCCAGCGGTATCGATCAGCCAGCGGACGGCCCGCATCTCAGCCGACCTCCTCGCCGCATTGCGAGCAGAACTTCGCCCCTGGCTCGTGCTCGGCGCCGCAGTTCCCGCAGGCCGCCGTGGAGTCTGATCGCTCCAACTCCAGGGCCTCCTCGACCTCGCCCAGCTCCATGTCGAGCCGCTGCAACTCCGCGGCCTTGCGGGTCAGGACGTCCATCTTCACGTGGTCGCGGATCGCCATCTCGTAGAAGGCACCGCCGAGATCAGCCTGCATGACCGTGAACTTCTCGAGCAGCCGGTCGCGCTGGGCAATCAGCTCGCGGTTCGGCTCCGCCGCTCCACCGCGCTTTCGGGTGGCCCTCTTTCGGGTGGCCGCGGACGACCCGTTGCCGGAGGGCCGGCCGAGCTTCGGCGGCTGGATCTTCGGCAGCCTGATGTCGGGCGCGTACAGCCTGACCGCCGGCCTGGGGATCTTGATGTTGGGCTTCGCGGCCATCAGTCGCCGTTCCCCTGGCCAGCCGGGCTGCTCGAGCCGCCGCCGCTGCCGCCGACGACGATCACATCGGGGAGACTCTTCTGCGAGTCGACGTAGTTCTTGCCGGTCTTCTGAGATTCCTGGTTGACCAGGGCCGTGTCCGACGCGACCTTCTGCGCGCTCGGCGTGAAGCCCTCGACCTTGTGCACATCGCCGTAGGCCGTCTTGTTGACCAGCTGGCCCTCCCCGCTGGAGTTCTTCTTCACGGAGACGACCTGGGCGTCCTTGAACTTCGCCTTCAGCTTGCCGAGCGCCTTGGTTGCCTCGGCCTTCGACTTGAACTGCCCGGAGTAGAGGACGTACGCGCCGCCCGGCGGCGCCGGCGTGACGGCGAACTCCGAGGTGTTGATGATCCCGACGTCGCTGGCTCCCTGGGAGGTGGCGTCCTGTTTCGCTGAGTTGACGGCGGCCTGGTCGGTGCCGGCGGTGGGCAGGGTCTTCAGCTCGACCGTGTAGCCCCGCTCCAGCGTCCAGTCGCTGGTGATCGGCGTCGTAGAGGCGGTCGAGGCGAGCGCCGTGCCGCCGCCCCCACCGGCCTGAAGGTTCTTGATGGCATCGGCGAGCTGCTGGTCGTTGTTCGAGCCGTTGCCGTTGCCCACCAGGACCCCGATCGCGACCGCGATCGGCAGCACGACGAAGAAGAGCACGGCAGCCGCCCGGGCCCCGGACGGCCCTGCAGTTCGCGTGCCGCCACGGCGGCCGCGCTTGCCGGCGCTCGCGAAGTACTGAACGGCCGGGCCGCCCTTGTCCCGCCGGCGTGCGCCGCAGCTCACGCAGTAGCGCTGCTTCTCGTCGAGCGGAGCGCCGCACTCCTCACAGGTCGCGTAGGAACTTGATCCGGCGCCGCTCTTTGTGGGCGCCGAATGTGCTGGGCTCTTCTTCGTCGTCTGCTGCTTCACGTCTGGCATGAGGACCTCACTGGAAGAGGGTTTGCGGGGCGAAGATCTGGATTCGGGCGCCCTTGGCGTCGCCGATCACCGGCAGCGTCAGGTGGGCGCTGTCGGTGACCCCGAGGTGCTCGAGGTTGGCGCGGCCGGCCGCCACCAATCGGCCGCCCTTGCGCGCCACGGCATAGACGTCGAGGTCGTATTGCGGAACTCCGGTGTCGTTCGTCACGTCTGCCTTCACGCTCGAGCCATCGCCCTGGCCCCCGGCATCGAGCTCGGAGACGTGGTCGGCGGTGGAGAGCGGAGGAGTCGGGTGCGCGCCGACGCGGACGAAGGCCCGGTTCGAGCCGAGCGGGTCCTTGCTGACATACACCCAGGTGGCCTCCTCGCCGGGCGGGATCGCCGGAGCGTGCGACTGGAAGTACGGCACGTTCGGCCTGGCGTTGACCGGATCGCCCCCCTCCGGGCCCACCTCGATCGGCAGGTCGTTGACCGGACGGGAACCGCGATTGCGCAGCACGGCGACCACGGCGGAGCCCTCCTTGCCGTTGATGACCGTCGTGCTCACGACCTGCACGTCCCGGTCGGTGCCATGGAGCTCCAGCGCCTTGCGGCTCGCCAGGGTCCTGTCGGCCTGGATCGAGGCCCGCTTGTTGGCGTCCTGGGTCGTGGCGCAGCCCGAGAGGGCCGCACCCACGAACACCAGCGTGGCGGCGCCGAGCGCCCAGATCGGAGGACTAGCCGAAGCCACCGCTGATGTACTCCTTCGTCCGGTCCTCGCTGGGCTTGCCGAAAAGCTTCTTGGCGCCGCCGTACTCGACCAGGTCGCCGAGGTACATGAAGCCGACGTAGTCCGCGACGCGGTAGGCCTGCTGGAGGTTGTGCGTGACGATCACGATCGCCACGTCCTCCCGCAGCTTCACGATCAGCTCCTCGATCTTCTCGGTCGACTGCGGGTCGAGCGCCGAGCAGGGCTCGTCGAGCAGCAGCACCTCGGGCTTGGCTACCAGTGCTCTCGCGATGCAGAGGCGCTGCTGCTGCCCGCCTGAGAGCTTCAGGGCCGGGTGCGAGAGGTTGTCCTTGACCTCCTCCAGGAGGCCGGCGCGGTCGAGCGCCTCGCACACCGGGTCCTCGAGCGAGCGCCGGCTCCCCCGCCTCGAGCCCTGCTCGCGCAGGACGTAGGCGAGGTTGTCGAACACGCTCATCGGAAACGGGTTCGGCTGCTGGAAGACCATCGTCACCCGCCGGCGGAGGGCGGTGGGCTCAATGGTCCGAATGTCCCTGCCGTCGAGGGTGATCCGCCCGTCCAGCGACGCGGACCGCGTCAACTCGGTGAGCCGGTTGAGTGAGCGCAAGAGGGTCGTCTTGCCGCAACCGGAGGGACCGATCAGGGCGAGGACCTCTCCCTGGCGGACGGGCATCGAGACCTCCTTGACCGCGAGCTTGCCGTCATAGGCGACCGAGAGCTCGTCGAGATCCATGCGGGGGATCGAGAGCTGGGGCGAGCCGATCCGACGCCTGTTTGCGGAAGAGAAGCCAGATGGGGCCGATCCGTTTCCGTTTCCATTCCGGGTGAGCGGGTTGCGGCGCTTGGGCGCCTCCTTCGCCTCGGGTGCGTGCTCGAGATCGAGGCGCCGCACGGGCGGTGGCTTCAGGAATTCCATGAGCCTGCCTTTCGGGATTGGCGATGAACGACGTCCACCGCCGCATTGAGGAACAGGACGAGCACCAGCAACACGAAGGCGGCTGCGTACGCCTTCTGCGGCTGGTTGCCCTCCCCCGTGGGGGCGTTGTAATAGACGTAGTTGGTCAGGGTGCTTCCGGCACCCTGGAGGTAGTTCACGGGCCAAACCGAGCCCGTCTTCTCGAAGTTCTGCGTCGCCCCGAGGAGGACGACGATGATCGCGGTGTCGCCGATGATCCGGCCCAATCCGAGCATCGCGCCCGTGGCGACCGACGGCCGCGCCGCGGGCAGCAGGATGCGGCGGGTGGTCGCCGCCTTCGTCTTGCCGACGGCGAATGACGCCTCGCGCACGTGCTGCGGAATCGCCTGGAGGCCCTCTCGGGTCGCGCTCACGACCAGCGGCAGGGCGACGAGCGAGAGCATGAACCCGGCGGCGAAGAACGAGCGGCCGAAGACAACCCCGCCCGACTCGCGACTGAGGAACGCCAGGGCGGTGCTGGAGAAGATCACGGTGCCGAACAGGGCGAGAACGATCGACGGGGTCCCGGCGATCATCTCGACGGTCGACTCCACGATCCGGGCGAGGGCGAAGGGCCGCCCGAACTCGCTCAGCCAGACGGCGATCGCGACTCCGATGGGGAGCGCCAGGGAGATCCCGATGATCGCGACGATGAATGTCCCGACCAGCGGGTCGAGAAACCCGCCCGTCTCGGACTGGCTGAAGCCGGTCTTCGGGGAGGTGGTGAGCAGCTCGGGCCGTACGTACTTGATTCCCTGGATCAGGAGATAGATCACGATCGCGGCCGCAATAGCGCAGAAGAGCAGGCCGAGAGCCCAGCAGAACACCAGCCCGATCCGGTCTGAAAGCTTCCAG
>DASUPK010000036.1:0-24793 GCA_036276255.1 Solirubrobacterales bacterium
GGCCTGCGCCTGCGGCGCGACCTCGACCTCGACGTGGAAGATCAGACGCGCGAACTCCTCCCAGATGGCGTGCATGAGCGCCTCGAACATCGTGAAGCCCTCGTTCTTGTAGGCGACGAGCGGATCGATCTGGGCGAAGCCCCGGAGGTGGATGCCCTCGCGCAGGTAGTCCATCTCGTAGAGGTGCTCGCGCCAGCGGTTGTCGATGATCTGCAGCAGGATCGCCCGCTCGAGCTGGCGCATGATCTCGTCGCCGAAGTCCTGCTCGCGGCGGTCGTAAGCGGCGAGCGCATCGGCGAGCAGACTCTCGCGCAGCGCCTCGCGGTCGAGGTTCTCGATCTCCATGCCGGTGACGTTGACGGTCGAGGGCCAGAGCTGCTGGACCTGGGTCTGAAGCTCGGCCAGATCCCAGTCCTCGAGTACGTCGCCCGGCGTGTAGTCGTCGACCAGGGAGCTGACGACCTCGACCACGCCCTCGCGAGCCGAGTCCGACATGTCCTTGCCCTCGAGGATCTCGCGGCGGTACTTGTAGACGACGCGCCGCTGCTCGTTCATCACGTCGTCGTACTCGAGGACCCTTTTACGAATCAGGAAGTTCTGCTCCTCGACCTTCTTCTGGGCGTTCTCGATGGTCTTGGTGAGCATCTTCGCCTCGAGCGCCTCCTCCTCGCCCGCGTCATTCACGGGGCCGAGCCGGTCGAGGATCTTGTAGATGCGGTCCCCGGCGAAGAGGCGGATCAGGTCGTCCTCCGCGGAGAGGAAGAAGCGGGATTCGCCGGCGTCACCCTGGCGGCCCGAGCGGCCGCGAAGCTGGTTGTCGATCCGGCGGGACTCGTGGCGCTCGGTCCCGATGATGAACAGCCCACCAAGCTCGCGCACCTCATCCGCCTGAGCCTGGATCTGGGACTCGAACTGCTCGATCAGGGTCTTCAGCTCCTCCTCGTAGCTCTCATCCTGGGGGGTGAGGCCGAGCTTGCGAAGTTCCGCCTGAGCCATGCCCTCGGGACTGCCGCCGAGCTTGATGTCCACGCCGCGCCCCGCCATATTCGTGGCGATCGTGACCGCGCCCTTGCGTCCCGCCTGGGCGATCGTCTCACCCTCCCGCTCGGCGTACTCGGGCTTGGCGTTGAGGACGACGTGGTCGATCCCCCGGCGCTTGAGCTGGTCGGCGAGCATCTCCGAGGTCTCGACTGAGATCGTCCCGACCAGAATGGGCTGGCCGATCTCGTGGCGCCGCTCGATCTCCGCGACGACGGCCTTCCACTTGCCGTCCTTGGTCTTGTAGATCGCGTCGTTCTGATCGGCGCGGATCATCTCGACATTGGTCGGGATCTCGACCGTCGGGACCTTGTAGATCTTCATGAACTCCTGGGCTTCGGTCAGCGCCGTGCCCGTCATGCCCGAGAGCTTGTCGTAGAGGCGGAAGTAGTTCTGGAGCGTGATCGTCGCGAGGGTCTGGTTCTCCTCCTTGATGGAGACGCCCTCCTTCGCCTCGATCGCCTGATGCAAGCCCTCAGACCAGCGCCGGCCCTCGAGGATGCGGCCGGTGAACTCGTCGATGATCATCACCTGGCCCTCGACGACCTCGTACTCGACGCCGCGCTTGTAGAGGGACTCGGCCTTGAGCGACTGGATCAGGTGGTTGACCAGAGTGCCGTGCTCGCCGAGATAGAGGTTCTCGACGCCGAGGAACTCCTCGGCCTTCTTGACGCCGGGCTCGGTCGGCGCGACGGTCTTGTGCTTTTCGTCGTACTCGTAGTCGTATTCGGCCTCGTGGGTGGCCTTCGACTCACCGAGTGACTTGAGCTTCTCCTTGTGGGGCTCGCCCTTCATCTGCTTGGCCAGGCGGGCGAACGTGTAGTAGAGGTCGGCGGCCTGCTCCGGGCGGCCGGAGATGATCAGCGGCGTCCTGGCCTCGTCGATCAGGATGTTGTCCACCTCGTCGACGATCGCGAAGTCGTAGCCGCGCTGCACACACTCCTCCAGGGAGCCCGCCATGTTGTCGCGCAGGTAGTCGAAGCCGAACTCCGAGTTCGTCCCGTAGACGACGTCGCAGGCGTACTTCTCACGACGGGCGGGCGGATCGTCGCCCTCCTGAATCGCCTCGACAGTCACGCCGAGCGCCCCGTAGATCGGGCGCATCCACTCGGCGTCGCGACGGGCGAGGTAGTCGTTGACGGTCACAACGTGCACGGCATCGCCGGCGAGCGTGTTGAGAAACACGGGAAGCGTCGCGGTGAGCGTCTTGCCCTCGCCCGTCTTCATCTCAGCGATGGCGCCCGAGTGGAGCACCATGCCGCCGATCAGCTGGACGTCGAAGTGGCGCTGCCCCAGGGCCCGCCGGCTGGCCTCGCGGACCAGCGCGAACGCCTCGGGAAGCAGATCGTCGAGAGACTCGCCCTCGCGGGCGCGCTTACGGAGCTCGTCGGCCTCCGAGCGCAGCTCGGAGTCATCGAGCAGCTCCATCTCGGGCTCGATCCGGTTGATCGACTCGACCCGTCCCTGGTACTCCTTGAATTGCTTCGACTCGCCCATGCGCAGGGCGCGGTCGATGATTCCTCTGGCCATTGGGATCTAGGTTAGCGACGGCCTTGCTTCGCCATCAGACCGCGGCCACCAGCGGCCGCTCCAGATAAGAGAGCGATCTGGTGGCCCCTAGGCTGTCTCGCCACGCAGTCTTTCCATGATCTTGCGGGTCCGCTGCCGCTTACGGCGCTTCTCGCGGTGCTTCTTCACCTGCCGGCGGATGTCCTCGGCCAACTCGTGGATCGAATGCAGCATATCGGGGGACGCCTCCTTGGCCCGGAGCGTCACGCCCTTCAGATGCAGGGTGGCCTCGGCAACCATCCGATCCGAGATCCGCGGGTTCTTCTCCTCGCGGAGCTGGACCTCCAGGGTGGCGAGCTCCGAAACCTGCTTCCCCACTCTGGCGAATCGCTGGATCACGGCTTCGCGAAGGTCGTCCGTAACCTCCATATGCCTGCCACTGACCTCGATCCTCACGTGGCCTCCTTCCGTCGGGGGTGGCGTCCGGATGCTACGCCCGACTCCCTCGCTCGGCAAGCGATGCCGTCAGCCGCGCTTCTGGTCCGGCACCCGCCTGAAGACCTTGCGCACCCGGGGCTCTGCCGGGACCGTCGGGACCATCGATGAATTGCCGCCGATGATGCTCCCGGAGGCCTGCAGGAAGAGAGTCGTCTGCGCCTCGTTCAGCCCGGGCGCATAGGGGTGTGAGCAGACATCGGACGGGAAGCGCGAGACCCGGGCCGCCCCGCTCTTTCCCTTGCCCGCTTGGCCCACTGCGTCGACGAAGGCTCCGAACGTGACCGAATCGACCGCAGTGCCGATATGGGACGTCGTGCGGCCCGGGCAGACACCCTGGATGAGGATGTTGCTCGCCCCGTCGAGGGCGGAGGTCGGGTGCTTTCCGCCCTGCGGCTGGACGGTCTCGTCGGTCAGCGAGCGAACCGTTGTGTAGGAGACGTTCCCGGGGGTCTCGTCCGGCTGTGAGTTGATGGCGCGCAGCAGGCGGGAGCCCTTGCCCTGCTGCCAATCCGCGGGCGGGCAGGGCGAGCTGGCGGAGCATCCTCCGCCGATGTTCGTGCCCCCGTGCTGAGTGCCCGCGGCTGCGACCACGTCGCTCACCTTCTTGCGCAGGTCGGGCCAGTAGGTGAGCGCGAAGCGGGGCAGCAGGCCTCCCTGGCTGATGCCGATCGCGGCGACCTTTCGGTGAGCCAGCGCGAACTCCTTGCGCAGCCCGTAGACCAGGTACTGCACGGAGATCTGGATGTCAGCCGTCGTGAAGTCCGGGAAGTTCACGTAACAGACCGGATGGCCGTAGGCCTCGAAGGCATTCTGGCCGATCAGATAGCCCTGATCTCCGCTCGCGCCCGTCCCCGTCACGAACATCACCGGCGTCACCGCTGCGTTCGTCGGGTCGATGGGGCACTTGAAGGCCGCCTCGAGATCGCTCTGGGGGACACTCAGACGAGGGCCGCTCGCCATCGCCGAGGGTGCGCCGATGAACGCACCGAGGATCGCGATCATCACCGCGAGTTTGAGCCTCCCTGCCACCGGGCGAGCCTACTCGGATCACAGGGCGTGCGCGAGCGTCAGGGCGACGACCCTCCGTGCGCCCGCCCCGCGGAGGGCCTCGGCGCATGCCCTGAGCGTCGCGCCGGTCGTCCAGACGTCGTCGACGAGGAGTACTTGCGGGGGAGCCGGCCCCGCGATCCAGACCCGGGGCGGATTCGTGAGCCTCTCCCAGCGTCTACGGCCCACCTGACGGCGCCCATTTCCACGCCGCAGGCACCGATCGACCGACAGCCCGGCCCGCTCCGCCATCGCAATGGCGATCTCCTCGGCGGGGTCGAAGCCACGCCAGCGCCATCGCCAGGGACCGGCCGGCACCGGCACGACCGCTCCGGCGAGTTCATGCGGCGGCAGGGCTCGCAGCATCGCCGTCGCAGCTACGCCGGCCAGCGACAGCCTGCGGCCGTACTTGAGGCCGTGCACCAGCCTACGGGCAGAGCCGTCGAACGGCGAGGCTGCAACCGCGAGGTCCACGCCCGGCGGACCCGGTTCGATCACCCGTGGCGCACCGGCCAGTTCTCCGTCGCATCGATGGCACAACACCACCTCCGGAGCGCAGCGGGCACCGCAGGCCGCGCACAGCGGCGGGGCGACCAGTGCGGCGATCGATGCGAGGGCCCGTTTGGGTATCCGACCACCTTCCGCCGCGAGAAGTGACGAAGAGCGCGCTCATTCCCAAGCAGTAGATTCAGCACACACAGGGCCTACGACCGAGGGGAGTCAGTGATGGGTCGATTCGACATCAGTCCCGAGGTGGCGGAGGAATGGCGCGGGAAGTACCGGGCCTCTGTCGAGCCTCACGTCGACGGTGAGGTGCTCGCGGTGGGCGCCTTCCGACCCACGGGCGCCGGCACGAAGATGGCGATCTCGAAGACGCAGGTGGGCGCCCTCGCCTACGGCGCGGCTCACATGATGGGCAAGAAGAAGGCCGGCGGCCTGCCCGGCCAGTTCATGCTCGCGGTCACGCCGGAGAAGCTCTACGCGTTCAAGTACAAGCCCGGGCGCAGCGGCGTGAAGATCAAGGAGGAGTCGGCGTCCTGGGATCGAGCCGGCATCAAGGCCTCCACCGAGCGCCTGCAGAGCACGATCCGCCTCACGCTCGAGTTCCCCGACGGCGAAAAGATCGTCTGCGACGAGGAGGGACTCGGCGATAACCCCTGGGCAGATGACGTGATCCGCGAGCTGCAGTCCTAGGGACCGAGCAGCTCAATAGCCGCTTCTCGTCCGAACCGGCGGCGTGAAGATCTCGCCGAAAGAGCAGGCGTCAGCCGAGAGGCCGGTCGGCCTCGACCCCGTACAGGCCGCCGACGACCAGTCCACCCGCCGGAATCCGCGCACCTGGCAGTACGACGCAGTCGCGGAGCATCGCGCTGGCGCCCAGCTCGCAGCCGTCGCCGATCACGACCGGGCCGTGCACGTCCGCCCCGGTGCCCACGTGGCATCCGGATCCGATCAGCACCGGCGGCTTCACCTTGACTCCGTCGAGATCCGAGCCGTCGGCCGCGTAGATCCCCTCCTTGACAGCGGGCACCGAGGGCTCGATGCCGACCGCGCCCGCGAGAGCGTCCCGATTGCCCTGCACGAACTCGCTGATCGAGCCGATGTCGTTCCAGTAGGCGTCGATCTCGTGCGAGTAGAACGGGACGTCGCCTTCGAGCAGCGCGGGGAAGACGTCCATTGCCCAGTCGACGAACCCCGGTGGCTGGTCCTCGTCGCCGGCGGGGCTGTGATGGTCCGGCGGCGGGAAGTGATCGAAGATCTCCCTGCTGAACATGTAGATGCCGCAGTTGGCGAGATCCGACAGCGCCTCCGCGGGCTCCGGCTTCTCCTGGAAGCCCTGGACCCGGCCATCGTCGCCGGTGATCACGACACCGAACTGGGTGGTGTCGTCGACGCGCTTGGTGGCGATGGTGAGGATCGCCCCGTGCTCGACGTTGGCCTCGTGTGCCTCGCGCATCGCGCTCAGGTCGATGTCGGTGAGCGCATCGCCGGAGATGATCAGGAAGGACTCCGTCTCGCTCAGGAAGTCGCGAACCTTGCCGACCCCACCGGCGGTCCCGAGGGGCTCGGGCTCCTCGCTGTAGGAGACCCGCAGGCCGAAGGACGAGCCGTCGCCGAGCGCCTCGCGGATCTGCTCGGGCAGATACGAGAGGTTGGTGACGACGTCCTCGAAGCCGTGCTTCGCGAGCAGGTCCGCGATCCAGGCCACGATCGGCCTGTTCAGCACCGGCGCGACCGGTTTCGGCATCACGCGGGTGAGCGGCCGCAGCCGCGTGCCCAACCCTGCCGCCAGGATCATCGCCCTCATCGGGCGACAGGTTCTCAGACGGCGGCCGGCGTTGCCTTCGGCCCGCCAGCCCGCGCATAGATGCTGTCCGGGGAGTTGAGCGTCCGCGCCCCGTCCGAGGTGTATGGCGAGAGCGCGTACACGCTCGATTCAACGACTCGGCGAAGACTGGCGGCCCGTCAGGCGAGTCTATTTCTTGCTCTTCCGCTTCTTCTTGTGCTTCTTGCACCTCTTGTGCTTCTTGTGCTTCTTCGACTCGAGGGCTCGCTTCTTCTTGCGCTTGTGCCTGCACTTCTTGCCCTTCTTGCCCGCCGGGCATTTCCCGCAGGTGACCGGGCTCGACTGGCAGACCGACTGACCTGACCCCGATCCGACGATCCGCTCCACCGCGTTGCCGTTCGTCATGTAGAGGTTGCAGCTCGAGTCCTCGCCGAACGACTGGGGACCGTCGAGCGCGCCGGGTGCGCTCTCGGCCCGATCGCCCGAGGCGAACGGGAGCCCCAGCTGAATCGAGCGGAGCTGACCGTGACAGTTGTCCGTGTAGAGATAGCGGCCCGCCAACTCCGGAATCTGGCTGCCGCGGTAGACGAACCCGCCGATGATCGCGCAGCCGAATGCCGCATTTCCGCCGGGGTCATCATGCGGGTAGGCGAAGACCGGCGAGGTGGAGCCCGGGAGCGAGCATGGAGTCGACGAGCCCTGGTTGACGAAGCCTTCGCAGTTCGGCCAGCCGAAGTTGGCTCCGCGCGCGAGGCCCTTCGAGCTCGGATTGAGATCGATCTCCTCCCAGGTGCCCTCGCCCACATCTGCGATCACGAGGTCTCCCGTCGCGTGATCGAACGAGAACCGGAACGGGTTGCGCAGCCCCATGCTCCAGATCTCCGGCGTCGGGCTCGCCGTGAACGGGTTCGACGCGGGGATCCCGTGGGCGCCGCTCCCCACACCGTGCGGGTCGATCCTGAGGATCTTGCCGTGCGGGTTCGCGGTGGTCTGGGCGTTCGAGCCGTTCGCGTCATCGCCGACCGAGATGTAGAGCAGGCCGTCCTTGCCGAACTGGAGCTGGCCGCCATTGTGGTTTGTGGTCCCGCTGTTGGGGCGGTCGATCGTCAGCACGGGCCGGAGGCTCGCCTGATTGGCGACGTTAGGATTGCTCGAGACCCTGAACTCGTCCACGTGGTTGTCGCCGACTCCCGCGCCGCCGGAGCCGTTGTCGGTGAAGAAGACATAGAAGAGGCCGTTCGAGGTGTAGTTGGGATCGAAGGCCATCGAGAGCAGGCCCTGCTCGCCGGTGTCCCTGACCATCGAGCTGATGTCCAGGAACTGCGAGGTGGTCCCGTCGTGGACCACCTGGACCGTCCCCGCTCGCTCGACGACGAACAGCCGTGGGTCTCCGGGCGGCGAGGCGATGTTGATCGGGTCGTTGAAGGTCCCGACCCGCTGAAGGGTCACAGCCGCGGCAGCGCGGGCGGCCGTCGCCAACACGAGCAGGCACCCGACCACAAGCGCGACTCTCGACCTCACTGCCATCCCGCCGGACATTGTCCTCCCTCGAGCCACAGTTTCACAACGGCTTCGCCATCAGATCCCGGCCACAAGCGGCCGCTCAGTATCGATAGTGATTGCTCTTGTACGGCCCCTCGACCGGCACTCCGATGTAGGAGGCCTGGTCGGGCCTGAGCTCGGTGAGCTCGATGCCGAGCGCATCGAGGTGGAGGCGCGCGACCTTCTCGTCCAGGTGCTTGGGCAGCACGTGGACCTCCTTGCCATAGGCCTCGGCCTTGCCGAACAGCTCGACTTGGGCGATCACCTGGTTCGTGAACGAGTTCGACATCACGAAGCTCGGGTGGCCCGTGGCGTTGCCGAGGTTCAGCAGGCGGCCCTCCGACAGCACGATGATCGAGTGTCCGTCCGGGAAGCGCCACTCGTCGACCTGCGGCTTGATGTTGATTCGATCGATGCCGTCGTACTGCTCGAGGGCGGCCATCTGAATCTCGTCGTCGAAGTGCCCGATGTTGCCGACGATCGCCTGGTGCTTCATGGCCGCCATGTGGTCGACCGTGATCACGTCCTTGTTGCCCGTCGCGGTCACGAAGACGTCGGCCTCGCCGAGGACGCTCTCGAGGGCGCGGACCTCGTAGCCCTGCATCGCGGCCTGAAGGGCGCAGATCGGATCGATCTCGGTGACGATCACGCGGGCGCCCTGGCCGCGCAGTGACTCGGCGCAGCCCTTGCCGACGTCGCCGAATCCGCAGATCACCGCGGTCTTGCCGCCGATCATCACGTCCGTGGCGCGGTTGATGCCGTCGATCAGCGAGTGGCGGCAGCCGTAGATGTTGTCGAACTTGGACTTGGTGACCGAGTCGTTGACGTTGATCGCCGGGAAGAGCAGCGTGCCGTTCGCCTGGCGCTCATAGAGCCGGACGACGCCGGTGGTGGTCTCCTCGGTGACGCCCTTGATCCCCTGCGACATCTGGGTGAAGCGCTGGGGCTGCGCGGCGATGCTGTTGCGCAGCAGCTGGAGGATCACCCTCTCCTCCTCTGAGCCGGCGGTCTCGTCGCCGGGCACGGCGCCGGCGGCCTCGTACTCGACGCCCAGGTGGACGAGCATCGTCGCGTCCCCACCGTCGTCGAGCAGCATGTTGCAGCCTATCTCGCCGTTCGGGCCGGCCTCCGGCCAACTCAGCGCCTGGTCGGTGCACCACCAGTACTCCTGGAGCGTCTCGCCCTTCCAGGCGAAGACCGAGATGCCCTTGGGGTCGTCGGGCGTGCCATCGGGGCCGACGGCGATCGCGGCGGCAGCGTGGTCCTGCGTCGAGAAGATGTTGCAGCTCGCCCAGCGCACCTCCGCCCCGAGGGCGACGAGCGTCTCGATCAGCACCGCGGTCTGGATCGTCATGTGCAGCGATCCCGTGATTCGAGCGCCCCGCAACGGCTTCGAATCCCCGAACTCCTCGCGCGTCGCCATCAGGCCGGGCATCTCGTGCTGGGCCAGCCGGATCTCCTTGCGGCCGAACTCGGCCAGGGAGAGATCAGCGACCTTGAAGTTGAGGCCGGTCGTGGTCGGTGCGCTGGTGGTGGTGCTCATCGCGTGGTTTCTCTCCTGGTCGAGATTTGAGAATGCCAAGGTAGCGGGGCCACCCCCTACCGTGAGGACATGGACGATCAGGGCATCCGGGTTGCAGAGAATACGGTGATCCCGCTCGACGAGATTCAGCTGCGCGCCAGCCGATCCTCGGGGCCGGGAGGCCAGCACGCGAACGTGACCTCCTCGCGGATCGAGGCCGTCTTCGACGTCGATGCCTCCGAGACGCTCAGCGCGCGGCAGCGGGCGCAGCTCAAGCGCAAGCTCGGCGAACGGGTCACCGCCATCGCACAGGACGCCCGCAGCCAGGCGCGCAACCGCGAGCTGGCGCTGGAGCGGCTCCGCGAGAAGCTGGAGGCCGGGCTCCGGCGGCCGAAGCCACGCCGCCCGACCAAGCCCTCGCGCGCGGCCCGCGAGCGCCGGCTGGAGGCGAAGCGCAAGACCTCGCAGCGCAAGGCCCGGCGCCGGCCCCCGAGCGACTACTGACTACGTCGCCTTGGCGTTCGCACAGGAGGCGACCGCCTTGCTCGCGGAAGGTGAGCTTCCGCGGGCCGATGAGTCGCTTCTCGAAACCGAGTCTCTTCAATCGGACAATCGACGGAGGAGGGCGAGATGATGAAGCTCGACAGACGATTCGAGGCGACACTGCGGAAGAGTTCCGCGAAGGGCGGCTGGACCTACGTCGTGATGGACGACTCGGCCGAGTTCTTCGGCACCCGCGGGCTGGTCAAGGTTCGGGGCACGATCGACGGCCAAGCCTTTCGCAGCTCGTTCATGGCGATGGGCGACGGCACACACAAGCTGCCCGTGAAGGCCGACGTGCGAACAGCGATCGGCAAGGAGGAGGGTGACCGGGTCGCCGTACGGCTGGAGGAGCGACTCACCTGATCGTCAGCTGGGCGCCTCTTCGGGTCGGCCCATCTCCTTCTTGAATCCCTCGAGCACGTCGACCGCGAGCGAGTCGACGCCGCGGGCGTCGGCGAGCTCGATTGCCAGCAGGTCGCCGAGCATCACCGAGTGCAGCAGCCGCTCGGTGGGTGTCTCGCCCTGGGTCTCGAGGCTGATCACCGTCGAGGCATGAGGCTCGATCGACCTCGCCGTGAGTTCGAAGCGCTTGCGCTCGCGGGGATGCTGGTCGCTGTCCATGAGGAAGATCGCGGCGAAGCGTCCGTCCGCCCCCGACCAGCCCTCGAGCTCGTTGTGGTCGGCTTCGGGCAGGATCGCCGAGTAGGCCGGAATCTTCGCGTCCTCGTTGATCTGGCACTTCCAGCGGTAGGCGACGGACGCGGTCAGGCCGCTGCCGTGGATCACGGGAGTCGCCGCGCCGATCCGCTCGGCCAGCTCCTTCGCCCGGGCGTGCGCCGCCTCGAACGCCGCTCCCAGGTGGGAGGCGGCGGCGTCGATCTCGGTGTGGATCCGCGGCCCCGCCAGGGCCAGGGCCGCCAGCTCGGCGGCGACGCAGAACATGTAAGCGACGGCCGTCCGGGGCTGGAGGCCCGAGGGGAGGCCGATCACGGTGACGTCGTCGGCGCGGGCGGCCTCGGCTAGCTCGCCTCCGGTCGTGGCGATCAGTCGCTGCGCGCCGAGGGCCTCGGCCGCCGCGTAGCAGGCGAGAGTCTCCTCGGTGTTGCCCGAGTAGCTCGAGCAGAGAACGGCTGACCCGGCCGGGGCCCACGCCGGAAGCTCATAGCCGCGGGTCACGACCATCGGCTTGGTGAGCCGATCGGACAGCGCCGCGATCGCCAAGTCGCCGCCGATCGCGGAGCCGCCCATGCCGCAGAGGAACGCCGCCGGCGCCTCCATCGTCGCGGCTCGGGCCGACTCGATCCGCCAGAGGGCATCGCGCAGGTGGTCCGGCATCGCACGCGCCGCGTCCAGCATGTTCCCGCCGATCACGTTCACTTGCTCGCGGTCGCCCCCACCAACTCATCCTCCCCGATCACGTCGTCCTCGAGCGCCGCTCCGGCCGTCACGGTCACACCAGCGCTGAGGATGCTGCCGGTGACGACGGCCCCGTCCTCGATCACGCAGCGATCGAACAGCACCGAGCGCTCGATCACGGCACCGTCGCCGATGCGGGAGCCATCGCCGATCACGCAGGGGGTCCGGAGTTCGGCGCCCTGCGCCACCTGGCAGTTATTCCCCACCATCTTCGCCTCCTCGAACACGCCGTGCGCGGTCTCGACACGCCCCTCGAGGATGTCCCAGTTCGCCTCCAGGAAGCGGTCGGGCGTCCCTATGTCGATCCAATAGCCCTCCAGCCGGATCCCGTAGAGGCCGTCGCCGATCAGCTTCGGGAAGACCTCTCGCTCGATCGAGACGTTTTGGTCGGGCGGGATCTCGTCGAGGACCGAGCGCTCCAGCAGGTAGGCCCCGGCGTTGATCTCGTCCGTGTCGATCTGATCGGGCCCGGGCTTCTCGAGGAACTCGGTGATCTCGCCTTCGACGCGGCGGTGGACCAGGCCGTAGCCGGTCGGGTCCTCGACCGGATAGAGCGCGATCGTCGCCCTGGCGCCGGTGCGCTCGTGCTGTTCGATCTGGGCCGTCAGATCGAGGTCGCAGAGGACATCGCCGTTGAGAACGAGGAAGCGGTCGGCGAGCATGTCGTCGGCGAAGCGAATCGCCCCCGCCGTTCCCCTGGCATCCGGCTCCTCGGCGAAGCGCACCTTCACGCCGATCTCCAGTTCCTCGAGAACGCTGCGGATGCCGTCGGCGAGGTGGCCGCAGGAGACGATCACATCGTCGACGCCGTGGCGGGCGAGCCAGTCGATCACGTAGGCGATGTGCGGCCGGCCGACCAGAGGGAGGACCGGCTTCGCGACCGTGTAGGTGAGCGGCCGCAGGCGAGTGCCCTCGCCGCCGGCCAGGATCAGGGCCTGCACGTCAGCCCACCGCGGAGCGATCAGGAGCGCTCGGCCTGCCGATCGCCTCGTACGCGATTCCTGCCGCGCGCACCTTGTCCGGATCGAGGAAGTTCCGGCCGTCGACGAGGAGCGGAGTGTTCATCCGCCTGGCGACCTCGCCCCAATCGAGCTCGGCGAACTCGGGCCATTCGGTGACGAGCACCGCAGCATCGGCGCCGTCGAGAGCCTCCATGGCCGAGCCGGCCATCTCGACGCCCGGCATCAGCGGCGCAGCCACCCGCTCAGCGATCGGGTCGAAGGCGACCACGGCGGCGGACTCCCCCTGAAGCCGCGCGGCCAGCACCAGGCTCGAAGCCCCCCGCATGTCGTCGGTGTCCGGCTTGAAGGCGAGCCCGAGCAGCGCAACCCGCTTGTCCACCAGGCTGTCGAGGTGCTTGGTGAGCTTGGCCATCACCCGGCGCTTCTGCAGCTCGTTCACCTCGATCACCGAGTTCAGGAGCTGGAAGTGGTAGCCGGAGTTCGCCGCCAGCATCTTCAGCGCGGAGACGTCCTTCGTGAAGCACGAGCCGCCGTAGCCGATCCCCGCCTGCAGGAAGCGGGAGCCGATCCTGTCGTCGAGCCCCATCCCCGTGGCGACATCGGCCACGTCCGCCCCGAGCTCCTCGCAGACGTTGGCGATCTCGTTGATGAAGCTGATCTTCGTCGCCAGGAACGCGTTGGAGGCGAGCTTGACCATCTCCGAGCTGGGAACGTCGGTCCGGACGACCGGAACGCCGAGGGGCTCGTAGAGGGCGACGACCGCGTCCCCCGCCCACTCATCGCCGGGGTCGGTCCCGACCAGCACCCGGTCGGGCTCCATGAAGTCCTGAATCGCGGTCCCCTCCCGGAGGAACTCGGGACAGGAGACGTAGGCGAGGTCGGGCGCCTCGCGGCTGATGGTCCGGCCCGTTCCCACCGGCACCGTGCTCTTCATCACGAGGGCCTTCCCGTCCGGCTTGCCGATCTCCTCGACGGCGCCCTGCACGGCGGACAGGTCGGCGTCGCCCGACACCGTGGGCGGCGTCTGGACACAGACGAAGATCAGGCGGGCCTCCGCGAGCAGCTCCCCCATGTCGGTGGTGAAGGTGAGGCGCTGGGCGTTCTTGGAGATCAGCTCCGAGAGCCCCGGCTCGTGGATCGGGACCTCTCCGCGCCGCAGCGTTTCGACCTTCCCCTCGACGATCTCCTTGACCACCACCCGATGGCCGAGCTCGGCGAAGCAGGCCGCGGTGACCAGCCCGACCCAGCCGGCCCCGACCACCCCGATCGGCTCCCTGTCGTTCACCCTTCCCCCCAGCTCAGGTTCCCGGGAGCTGGCGGAAGCCCACCGCGATCTTCAGCATGTCCGCGTTCGGCACCGTCTCAATCAGCGAGTTCGAGAGCCAGAACGAGCCCTGCTCGGTCTGCCAGGCGACCATGCGCAGGCGGTCGCCGTCGAAGTAGAGCTTGTAGTCACGATCCCCGATCGTTCGCTCCTCGCTCGGGTTGGAGAGGATCGGCGGATTCGTCCAGCGGGTGCCCTGGAAGCCGTAGTAATCACCGAGAGTCGGCAGCGAGAAGACCCACTTGTAAGCTGCGCGTTCGTCGTGCGGTGGCGCCCCGTCCCCTTTGCCATTGATCTTGTAGACGCGGGGCTTCTGCGCGTAGTCGCTGCCCGATTCGAGCACGGTCGGGTAGTAGACCGGGACCTTTTCCTTGCGGGCCCTGATCGCCTGCGCGAGCTGCCTGCCGTAGGTGGTCCGAGTGAGCGTGCTCGGGAGCGACGAGCTCGACGACTTCTTCTTGGTCGCCGGCTTGGACTTCGTGTGATCGGGCGGCTGCTGGGGGGTAACGGCCTTCTTCGGCTGCGCGCTAGAGCCCGCGGGCCCCGGCGTGCCCTGAACCCCGAGGAACTGGTTCACCGCCGTGTGGATCTCGTCCGGCGTGGCTGTGACGTACGACGGCCCGAGGGTCCCGTTGAAGTGGATCTCCTTGATAGGGGCGCTGCGCAGGTCGAAGAACAGCCTCAGCACCTGGAGCATCTCCTCGGCGGACCCGATGTCGGAGGACGTGTAGGTCGTGAAGATCTTGACCAGCTTCTTGCGGTCCTCGATCAGCTTTGACGGCGGCACCTTGGCCCGGGCCTCGCGCAGGAAGGTCTGCTGGCGGGCGGCTCGGACGATGTCGTTGTCCGTGTGGCGGTACCGGGCGAACGACAGGGCATCGAAGCCGCAGAGCGCCTGATATCCGGGCTGCAGGTTGATCTCAGAGGTGCCCGTGTTCGGCGCGATGTAGTAGCGGCGGTCGACGTCGACGTACACGCAGCCGATCGCGTTGACCGCACGTGCGAAGCCGGTGAAGTCGACGTTCACGAGATGGTTGACCGGCAGGCCGGTGATGTCCTTGACAGTCCGGAGGGTCAGCTTGGGCCCACCCAGCGAGTAGGCGGCGTTGAGCTTGTCGGTCCCCACGCCCGGGATGTCCACCTTCAGGTCGCGGGGAAGCGAGAGGAGAGCGATCGCGTTGCGGTCCGGATCGAGCCGGAGCAGCATCGTCGTGTCGGAGAGGCCGAACTGGCCGCTGATCTGGTTGTTCCGCTTGTCGGAGCCGATTATGAGGATCGTCTGGGGCCCGGAGCCCGTGGTCCGGGCGAGGAACGGGTTCAGCCCCTGGATTTCGCTGTGATTCTTGAGGGCGTTGGCGATATCCGACAGATAGAGGATCAGGCTCGCCGAGGTCGCTCCGGCTACGGCGGCGACGATCACGAAGGAGGCGGTCAGGAACCGGAGCCAGACCGGGAAGCCGACGTGTCTACGTACAGCCTTGAAGCCCGAGGTGACCTTCTTGCCGCCGACCTTCTCGAACCCGGAGGTGATGGCGGTCTGGGCCTGACTTACCCGCTGGCCGGCCGATGCGACGAGGGTCGGCTGATCGGCGTCGGCTTCCGCCTCGGCTGCCTCCAGCCCGTCCCACTCCTGGGTCTCGGCGGAGACGACGTGCTCGAGCTCGTCCTCCTCGTCCTCGTCGTCCTCGTAGTCCTCGTAGTCCTCGTCGTCGTAGTCCTCGTCCGGGAGGTCCTCGTCGTCGAGTTCCTCCTCATCGAGGTTCTCGCCCTCGACCCTCTCCTCGTCGGCCTCCTGGTCGTCCTGGTCCTCCAGGAAGTCGGCGCCGAGCTCGAACTCCTGCGTCTCGTCGGCGCGGGGCTCTTCGTCCTTGCCATTGCCGCCGCCGCTTCCTCTCTTCTTCGGCGGGGTCATGCGGCGGCCATCCCGGGGAAGGTCTTCACGAACCCCTCCAGTGCCTGGCGGTAGCTGCGCAGCGAGCTGATCGAGACCCACTCGCTCGGGCCGTGGTGGCCATCGCCGACCGGGCCGAACTCGACCGCGGGGACACCCACGGCGAGGAAGGAGACGGCGTCAGAGGCCCCGTCGCGGCCGACGCTCATCACGCGCTCGGGATGATGGGGCGACGCGGCCTCGCAGAGACCCTGCACGAACGGCGAGTCGGGCTCGACCACGGCCGGCGGACGCCGGAAGGTTGTCAGCACGCGGGTGTCGGGCAGGCCGCTGACCTGCTCGAGGATCTCGTCGGGATCCTGGTCGGGCAGGAAGCGGATATCGACGTCTATGACGCAGGTGTCGGGCACTTTGTTCAGGGCGTCGCCGCCCATGATCCGACCGAGATTGATGGAGGGCCGGTCGAACAGGGCGGAGCTGTGGCGGGCAAACGGTAGCGATTCGATGCCCCTGAATACCTCAACCGCCTTAACGACAGCGTTATCGCCGAGCCAGGGCGTCGCGCCGTGCGCCGAACGGCCCTGCACCTCGAGGCGTACCGCGAGGACACCCTTGGCCTGCACCCCGACCTGAAGGTTGGTGGGCTCGCCCGTGATCGCGAAATCACCGACGAAGCCGCTCGCCACCAGCGCGTCGGACCCCCGGTTGGCCTCCTCCTCGGACTCCTCGTCCGAGACGATCCCGAGCCGCAGCCGGACATCCTCCTGGTCGCGGAGGTCGTGGAGGACGAGCAGCATCACCGCGAGCGCGCCCTTCATGTCGTAGGCGCCGCGGCCGACCAGCTGGTCGCCGTCGATCCGGGGCTCGAACATCTCCCGGCTCCCGGGGACGACGTCCAGGTGGCCGTGGAGGACCAGGGTCGGTGCGTCTGCCGGGCCGACCTCGGCGGTGGTCACCGGCAGGCCACGCGACTCGGTCTGGGATGCCTTGATGTCGTTCGACTCGAGCCAGCCGCCGACGAACTCCGCCGCACGCCGAAGTCCCTCGGCGTTTGAGGTGTCGAAGGCGATCAGGCGCTGTGCGAGGGCGAGCTCATCCATGGATCGCGCATCGTAGGTGCAGCGGCAGCCGGGCCGCTGCGGGCCTCCAACCGCGCAGGGTGAGCTTCTTGATCGCCGCGACGCCGCCGTCGGGCGTGTAGGCGATCTTGGATTCGCAGCCTCAGCACTCGCCCGATGGGGAAGCGTTTCCTGGGAGCCGTTCTTGCGCTGCTCGCGGCGATGTTCGTCGCGCCGGCCGCGCCGCTAACGCTTCAAGGCGGCCGTATCAGCCGGACCCGGCGACTTCGAGGAACGCCTCGGCGCGCTCCTTGTCCTTCTGCGCCTGGGTCCAGGCGCCGGAGTCCTCCTCGGACTCGCGGAGCCGCGCATCCGCGTCCTCGATCCGGCTGCGGAGCTCGCCCTGGTCGAGCTGATCCGGGGGGACCGCCTCGCCGACCAACACGGTGGCCCGGTTCGCGAACACCTGCAACCAGCCCTCGGCCTGCGCCCAGCGCTGGACCTCGCCACCGGGCAGCTCCAGGCGAAGTTCCGTGGGGCGAAGCCGCCCCAAGACGGGCACGTGGTTGGCCAGGATCCCGATCTCGCCGTCCGCGGTGCGGGTTGAGAGCTGGTGCACCTCGCCATCGAAGAGCTTCCCCTCGGGGGTCAGGATCCGGACGTTGACGTTGTGCTCCGCCATGGTTAGGCGGCAGCCTCCTCATCGCCCTGCTCCTCGGCCTTCACGTCCTGCTCGGCGGCCTCGGCCTCGGCGGCCTGCTCCGGCTCCTCGGCGCTCATCTTCTTCGACGCCTCGAGCACCTGGTCAATCGTGCCCTGCATGTAGAAGGCCCGCTCGGGGATGTCGTCGTGCTCGCCGTCGACGATCGCCTTGAAGCTGCGCACCGTCTCCTCCACCGGGACGTACTCGCCGTCACGGCCCGTGAACTGGGAGGCGACGAAGAACGGCTGCGAGAGGAAGCGCTGGATCTTCCGCGCCCTTGAAACGGTCTGCTTGTCCTCGTCGGAGAGCTCGTCGATCCCGAGGATTGCGATGATGTCCTGCAGCTCCTTGTAGCGCTGCAGCGTCTCCTGGACCCGGGTCGCCGTGTCGTAGTGCTCCTCGCCGAGGATCTCCGGCTTGAGGATGGTCGAGGTGGAGTCGAGCGGATCCACCGCGGGGTAAATCCCCTGCTCGACCAGTGACCGCGTCAACACGGTGGTGGCGTTGAGGTGCGCGAACACGGATGCCGGGGCCGGGTCGGTGAGGTCGTCGGCCGGCACGTAGATCGCCTGGACCGAGGTGACGGACCCCTCGCGGGTCGACGTGATCCGCTCCTGGAGGTCGCCCATCTCCGTCTCCAGCGTCGGCTGGTAGCCGACGGCGGAGGGCATCCGCCCGAGCAGCGCCGAGACCTCGGAGCCCGCCTGGACGAACCGGAAGATGTTGTCGATGAAGAGGAGCACGTCCTGGCCGCCCTGCTGGCGGAAGTACTCCGCCATGGTCAGCCCGGAGAGCGCCACGCGCAGGCGCGCGCCCGGCGGCTCGTTCATCTGGCCGAAGACCAGCATCGTCTTGTCGATGACGCCGGACTCCTTCATCTCGAGCCAGAGGTCGTTGCCCTCACGGGAGCGCTCGCCGACGCCGCAGAAGGCCGAGAGGCCCTCGTGCTCCTCGGCGATCGAGCGGATCAGCTCCTGGATCAGAACGGTCTTGCCGACACCGGCGCCGCCGAACAGGCCGACCTTGCCGCCCTTGGCGTACGGGGCCAGCAGGTCCACGACCTTGATCCCCGTCTCCAGGATCTCCTGTGAGGGAGCCAGGTCCTCGACCTCGGGCGCGCGGCGGTGAATCGGCCAGCGCTCCTCGGTATGCACCTCCCCGCCCTCGTCGATCGGCTCGCCCAGCAGGTTGAAGATGCGGCCGAGCGTCTCCTTGCCGACCGGGACGGTGATCGGCCCGCCGGTGTCGATCACCTTGTCGCCGCGGCGCAGGCCGTCGGTGGCGTCCATGGCGATCGCGCGAACGCGGTCGTCACCGAGGTGCTGCTGCACCTCGCAGATCAGGTTGAGCTCGGTGCGACTCTCCTCGGGCGGGACCTCGATCCGCAGTGCAGTGAAGATCTCGGGAATATGGTCAGGGAAGACGACGTCGATGACGACGCCCGTCACCTGCTCGACGGTCCCCATGTTTGTTCCGTTGTCAGCCATTCGTCTCCTTCTCTATTCCAAGTTCTTAAGACACGCCCTCGGCGCCCGCCACGACCTCGAGGATCTCCTGGGTGATCTCGGCCTGCCGCACCCGATTCATCTCCAGGGTGAGATCTGAGATCACGTCCTTCGCGTTCTCGGCGGCGTTCCGCATCGCGGTCATGCGCGAGCCGTGCTCTGAAGCGGTCGACTCGAGCAGAGCCCGGTAGACGGAGAGCTGCGCGTATTCGGGCAGGAGCTCGCCGAGCAGCTCCTCGGGTTCGGGCTCGTAATCCCAGAGCGCCTTTCGGTGCGCTTCCGCCAGGTCGGAGTCGCCGTCCGTGGCCTCGTCCTCCTCGTCGTCCGCGCCCTCCCCCAGGACCTCGGCCTGCTGGATCGGGAGCAGCGTCTGCCGCCAGACGTACTGGGTGAGCGGCGAGACGTACTTGTTGTAGATCAGCTCGACCCGGTCGAGCTCCTCGTCGACGTAGGACGCCACCAGCTTGTCGGCGATCTCGCGCGCGTTGGCGAAGGCGGGGCGGTCGGTGAAGCCGACGTACTCGCCGTGGAGCTCCTCGCCGCGGAACCGCATGGTCGAGGCGCCGCGCCGGCCGACCACTGAGAAGACGGTCTGCGCGCCGTTGCCGCGATGCTCGCGTTGGAGCTGCACCCCGGCGCGGATGATCTGCGAGTTGAACGAGCCGGCCAGGCCGCGGTCGCCCGTGATCAGCAGCACCCCGACGTTGCGCTCCTCATCGCGTTGCTGGAGCACCGGCAGATTCCGCGCCTCCTGCCCGGCCGCCTCGGCGACCTGGCGGGTCATCTTGCGCAGCTCCCGGGCGTAAGGACGCAGCGCGTCGATGCGCTGCTCCGCGCGGCGCAGGCGGGCGGCGGCGACCATCTCCATGGCACGCGTGATCTTCTGCACGTTCTTCACGGAGGAGATCCGGCTCTTGACTTCCTTGCGGGTGGCCATCGGGGTTCCGGCTACGCGGTGGCGCCGGCCTCCTCGCGCTCCTCAGCTTTTCCCGAATCGCCGTCCTCGGAGGAACCGGAGTCGGCGTCACTCCCGGTCTGCTCCTCGCGCTCGCCCTCGGCCTTGACCCGGTCGGACTCGCCCTCCTCGAGCGGGTTGCCCTCCTTGTCGAAGTCGGGGCCGAAGTCGTCGACCATCTGCTCGACCGCCTTGTCCAGGGCCTCCTCGTCCTCGTCGGAGAGCTTGCCCGTCTCGTTGATCCGGTCGAGCAGATCCTGGTTCTCCGAGTGGAGCCTGCCGATCAGTTCCTCGAGGAAGTCAGTGACCCGCTCGGTCTTGATGCGGTCGAGGTGGCCCTCGGTGCCCGAGAAGATCGAGGCTACCTGCTCGGCCACGGGCATCGGCTGGCGCTCCTTCTGGTTGAGCGCTTCGACCATCCGCTCGCCTCGGGCGAGCTGCTTCTGGGTCTCCGGATCGAGCTCGGAGCCGAACTGCGCAAAGGCCTCGAGCTCGCGGTACTGCGAGAGGTCCAGACGCAGCTGGCCGGCGACGGCCTTCATCGCCTTGGTCTGCGCGTTGCCCCCCACCCGGGAGACCGAGGTGCCTACGTTGATCGCCGGGCGGACGCCCGAATAGAACAGGTCCGTCTCCAGGAAGATCTGGCCGTCGGTGATCGAGATGACGTTCGTCGGGATGTAGGCCGAGATGTCGCCGGCCTGCGTCTCGATGATCGGCAGTGCGGTCAGCGATCCGGCGCCCTGCTCATCCGAGAGCTTCACGGCCCGCTCGAGCAGCCTCGAGTGGAGGTAGAAGACGTCGCCCGGGTAGGCCTCGCGGCCCGGCGGGCGCCTCAGCAGCAGCGACATCTGCCTGTAGGCGGCCGCGTGCTTGGAGAGGTCGTCGTAGACGCAGAGGGCGTGCTTTCCCTGATAGAGGAAGTGCTCGCCCATCGCGCAGCCCGCGTACGGGGCCATGTACTTGATCGGCGCGGCCTCGTCGGCGGGAGCGGCGACGATGATCGTGTTCTCCATCGCGCCGTTCTCCTCCAGGGTCTCCATCACCTGGACGACGGTCGCCATCCGCTGGCCGATCGCGACGTAGATGCAGATCACGTCGGAGTCCTTGTTGCTGATGATCGTGTCGATGGCGATCGCCGTCTTGCCGGTCTGGCGGTCCCCGATGATCAGCTCGCGCTGGCCGCGGCCGATCGGGATCATCGAATCCACGGCCTTGAGCCCGGTCTGCATCGGCTCCTCGACCGGCTGGCGGTGGACTACGCCCGGCGCCTTGAACTCGGCGGGTCGGGTCTCGGTCGTGTTGATGTCGCCCTTGTCGTCGAGCGGGCGGCCGAGGGGGTCGACCAGGCGGCCGAGCAACTGCTCGCCGACCGGGATCTCCAGGAGACGGCCGGTGCGCTTCACCGTGTCGCCCTCCGAGACCTTGTCCCACTCACCGAAGAGCACGGCGCCGACGTTGTCCTCCTCGAGGTTCAGCGCCAGCCCGACCACGTCGTGCGGGAGCTCGAGCATCTCGAGCGACATGCAGTTATCGACTCCGTGGATGCGGGCGATGCCGTCGCCGATCTCGAGCACGGTCCCGACCTCGGTCAGATCGGCCGAACCGGTGTCCATGCCCTCGATCCGCTCTCGAAGGATCGATGCGATTTCGTCTGGCTTGATCTCCATTGCGGCTTTCGTTCCTTTCCTACGCCGCTCGGGCGACGCTCTTTCTCAGTTTCTCGAGCCTGTTTCTGATGCTTGTGTCCAAGACCATGTTCCCCACCTGCACGACCAGCCCGCCGAGGATTTCGGGGTCCACCTTGCTCTGCAGCTCGACCGTGTTGCCGGTCTGCTGCTCGATCTCCGAGCCGATCCGCTGGGCGACCTCGGGGTCGAGCTCCACGGCGCTGGTCACGGTCACGCCGAGGCGCTTGTTCTCCTTCGCCCACAGCGACTCGAACTGGCGGCGGATCCGGAAGAGCACTGGCATGCGGTGCTTCTCCAGCAGCAGATCGAGGAAGTTGACCAGCTCCGGCTCGGCGCCGGCAACGGCCTTCGCCAACCCTTCCTCCTTCTCGGTGGACGAGAAGTAGGGGCTGAAGAAGAAGAGCTGCATCTCCTTGTTCTCCGCGAGCGCATCGGCGAATTGGCCGAGCTGCTCCCGGATCGCGTCGAGCTTGCCCTTCTCCTTGGCCACTCCGAAGAGGGCCTCCGCATATACGCGGGCGATCTCCTCCATCGCTAGCTCGCGGCCTCCTCGGTGGCGGCCCCATTCCCGGACAGAGCCGAGAAATCGACCTCGGCCAGGGCCTCGTCGATCAGGCGCCGCTGATCGTCGCCGGTCAGCGACTTGCGGGTCACCTTCTCCGTCGTCAGGACGGTGAGGTCGGCGACCTCCTTGCGGATGCGCTCCAGGGAGCGCCGCGTCTCGGCGTCGATGTCGCGGCGGGCGGCGGCGAGCTGCTCCTCGCGCTTCTCGCGGCCCTCCTCCACGGCCTGCGCCTTGGAGGCGTCGCCCGCCTTGCGGGCACGGGCGACGATCTCGTCCGCCTGCTCGCGGGCCTCGCGCAGGCGTGCCCGGTACTCCTGCAGGATGCCGTCGGCCTCCTCGCGGGTCTTCTCCGCGTGCTCGATCGACTCGCGGATCGCGTTGGCGCGCTTGTCGAGCGCCTCCTGGATCCGCGGGAAGGCGACCTTGCTGAGCACGTACATCGTGAACAGGAAGACGACCAGCGTCCAGATCATCAGCCCGAGGCCCGGGCTGACGAGGAAGCTGCCGCTCGAGGCGACTATGTGAACGGTCGGCTCCACCGGCCTAGAGGAAGAAGGCGATCAGGCCGAAGATGAACGTGTAAAAGGCGACCGCCTCGGTGAGCGCGAAGCCCAGCCAGCGGATCGACTGGAGGTCGTCCTTCATCTCGGGCTGGCGAGCGACCGCCTCGATCTCCTTGCCGAAGATGAAGCCGATGCCGATGCCGGCTCCGATCGAGCCGAGCCCGGCGCCGACGCCGAGCCCGATCGCCTTGCCGGCGTCCGTGATGCCGGTGCCGACGTCAGTCGTCGCGGCGATGGTCAGTGGGTCAATCACAACTGCTCCTTTCTAATGCGTCTCGGCGACTGCGCCGCCGATGTAGATGGCTGAGAGGGTGGCGAAGATGAACGCCTGAAGCGTTGCGATCAGCCCCACCTCAAGGATGAAGAACACGAATGCAAGGGGGAAGGTGAGGACGCCGAGAGCCGCGACACCCAGCAAGACGGCAAGTCCGCCGCCCATGAAGAGCAGCAGCAGGTGCCCGGCGAGGATGTTGGCGAACAGTCGGACGGAGAGCGAGACCACCCGCATGAACTGTGAGAGCAGTTCGATCACGAAGATCAGCGCCTTGCCGAACGGGTTCATGTCCTCCAAGCCCGCCGGGAGGAAGCTCTTCAGGTAGCCGAAGAAGCCCTTTGCCCGGACCCCCTCGATGTGGTACGAGAACCAGACGACCAGGGTGAGCGCGAGCGAGAACGAGATGTTTGCCGACGCCGCGTAGATCGCGAACGAGGGAATCGAGAGGCCGAAGATTCCGATTTCGTGCTCGGTGTTGGTGGGCAGCGGCAGGTAGCCGATGATGTTCGTGAAGGTGATGAAGAAGAAGAGCGTCGCCAGGAACGGGAACCACTTCTTGGCGTAGGAACCGGAGAGGTTTCCGCCGGTGATGGTGTTCTTCGTCATGTCGTAGGCGATCTCGACGGCTGCCTGCGTGCGGTTGGGCTTCATCTGCATTCGCCGCGAGATGAAGACCATCGTGAAGATCGTCAGGCCGCTGGCCAGGAAGAGGTAGAGGACCGCCTTGTTGATCGAGAGGTCGGCGGGACCGAGGTGGATCGGGATCCAGTTGTCGAGCTTGAACTCGTTCTGGGGCTTGAAGTCGTCGTTCTTGCCCTGGCTGCCGGCGACCAGCAGCAGGAGGATGGCGATCCCGAAGTAGAGCAGCGCCGCGAACAGGACCTTCTGCTTGGTGGAGAGCCGGTTGAGCCAGGCCATCAGTCGCTCTCCGGCTGGCCGGACTCCGAGATCATCCGGAGCACGACGCGCGTTGCGAGGTGGATCGTGAAGAGGACGAAGGCCAGCACCGCGGCCTCCAGCCCGGCGTGCTTCGAGTCGATCAGCCCGACGAGCAGCACCGCCAGCGCGACGATCCACGCCCGGGCGAGCCCGGTGGCGCCCATCCAGCCCATCACGGCCTTGCGGTCACGACGCTCGGTGGCGCCGGCGATCGCGCGGTTCGCGCCGATCTCGATCCCGTAGAGGAGCAGCCAGACCCCGGCGACCACCGCGTACGCGGTCATCGACAGGCCGGTCGCGATGAACACCGGCAGCGCCGCCGCCAGGAGGACGAGGTCGAGGTAGCGAAGTGCCCTGGCCATGGGGGATGTCCCGACGGCGCTAGGTCCGTCTAGCGCGAGCGTCGACACGGCAATTCATCTGATCTTTGAAAGTCGAACGAGAGCATGAAGTTATGACCCCCCACCAAAAAAACCGCCAAAAACACCGGCCGACGGATACAAACCCCACCGCCGCACCTTCCTCCGGACCGGCCCGGAGGGGCGGCGAATGCTAGCGCCTGCGCCCTGAGCGCGCCCCGGAACGGGAGGGGCGGCGGGTCCGCCGCCGCCCCTCCGCGAGGGGTGAGCCCCTGCTGCGCCTAGAAGGCGTTCAGCGAGAAGGACTTGCCGTCGACGAACGCGGCGTCACCGTTGTTCCAGACCTTGACGAGGAAGGAGCCGGGCTCCAACATCGTCGCGGCGGTGACCGCGTTGGCACCGGCGCTCGACACGGTCGCGACGTGGGCATCGCTGCCGGCGAAGGTGACCGTGTACTGGCCGATCGCTTCCCTCTGGATCGTCACCGCGTCGGCGGCCTTGCTGGCGCAGTCGAAGCCGGGAACGGCAGCCGGCTGGTCCGTGGTCCCGTTCAGCGGCGCCGTGTCGATCGTCGCGGAGGCACTCAGCCAGCCTGTCTGGCACTC
>DASUPK010000037.1:0-5907 GCA_036276255.1 Solirubrobacterales bacterium
GGAGCGCCGCGAGCAGCTGCTCGACGCGACTCTCTCCCTGATCGCCGAGCAGGGCTACGAGTCGGTTTCGATGGAGGGGATTGCGCGGAAGGCCGGGGTGACCAAGCCGGTCGTCTACGACCTGTTCGGCTCGCTCACCGACCTGCTCGAGGCGCTGCTCGAGCGCGAGGAGGAGCGGGCGCTCAACCAGCTCGCCGAGCTGATGCCGATGCCGACCGAGGACGCCGACCCGGCCAAGGTCCTGGTCGACGGCCTCG
This sequence comes from Solirubrobacterales bacterium, assembly GCA_036276255.1. Classification (GTDB taxonomy): domain Bacteria; phylum Actinomycetota; class Thermoleophilia; order Solirubrobacterales; family 70-9; genus DASUPK01. Next base: position 258 of record DASUPK010000037.1, read on the forward strand.
ACGCCTTCCTGCGCGCAATCGAGACGCGGCCGGATGCCTGGCGGCTGTCACTGCTGCCGATCGAGGCGCAGCCCGGGATAGTCCGCAAGCAGGTCGAGCGCGACCGGACCGCGGTCGCCGAGCAGCTCGCCTCGATCGTCCGCTGGGGGGTCGAGCGGCTTGACGTCCCGATCTCCGACGTCGACCTGCTCGTCCAGACGATCATCACCCTCGCCGAGGAGGGCGGTCGGCTGCACCTCGACGATCCCGAGACCTACCCGCGCGAGCGGATCACCTCATTCACGGCCGGCCTCCTCGAAAGCGTCAGCGGCTAGCTAGGCTGCGCCGTCCGTTCAAAGACTTGATGACAGGAGGTCGGCATGTCGGTTGAGGCGTCGCTCAAGGAGTTCAAGGAGACCGCGGGCACGGAGTCCTTCCAGATGCAGGGCTCGAAGATGGTCAAGGTTCAGCTCAAGGACGAGACCATCCAGGCGAAGCTGGGCTCGATGGTCGCCTACCAGGGCGACGTCAAGTTCGAGCACGCCGGCTCGGGCGGCCTCAAGCGGATGGCGAAGAAGGCGGTCACCGGGGAGGGCACCCAGCTGATGAAGGTCTCCGGGACCGGCGAGGTCTTCCTGGCCGACCTGGCGCAGGAGATCCAGCTGCTCCGGCTCTCCGGCGAGGCGATCACCGTCAACGGCGCCAACCTGCTCGCCTTCGACGCCGACATCGACTGGGACATCAAGAAGGTGGACGGCGTCTCCGGCTACATGGGCGGCGGCATGTACAACACCCACCTGTCGGGATCCGGATTCATCGCGATCCTCTCCGACGGCCCTCCGGTGATGCTCGAGCTCGACGGCACGGAGACCTTCGCGGATCCCCAGGCGGCGATCACCTGGTCCGACGGCGTCAAGACCTCGGTGAAGACCGACGTCAACCTGAAGACCTTCATCGGCAGGGGCTCCGGAGAAACCGTCCAGATGGCCTTCTCCGGCAACGGCTGGTTGCTGATCCAGCCCTCCGAGGGCCGGGTGACCAGCGCGGCGGCCGGCGGCTCGGGTGGTAGTGCCGCGTCGAGCGCGAGCGGGGCGCTCGGCAAGCTGATCGGCGGCTAGCCAAACGGGGCGACCGCCTTCGGCGGCCGCCCCGCATCGCTTCGGCTACTTGACGTCCTCCACAGCCAGGAGTCCCTCCTGGTCGTGCGACTTGCCCTTGCCGTCACGGTCCATGAGCGGGCAGAAGAACAGGTACTGCCCGGGCTGCTTCAGGTCCAGAGTCGTGGTCTGTGACAGGCCGCCGTCGAGGATCGCCGAGCTTTGGATCCCGCTCGGGTCGATGTAGGACGGAGTCGGGCCGTTCTTGCCCAGGTCCTGCTGGATCTGGCTGATCGGCGGCGCGTGGCCCTTGATCGGCACGGCGATGATCGTGTGGACGGCTTCGTCGGCATCACCCTTGCTGTTGAAGGTGATCTCGTTCGAACCGGCCTTCAGCCCCGAGATCTCCCACTTCCACTTGTCCTTGCCGGCGGTGGCGGCGGTGACATCGGCACTCGTGTCGGGGAGGTCGCCGGTGGACCCGCCGTTCAGCGTCATGCCTGTGGTCGCCGGCGGACCACTGCTGGGCCCAGGGCCACCGAGTGCCGTCGCATCGACCAGGACGTAATTGCCGCCCGGCAGGTTGACGGTGGCCGTCCCGGTCTGGCCCGGTGCGACGCTGCCGATCCCGCCCTCGAGCTTCACCCACGGCGGGATCACGTTGCTGTTCTGGCCCAGCAGCTGCAGGACCTCCTGCTGCGTATGCCCGCTGGCGTATTGGATGAACTGCACGCCGTGCGGAGCCTTGCCCTGGTTGGCGAGCTCGACCTTGACGAGGCCGCCCTTCGCCGTCTTCGGGGCCTGGAACGCCGCTGCCTTTCCCTTCTCGCTGATCTTCAGCGAGAGAGTGGTCGGATTGTCATTGCTATCGCTGCCTCCACAGCCCGCGATCGCCACCACTGCGCCGATCGCAGCCAGGATCGAGACACGCAAATGCATTTGCACCTCCAACTCGTATGACCCCCTCTGCCCCTAGTTCCGGATCCCCCTCTGGAACGGGCGGCAGACTCGCACACCCGGCGAGTGGGAGTCAACTCCCGCGTCGGGTCAGACCGGCTTCGTCGTCATCGCCCAGACGGCGATCAGGCAGGCGAGCAGGAAGAGCGAGACCAGGCCAGTCGCGATCCGCGCCGAGATGCTCGGCGAGCCGCCCTCGCCGCGGTTGATCCTGCGTACGGCGATCCCGCCGATCACCAGGGAGATGACCAGCAGCAGGAACCCCATGTCAGAGACGCCGAACCCGATTCCGATCCAGCTCACGTCGGAGTTCTCGAGGTGCTCCTGGTGAGCTGACCACTGCGCTCCGCCGCGCATCACGATGTATCCGGGCAGCGCCCCGTAGAACAGGCTCATGAAGCCGAGCTTCGTCAGCGCGGCCGAGCCGCTGCGCCAGGCCGCGATCAGCGAGACCGCCGAGAGGGTCAGCGCGCCGACCAGGAGCATCGCACCGAGGATGTGGACGAACAGCGGCAGGTCCCAGCTGTCCGGGCGCGTGATCGAGGCAGTGATCGTCAGCCCGCTCATGCCCCCGGCTTCCAGACCATGACGACGAGCAGCAGCACGAACAAGAAGACCCGCATCCAGTGGGCGAACAGCGTGCGGCGATCGATCGCCACGGACGAGTCATCGCCGGCCGCCTGGATCCCGCGACTTGCCCGGGCCCCGGATCCCGTGGCCAGGACCCAGAGGACGAGCGCGGCAATGATCCAGCCGTCATAGATCTCGTACTCGGGCCGATTGAGCGCAAGCCAGACGCCGAAGACCAGGGTGCCGAGCCCGCCAACGCCCCAGAGGACCTCGGCGATCACCTTCGTCGTCCGGTTCACCGGGCCGCCCAGGGCAAAGGAGCTGTAGATCACGATGCCGCCGGCCAGGAAGAAGGCAGACAGCACGTGCAGGAAGAGCAGCGTGTCGTTCATCGGCCAGCGACTCTATTCGTAGGCCTGGATGCGCTCGACCCACTCGTCGAGCTTGCGCTCGGCGCCCTCCCTGGTCGCCGCGTCCTTGGCGCGCAGCATGTGGACACACCGCGTCACGCCGGCCTCCTCGTAGCGACGCAGGACGTCGGGGTCGCGCGGTGGGATCTGCAGCGTCACCGGGATCCGCCCGCGCCCGGCCTCCTCGCCCAGCCTCTGGAGCTCCTCGACCCGGGCGATCATCTGATCGTCGGGCGGAAGCCGGTTCGGGAACCAGCCGTCGCCGAAGGCGATCACGCGCTTCAGGACGTTGGGCCCATTGCCGCCGACCAGCACCGACGGATGAGGCTGCTGCAGCGGCGCCGGCCGGGAGACGATCCGATCGAAGCTGACGAACCCGCCGTGGTAGGTGGCCTCCTCGTTACCCCACATTTCCTTGCACGCCTCGACCCGCTCGCGCAGGATCGCAAAGCGCTGCCTCGGGTCGGTGCCGTGGTTCCGCATCTCCTCCAGGTTCCAGCCGGCGCCGACCCCGAAGATCATGCGCCCGCCCGAGAGGCGATCGACCGAGGCGACCTCCTTTGCCGTCGTGATCGGGTCGCGCTCGACCAGCAGGCAGATCGCGGTCCCAACCCTGATCCGCTCGGTGGCGGCCGCCATCGTCCCCAGGGCGACAAACGGGTCATAGATCCGGAAGTACTCGCGGGGCAGCTCGCCCCCGGCCGGATAGTCCGTCTCGCGGCTCGCCGGGATGTGGGTGTGCTCCGTGACGAAGACCGATTCGAAGCCGCGCTCCTCCGCCATCCGGGCCAGCTCCGCCGGCTCGACGGCTTCGTCGGTGGGGAAGTAGGAGACGCCGAAGTCCATGCGGGCCGGATCCTGTCAGGTGGCCTGGGCGCGGTCGCTCGCCAGGTAGAGAATCGCTAGCGGGACCAGCACGTCGAGCGCGAGCCCTGCGAGGCTCGCGACGTTGTCGGAGGTCGAGTAGTGCGAGGTGGTGGTGAGGTGGTAGATCAGGTGCGGCAGGCCCGCGGCCAGCAGGGAGATGGCGGCGGCCTGGACCAGGCGCCGCTCCATCCAATACGCGGAGAGGCCGGCCAGGATGGTGAGACCGAGCGCCGCCGCGCCGAAGTCGCGCTCGAGGTGCTCGTTGTAGGGAGGCAGAGCGGAAACCCAGTGCGTTCCGCCGCCGGGGAAGTTGTCGTAGAACCCCTTCGGCGACGCCAGGATCCAGACGGCGAGCCAGCCGATCGTCACCGCGAGGTAGATCAGCGCGAGGCGGATCAGCCCACGGTGATGCTGGAGCTCCATCGCCTCCTAGCTTGACGCAGCTTCCTCGACGGCGTGGTCCGACGCCGACAGGAAGGGAACGAGCAGCGTGGTGAGCCTGGCCGCGGCCCTTGGGCCGATCGTGTGGGAGGTCTTCGGAAGAGTGACCAGCTCGGAGTCCGGGATCAGCTCGGCGACCCTCTCCGTCCAGGCCTCCGGGACGAGGTGATCGCGCTCAGGCTTCACGACCAGGGTGGGCGCCTCGATGTCGCCGAGCTTCTCCTCGATCGGATCCTCGAGTGCCCGTCGCAGGTTCCGCGCGGTGCGCCAGGGGCCGACGTCGATGAAGTCGTGGACGACGGTGGGAGCGAGCCTCGGCGAGGACCTCGGCGCGTTCCGGGCCCAGCGCATCGCGAGGCGCGCCGCCGTGCGGGCCTTGGGGTCGAACATCGGGCCCACCAGCACCAGCCGCTCGACGGTGGCCGGATAGGCAGCCGCCAGGTCGACCGCGACCTGGCAGCCGAAGGCGACCCCGACGACGATCGCCGGCGCCAGCCCGTTGCCGAGCTGCCAGCGCCGCAGCGCGTCGGCCAGCCCCGGGATGTCGAGTGGGCGCATGGGCTGATCGCTCATCCCGAAGCCCGGCAGGTCCGGCGCGTAGACGGGCCGGCGTTTGCCGAGCGCCCGGATCAGCGGCTTGAGGGTGCGGCCCGAGGAGAGGCTGTGGACGAGCACGATCGGCGTCGCCTCGAGATCCGGATGGGAGCCATTGCCGTTGCCGTTGCCATTCGACCCGTTCATGGGCTGCTGGGCCTGGCGCTTCAGCTCCGTCGGCACGCGTACGAAGACGCGGTTGTTCCCGGCATGCGTCCAGCCACCGTAGATCCCATTTCGTCGCCCTACCGCAGCCATCGCCCGCTCAACATAGCCGCAATTTGCGGATTCGTGTTTCGCAATATTTGCCTATGCCCCAACAGCCAACTCGACTCGGTCCCGCAGATGAGCGAGGAGCGGCTCGACCGAAAGCTCGCCGCAGCCCGCCCGCTCGAGGATCTCGGCTGGGCTGAGCCGGCGCCCATGCCGGTGGACTCGATCGCGCAGCCATTCGCCGATCGCCCGCAGGTCCCCTTCGGCGATCCGGGCGTCGAGATCTCCGAGGTCGCGGCCGGCCGCCTCCCAGAGCTGCCCGGCGATGACGTTGCCGAGACTGTAGGTGGGGAAGTAGCCAAAGGCACCGCTGGGCCAATGCACGTCCTGCAGCACGCCATGGGCGTCGTCGGGGACCTCGACGCCGAGGTAGTCGCGGTAGCGGGCATTCCATGCCTCGGGCAGGTCCGAGAGCTCCAGCCCGCCCTCGAAGATCTCCAGCTCGAGCTCGAAGCGGATCAG
>DASUPK010000038.1:0-41075 GCA_036276255.1 Solirubrobacterales bacterium
GACGGTCACCTTCGGCACAGTCGCCCGCGAAACCGCGTACAGCATCTTGGCGCCGTGGCGAATGATCCCCGCGTGCTCGACCTTCGAGCCGACCATGAAGCCCGGCACGTCCTGGAGGAAGACGAGGGGGATGTTGAAGGCGTCGCAGAGGTTGATGAAGCGCGCGGCCTTGTCGGCCGAGTCGTTCTCGAGGATGCCGCCCAGCTGTTTGGGCTGGTTGGCCACGATGCCCACCGGTTGGCCGCCGAAGCGGGCGAGGCAGGTGATGATCGTCTTCGCGAACTTCGGCTTGATGTCGAAGTAGACCCCGTCGTCGACGATCTCGCGGATCACGTCGTACATGTCGTACGGGTGCCGCGGCGACTCGGGGACGATGTCGAGCAACTTCTCGGACATCCGGTCCTCCGGGTCCTTCGCCTGCGCGACGGGTGGCATCTCCTCGCAGTTCGGCGGGAAGTAGGAGAGGTAGTCCTTGACGACCTGGATGCACTCCTCGTCGTCCTTCACCTCGAGGTCGCCGACGCCGGACTTCCGGCAGTGCACCTTGGCGCCGCCCAGGTCCTCCATCGAGATGTCCTCGCCGGTGACGGCCTTGGTCAGGTGCGGGCCGGCCAACGCCATCGCGCCCTGGCCGACCACCATCGGCACGAAGTCGGAGAGCGCCGGGATGTAGGCGGTCCCGGCGGCGCAGGGCCCGAGCATCGCAGCGACCATCGGGATCACGCCAGACATCACGACCTCCTCCTGGAAGAGGTGGCCCGAGCCGGCGAACAGCGAGCCGGCCGCCTCCTGGATCCGGGCGCCGGCGGAGTCGAGCAGCCAGATGAACGGCATGCGCTTCGAGAGAGCCATCTCGCGCAGGCGCCCGACCTTGAGCTCGCCGGTCATCCCCATCGAGCCGGCCATCACGGTGAAGTCGTACGCGGCGATGCAGCAGCGGCTGCCTTCGACGTCGCCCCAGCCGGTGACCACGCCGTCGGCGGCAGCGTCCACGCCCTCCATCTGCTTTTGGGAGAAATGCGGGCGGCCGTGGATGCCGAGCTCCACGAAGGAGCCGGGGTCGCAGAGCAGGTCGATCCGCTCGCGCGCGGTGAGCTTGCCTCGCTCGTGCTGCACGGCGATCTTCTCCTCGCCGCCGCCGATCTTGGCCCGCTCGCGCCGAGAGTGGACGTCCTCGGTGAGGGCCTTCATCCCGGTCTCCTCGCCCCCCTCGACCTTGTCCGGAGCCTCGGGGGCCTCGCCCTCGTGCTTGGTCTCGTCGGTGGCTGCCATCAACGCCCCTTCCATTCGGGCTCGCGCTTCTCGAAGAACGCCTTGACGCCCTCCTGGATGTCCTCCGTCGAGAAGGTGAGCGAGAGCTGTGAGCGCAGGAACTCGAGCGCGTCGTCGAGCGCCATGTCCTGCTGTCGGTACATCGCATCGTGCCCGAGGCGCATCAGCACCGGGCTCTTCGAGGCGAGCTTGGCGGCCCACTCGTCGACCGCGGCCTGGAACTCGCTCTCGGGGACGACCTTGTTGGCCAGCCCGTACTCCACCGCCTGCTCCCCCGAGATCTGCTCGCCGAGGAGCATCATCTCGTTGACCTTCTTCCGCGGGACGTTGCGGTAGATGACCGACATGATCATGTACGGGAACGCGCCGACGTTGATCTCGGGCGTCCCGAAGCGCGCGCCCTCCTTGGCGATCAGCAGGTCGCAGGACAGCGCCAGGCCCATGCCGCCCGCCAGCACGTGGCCGTTCGCGGCGCAGAGAGAGGGCTTGCCGAGCCGGGGCATCAGCCTGAAGAACTCGAGGAAGAGGTCGGAGGCGAAATGCTTCTCCACGAGCGGGGCGTCCGCGGCGAACCCTCCGAGGTCGGCGCCGGCGCAGAAGACCCGCTCGCCCGCGCCGGTGAGGACGACGGCGCGCACCGCCTCGTCGTCACGGGCGGCCTTCATCGCCTCGACGAGCGCCGCGAGCAGCTCGCCGTTCAGGGCGTTGCGCTGGTCGGGACGATTGAGGGTCACGGTCGCGACCCCGTCCTTCACCTCATAGAGAAGCTCGTCGGCCATCGGCGATCCACCCTAGTGGAAAGTGGCTTCGATGGGAAGTGCTACGTCTTACTGCCTACTGTTCGTGCGGGATCTCCTTCCTGGTACGAAATATCCCATAGTCATTTACCCGGAACCGCGCATAGGATCGCCGGTAGTGCGGAAGCTGGGGCAGTTCGCGTACCGCAGGAGGAGAGGGCTGACGATCGTCGCTGGACTCGTCGCCGTCGTCAGCCTGCTCGGAGGGCAGAGCCTCTTCGACAACGTCAAGCCGTTCGGCTTCCAGGATCCGGCGTCTCAGAGCTCGCGCGCGTACACGGAGCTTCGAGATGCCACCGGCCAGCGGCCGATTCCCGAGGTGGAGATCCTGGTCAAGCCGCGCTCAGGCGATCTCTACGCCGAAGCGCGCCAAGCAGCGTCGAGGCTGAGAACAGTCCCGGGGGTCCGCCGGATTGTGACCCCCCTCTCAGATCCGCAGCTCGTCTCGACGAACGGCCGCGAGGCCCTGCTGCTCGCCTACATCTCCGCCGACGTCAACGACATCTCCAGCGTCGGGGCGACTGTCAGACACCGCTTCGCGGGGGATTCCGCGGTCAAGGTGGGGGGCGCGGCGGCCACGGTCGACGAGCTGACCAAGACGACGCAGGACGACCTGCAGCGGATCGAGCTGTTCGCGCTGCCCTTGCTTCTGCTGCTTTCCCTGGTCGTATTCCGAGGACTTGTGGCGGCCCTTCTGCCGGTGGCCGTCGGAGCGCTCTCGATCCTGACCACCCTCCTCTTGCTGAACGCGCTCACCCCACTGGTCGACATCGACACCTTTGCCATCAACATCGTCACCGGACTCGGTCTGGGACTCGCGATCGACTACAGCCTGTTCCTCGTCACCCGCTTCAGAGAAGAGCTCAAAACGAAGGAGGCGATCGAGGCAACGCTCGTGGCGACGACCGCCGCAATGGGGCGGATGATCGTCTTCAGCGGGCTGACGGTTGCGGTCTCGCTGGTCTCCCTGTGCATCTTTCCCCAGCGATTCCTCTATTCGATCGGAATCGGCGGGGCCCTGGTCGCGCTCATGTCAGCGACGGTATGCCTGCTTTTCCTGCCGGCCCTCCTGGCGCTGCTCGGGACGAGGGTGAACGCCCTGGCGCCGCCGGCGCTGCAGGGGACCCCCAGTGGCCGGCGATGGTTCGCACTCGCCCGATTCGTGCTCGGCCATCCCGTCAGCGTCGCACTCGTCGCAATCGCCGTGATGGTGGTCGCCGGATTGCCGATACTGCGGGTCGAGCTGACCCAGGCGAACGCGCGGATCCTGCCCCGGACCGCGAGTGCCCGGCAGGTCGACGATGCCGTCGCGAAAGACTTTGCGTCGAACCCGGCCGATCGCATCGTCGTCGTCGCGTCAAACCGGCCGACCGCCCGAGCGGCTGCACGCCAACTCAAGGGAGATCACGCGATCGCGACCGTCGAACAGCCGATTCGGATCGCTCACGGTGTATTTCGAGTCGACGCCCTGCTGGCTGTCGATCCATATTCGAACGCGGCCCTGGACGCGGTGCGGAATGCTCGGAACGAGCCCTGGGCAAAGAGGGCGCTCATTGCAGGGGCGCCGGCTGAGCTGGTCGATCAGAGGCATAGCTTGGCCACGCATCTGCCGCTGGCCCTGGGGTTCATCGTCCTCTCCACGGTGTTGATCCTTTTCCTGATGACCGGATCCGCCGTGTTGCCACTGATCGCGTTGTTGATGAACACCCTCACCGTGAGCGTCGCCTTCGGGGTGCTGGTGTTCGTTTTCCAGGACGGCCGTTTCGAGAGCACGCTGGACTACACAAGCCAATCGGCCCTCGACACATCGATGCCGATCCTGCTCTTCGCAGTGGTCTTCGGCCTCTCCACTGATTACGGCGTATTCCTGCTTCAACGGATCGGGGAGGCCCGCCGGCGTACCGATACGGAGGATGCGGCGATCGCCGACGGACTCGTCTCGAGCGGCCGAGTGATCACCGCCGCGGCTTTGCTGTTCGCCGTGGCGATGGGAGCGTTCGTCTTCTCAGACCTGATCTACGTGAAGGAGGTCGCCATCGGAGCAGCCGTGGCGGTACTCGTCGACGCGACGATCGTCAGAGCGTTCCTCCTGCCGGCAATACTTGGGTTGCTCGGCGAGCGCGCATGGTGGGCGCCCAGATGGCTCGGGCGCCGACGGCAGGTCGAGCTCAGCTGACCGGGACGCCGGACCGATCGATGGCGTGGAGGAATGCCTCGACGACGGCGGGTGAGAACTGCGTGCCGGCGCCATCCAGGAGCTCCTCGCGCGCTCGATCCGGGCCAATCGCCAGGCGGTACACCCGGTCGCTGATCATTGCTTCGTAAGCGTCCCCGATGGACAGGATGGCGGCCTCAATCGGAATCTCGTCCTTGGTCAGGCCCAACGGATAACCAGTGCCGTCGGGCCGTTCATGGTGAGCGAGTATCCACTTGCGTACGTCATCGAGCTCACTGCTCGAGAGCATCCGGGCTCCGAGCTCCGGGTGGCGCCTCATCTGTTGCATCTCTTCGGTCGTCAAGGGGCCCGGCTTGCAGAGAATTGAGTCGGGCACGCCGATCTTGCCGATGTCGTGGAGGATCCCCGCGAGCTGGAGGCGCTCGACGCGATCGTCATCGAAACCGAGCTCCTGGGCCATCATCTCGCACAGGCGGCCGACGGTCTGGCTGTGCTTCGCGGTCCCGGAGTCGCGTTGGTCGAGTGCTTCGGCAAGGCTCAGCACAGTCGCGAGATGTGCCTGGGTCTCGACGTTTCGACGTCCGCTGACCGCGCCCAGGACGGTGGTGACTTCGGGGCTGTAGATCACCGCCCGGTCGCGCCCGAGGGCCTTGGCTGCGTGCAGCGCACGGTCTGCCGCGGCCGTGAATGTCTCGAGATCGCCGCCGTGATCCGGAAACATCGCCACTCCAGCCGAGGCGCTCAAGTTAATACCCGCCGCAACGGTGGTCTCACGGATCTTGTCGAGGAGCTCCTCCGCAAACAGGAAGGCCTGGTGCTGGTTCGTCTCCGGCAGGACGACCGCGAACTCCTCGCCGCCCGACCTGGAGACGAAGTCCATTCGCCGTACTGCTTCGTCGAGCAGGCGCGACACCTGGCGAAGGGCCCTATCCCCGCCGGGGAGTCCGAGGCTCTCGTTGATGCGCTTGAAGCGGTCCAGGTCGAGGACGATGAGGCTCACCGGGCGCCCGTGGGGCTGGGCGCGATCGATCTCGCCCTCCAGCACTTCGTGCAGGGCGACGCGGTTCGGCATCCCCGTCAGCGGATCAGTACGGGCGGCGTCAGTGAGCCGGCCGAGCAGCTTCTCGACCCTCCCTCGCAGATAGGTCAGCAACGTCGCCGCGGTCACCAGCGTCCCCACCGTGATCACGATGTGATGAATCACGACATTCGAGCCACCAGGTGGGTCGATCGGGGTGATGGCGATGACCACCCCGTAATTCGCGAGGGCCCAGATCACATTGAGGGCCGCGTCCTTGTTTGTGATGGGGAAGTAAAAGACGTACAGCCCGACCCACACGTAGAAGAGGGCGTAGCCACTGGTGGCGTCCCCGCTGAAATGAACCGCGACCGACGTCATCATCGTCGCCAGCGCCGGCCCAAGCCGCAGGAGCCAGAACGGAATGCGCCCTGCCGTTCGGAACATCCAGGCGGCCCAGATCAGTGCCGTGGCGTCGACCGCCAGGATGGCGGGCACGTTGAAATACGCAGGGTGCGGCAAGAGCACACCGAGGGCACCGATGACAGCTGCCCCAGCGCCCAGATATGCCTGCGCCAACGCGATCGGCCGCGCTGCGGCCGGGCCCGCGAGCAACTCCTGCGGCTTATGCGACCGCAGACGACGATCGTTCAACCGATCCGAAGCTCTCTCAGCCTCAGGGTCCGGCGGTATACCTCCCACTGCTGCTACTAGCCCCATGGATTACTGAAGAGTTTCGGCGCGCGTTGGACGATTTACGAGAGGAGAATTCGGTACCGAACGATTTTGCCCCACTTTCACGGACCCCGGGCCACCGATAGCCGGTATCGAGTTACTTCTACAGCTTGGCCGCCGAGACCTGCGGCGCGCGCCTGACGAAACGTCTGGTGCCCAGCGAGCTCCGCGGTGAGACGAGCGCCTCGACCTCTGCAGCCGCGCCCCCCTCAGGCGCGAAGGTGAACCGTTTGCGCTTGAAATCCTCGGGCTTCCGACCGACCGCGCGGAGTTTCGCCGTGGTCAAAACCTGCGTGAGGATGACCTTCATCTCAAGCTCGGCGAAGCGGGCGCCAAGGCAGCGGCGCACGCCACCTCCGAAGGGAATCCAGGCGGCACCTTCGGGGGTGCCGTTGAGGAATCGCTCGGGTCGGAATTCGTCCGGGTCCGGATAGGTGTCCTGATCGCTGTGGACGAGATAGATGGAGACCATCAGGATCGAGCCGGAAGGGATCGTGTAGCCGCCCAGCTCCACCGGCTGTGTGACGTGTCGTGCAACCACGGGCACGACCGGCCGGGCCCGAAGTGTTTCCTTGACAACCGCTTCCAGATAGGTGTCCTTGTCACTCTCTTCGATCTCGTCGGTGAGTCGCTGGAGCTTTTCCGGCGATCGAAGAAGTCTCTCGAGGGCCCAAGCCGATCCACCGGTGGTCGTCTCGTAGCCGGCCATGATCATGGTCAGAATCTCGTCACGCACCTCTTGGTCGCTGAGCGGCGACCCGTCCTCGTGTTCTCCCCGAATCAGCAGGGAGACAGTGTCATCGCGAAACTGGGTCATCGGATCCGCCCGGCGCTCGGAGATCAGCTCGAAGAGGATCTCGTCGATCTTGTCGAGGACTCGCATCAGTCGCGCATACGGCGAGCTCCCGGCAAGCTCGCGACGGAACCAGGGCATCATCGTGAAGGGAGAGTCACACCGATCCATCATGTCCGGGATCAGCCTGCGGAGCTCTCTATGCGAGTCATCCGAGTACTCCCCGAAGACGACTCTCATGATGGATGCAAACGAGATCGCCTCCATCTCATCGTGGAGCTTTAGCCGTTGACCCGACTCCCAGTCGTCGATCCGCTGTGCGGCGATCTCCCGGACCTGGTCAACGAACTGGGCTGCGTGTGACGCTCCGAGGCCTCGCAGCAGGATCCGGCGCTGCTGCATGTGAGCATCACCGTCCAGCAAGAGGATGGAGTTGGACCCCACCACCGGCCGGAAGATGCCATTCGTCTCCCCGGCCCTGAGGATGTCCGGGTCCCGCGAGAGCGCCTGCTTGGCCAGATCGGGGGTGCCGACCATCACCACGTTGTGAGCGGGGCCGAGTCGAATCGTGAAGATCCGGCCATACCGCTCCCGGCACCTGTTCATGAACTCGATCGGCCGGAACATCCATTGCGACGTTTGCACCCACCCCGGCGCGTGCGGTCCGGGAGGCAGGCCTGGAGAGGGAGTCACCCCGGCAAAATCGATTTCCCCTTGGGGAACGGCTACTGGTGAAGATTCCAAAGCGCTTTACTCGCTATTTAGTGCGTGCAATGGACAGTATTCAGGATCGGGTAGCGATATCCGCATTAATGAATTCTCGGTTCGCAGGGAAATTCCCTTCACGCGGTCTCTTGCAGCGGGAAGTAGGAAGTCCTACAATCCACTTGCCGGACGCCCCGAAGCGTTCGCTGCGCGCACCATCCCCTGACCAGAAGGAGAACGAGCAGTGGCCACCGCTACCTCGAGCGTCATCAAGCCCGATCACGGCACCTCCCGCAGGCACTTCATCTTCAACGACGAGCATGAGGAGCTGCGCGAGTCGATGCGCTCCTGGGTCCTGAAGGAGCTCACCCCCCACCGTTTCGAATGGGAGGAGAGCCTCTGGCCCGACTCCGTCCTTCACCGCGCCGGCGAGCTCGGCTACATCGGGCTCTGCTACCCAGAGGAGTACGGCGGGCAGGGCGGCGACTACTTCTACTCGCTGGTCCGCGCCGACGCGATGAGCTACTCGGGCTGCGGCGGGCTCAACATGGGGATGGCGGTCCACACGGACATGGCGACGCCGCCGATCCACCTGCTCGGCACCGAGGAGCAGAAGCAGCGCTACCTGGTCCCCTCCATCAAGGGCGAGCTGATCAGCTCCCTGGGGATCACCGAGCCGGGCGCGGGCTCCGATGTGGCGGGCATCCGCACCACGGCCAAGCGCGACGGGGACGAGTGGGTGATCAACGGCTCAAAGATGTTCATCACCAACGCGCTGCGGGCGAACTACATCGTCCTCGTGGCGAAGACCGATCCCGAGGCCGGCCACGACGGGATCAGCCTCTTCATCGTCGACATCCGGGACAAGGACGGTAAGGAGACCGAAGGCTTCTCCGTCTCCCGCAAGCTCGAGAAGATGGGGATGCACGCCTCCGACACGGGCGAGCTCTCCTTCCAGGACGTCCGCGTCCCGGCGGAGAACCTGCTGGGCCAGGAGGGCAAGGGCTTCTACCACATCAGCTGGGAGCTCCAGGGCGAGCGGCTGGTCGCCGCGATCGGCTGCGTCTCCGGCGCCGAGCGCGTCTTTGACCGCACCCTCGAGTACGCCAAGGAGCGTGAGGCATTCGGCCGGCCGATCGGCCGCTTTCAGGCGATTCGCCACAAGTTCGCCGAGATGTCGGTGAAGATCGAGGCCGCCAAGCAGATGGTCTACGCCACCGCATGGCGCTTCGCCAACGACGAGTACCCGGTGCGCGAGATCACACAGGCGAAGCTCTACGCCTCACGGATCATCGAGGAGGTCGCCGACGACTGCATCCAGATCCATGGCGGCTACGGCTACATGAAGGAGTACGAGGTCGAGCGCGCCTACCGCGACTCGCGCCTCAACCGCATCGGTGCCGGCACCGACGAGGTGATGCTCGAGGTGATCGGGCGCAGCTACGGGCTCTAGGCCCTTCGGTTGTATAACGGTGGCGTGAGCGAGAAGGACGTCGCGCTGGCCCGCAAGGCTATGGACCTGTGGATCGCCGGCGAGCGAGACGCCGCCTGGGACCTGTGGTCTGAGGACTGCGTCGGCTATCCGCCGGCCGACTGGCCCGAACCGGGCCCGTTCCACGGACGTAGCGCTCTGCGGGACATCTTCAACACCTGGAACGTCGCCTTCGGCGAGGACTGGACGAGCCACATGACGGTCGAGGAGATGACCGATCTGGGTGAGGGGAGGGTGTTGCTGGAGATGGGCTTCGCCGCCAGCGGCGTCGAGAGCGGCCTGCCGGTGGACCAGGAGCTGGCACAGATCTTCACCGTCAGCGACGGCCAGCTCGTCCGCGCCGACTACTTCATGAGCCACGAGGATGCACGTAAGGCGGCGGGCCTCGAATGAGCCACCTCGACCACGTTCGCTCCTACTACGAGGCGCTCAACACCGGCGACGCCGACCTGGTCGCCCGTCACTTCACCGACGACGCGGTCCACTACTACACGCGGCTCGGGCCGCACGAGGGCGCCGAGCGGATCGGCCAGAACTCCAAGCTGGGTGTGGGGGCGATCGACGGCCAATGGTTCGTGGAGCACGGGATCGAGCAGGGGGACGAGGTCGTGATCGAGTGGACGATGACCTGGCGCGACCCGCAGTCCGGCGAGAAGCGCCTCGACCGCGGCACCGAGTGGTTCCAGATGCGCGACGGAAGGATCGCCGAGGTCCGCGCCTACCACCACGGCGGAAAGAAGAACCCGCAGGGCGACCTGCTCGGCTTCGACCACAAGGGCCGCGGCTTCACGATGCTCGAGGACTGGCAGCCGCCTTCCGACGACGCCAAGGAAAGGGCCTCCGGGTGACCGTGATCAAGGACACCGGCGCCCGGGCGCCGCTCCCGCCCTTCACGGACGAGCACGAGGAGCTCCGCGAGTCGGTGCGGAACTTCGTCTCGAAGGAGATCGCGCCCAACGTCGACGCGTGGGAGGAGGCCCGCGAGTTCCCGAGCGTGCTCTACAACCGCTGCGGCGAGCTCGGCTTCCTCGGGCTCAAGTTCGAAACCGAGTACGGCGGCCAGGGCGGCGACTACGTCCACAACGCCGTCTGGGTCGAGGAGCTCTCGCGCTCCGGGGGCAGCGGCGGGGTCGCGGCCGGGCTGGGTGCCCACGCCGAGATCGCCATGCCGCCGATCTGGAAGTTCGGCACCGAGGAACAGAAGCAGCGCTGGCTCGTCCCCGGGATCAAGGGTGAGCTGGTCGGCGCCCTCGGGATCACGGAGCCGGGCGCCGGCTCAGACGTGGCTTCGCTGCGGACCACGGCGAGGAAGGTGGACGGCGGCTATGTGGTCAACGGCTCGAAGACGTTCATCACCAACGGCGTGCGCGCGGACTTCCTCGTCTGTGCCGTCAAGACGACCCAGGAGGGCGGTCACCACGGCATCTCGTTCCTGGTCCTGGAGCGCGAGATGCCCGGCTACGAGGTCGTCTCCAAGCTGGAGAAGATGGGCTGGCACGCCTCCGACACCGGCGAGCTCTCCTTCAGCGACGTCGAGGTTCCCGAGGAGAACCTGCTTGGCGAGGAGAACGGCGGCTTCTACATGATCATGGCCAACTTCCAGTGGGAGCGCCTGACCATGGCGCTGGGGGCCGTCGGCGGCATGCAGAAGGTCTTCGAGATGACGCTGGAGTACGCCAAGGAGCGCGAGGCATTCGGCCGCCCGATTGGCCGCTTCCAGGCGATCCGCCACAAGTTCGCCGAGATGTCGGTGAAGATCGAGGTCGCCCGGGCGCTCACCTACGACTGCCTGCGGAGGTTCGCCGCCGGCGAGGACACGCTCCGCCAGGTCACCCAGGCGAAGCTCTTCACGCAGCGGGGGATGTGTGAGGTCGCCGATGAGGCGATCCAGATCCACGGGGGCTATGGCTACATGCGCGAGTACGGCGTCGAGCGCGCCTACCGCGATGCGCGGCTCGGGCCGATCGGTGGCGGGACCGATGAGGTCATGAAGGAGATCCTGGGCAAGCAGCTGGGCTTGTAGTAATAACGACCGATCGTGCTAAGTTGGGTCAATGGCACGAACCGCCTCGAAATCCGATCCGAAGCCTGCGGCTCGCAGGAAGCGCAGCGACGGCGAGCGCAGCCGGTCCGTGATCCTCGACGAGGCCGCGCGCCTCGCCACGGTCGAGGGAATCGGCGGGCTCTCGCTGGGCCGCCTCGCCGACGAGGTCGGGATGAGCAAGAGCGGTCTCTTCGCCCATTTCGGCTCCAAGGAGGAGCTGCAGCTGGCGACGATCGAAACCGCCGACGAGATCTTCGAGAAGCAGGTGATCGACCGCGCGGCCCAGGCGTCGAGCGGATTCGGGCGGCTGCGCGCGCTCATGGACGGATACCTCGACTACGTCGAGGCGAGAACGTTCCCCGGCGGCTGCTTCTTTGCCACCGTGCTGGTCGAGGTGAGCATGCAGCCCGGCGCCGTCCGCGATCGGCTCATGGCCTTCATGGGGGATTGGCTTGGCAGGCTCGAGGCCGCGATCCGCGACGCCCAGCGCGAGGGCGACATCGACAAGGGGGAGGATCCGGGACAGCTGGCCTTCGAGCTCGAGAGCTCGCTGCTCCTGGCGAACACCCAGTTCACGATCGCCCAGGACGCCGAGCCGATCAAGCGGGCGCGGCGGGCGATCGAGAGCCGGCTCGAGGCCGCCAGAACCTAGGAACCTCGGGACGGCGGGCGGGACCGCGGTGCCGCCCGCCGCCCTCAGCTCACGATGCGACCGTCTCCTCCACGGGGTCGGGACGGATCACGACGGTGTCGGCCACGGCCCAGATCTCGTCCGCCGGCATGCCGACGCGATGCGCGTGCTCGCGCACCGTCTCCGGGCTGGTTGCCTGGTAGATGCAGACGCTCCCCAGGGTGCCGTCCTCCTCCGCGATCACGTAGCTGCGGATCCAGCGCACGTTGGTGGGGAACTCCTCGTCCGCGACCTGCTTGGAGCGGGCCGCGACCTGCTCGACCTCATCCGGCGATTCCCACGCGTTCTTGCGGCGGATCGCGTACGTCTGCAAGGCACTCGGGCTTTCCATCATCATGCTGATCACCTTTCCTAGTTAGTACGACCGATCGTGCGCACTATACAGAAGAACGACCGATCGTGCTGAGACGCCTCAGGGTCAGGGACACGGCCCATGGGGCCGACCCGGGAGTCCTGCTGGCGCGGGTCCGGCCGGGCCCCCGCGCTAGCTTTGCGCCGTGAGGCGCATCTTCATAGCGTTGGCCGCGGGCGTCGCCCTGGCCGATGCATCGATCGTCACCCTGGGCCTCCCCTCGATCCTGGTCGAGCTGCACGCGACCGTCGAGGGAGTCGCGCTCGTCCTCGGCGTCTACACGGCCGTCCTGGCCCTGGCGCTCCTCCCCGCCGCCTGGCTCTGCCGGCGCTTCGGCGACGCGCACGTCGGCGCGGTCGGCATGGCCCTCTTCTGCGCGGCCTCGCTCGGCTGCGGCGCCTCCGACTCGCTCGGCCTTCTCTTGGTACTGCGCGGCATCCAGGCCCTCGGCGGAGCCGCCCTGCTGGTCGCCTCCTTCGAGCTCCTCGACGCCGGCAGGCCCGGCACCGGGCGGAGGATGTGGGTCGCCGCGTCGGTCTTCGGGATCGCCGTCGGCCCGGCGCTCGGCGGCGCGCTCACCCAGCTCTTCGACTGGCGGGCGATCTTCCTCGCCCAGGCACCGCTCGTATTGCCAGGAATGGCAGTCGCCCTGCTGGCCGCGCGCAGCGAGCGCGTGGTCCCCGACGACGGTCGCGATCCCGACCGCCCGACCGGGCCGTTCAAGCTCAGGGAGTCGCTCGCACTGGGACTGCTTTCTGCATCGCTCACGGCGGTGATCTTCCTTGTCGTCCTGCTGCTGGTCTCGGGATGGAGCATCGAGCCGCTCGCCGCTGCGCTCGCCGTCAGCGTCCTGCCCGTCGCGGCAATCCTCTCCTCGCGGATGCGGGGGAGCCCGCGAACCCGGGCGATCGCGGGATGTCTGCTCGTGGGAGGCGGCGTCGGTTGCCTCGCGCTGCTTCCGGCGGCCTCCGCCTGGTGGACGGTGGTGCCGCAGATACTCGCGGGCGCCGGGATGGGCATGGCGCTGCCGGCACTCTCCGGAGAGCTGATGCCGGAGCGCACCCGCCACGACGTCGCCCGGCTGCTGTCGATCCGTTCGGCCGGCATCGCCATCGCGCTGGCGGCGCTGGCCCCCCTGACCTCATCGAACCTCACCTCGACCATCGACTCCGCACGCGAGCAGGGCACGGCCGCGGTGCTCGACGCCCACCTGCCGCCGGAGGACAAGATCGCGATCGCCCCCGACCTCTTCGGCAGCCTCAACACGGACGATCCTCGCGGCCAGCTCCAGAAATCCGTGAGGAACGCTCGATCCGATGTCGACTCCGGCGATGTGCCGGAGCTCGAGCGGCTGGGCGACAAGCTCGACGCCGTCGTCACGGGCGCCGTCCGGGAGGCCTTCCGCAGCACCTTCATCGTCACGGCCGCCATGGCGCTCCTGGCAGCGCTGCTCCTCCTCTCGGGCAGGCTCGGAGCGGCCCTCGCCCGGCCGGCCCTGGCGACGGCCGCGGTGGCGTCGATCGTCGCCCTGGGCGGCTACGGAATCGTCTTCGCGGCCAGGGGCCAGGAGACGGTGCCGATCCGTGATCCCTGCCAGGACCGCAACCTCCCCGACACCGGCGGGATCACCGGCTTCCTGCAGGACCAATCGCTCGCTGCGCTCGACCGCGCGGCCTGCAGCTTCGGCTCGAGCCGCGAAGAGCTCCTCCTCGCGCTCTTCGACGACCGGCTGCAGCACAAATTCGAAGAAGAGCATCATGTCAACCCGCGCTCGGCCTTCTCCCTGGGGCCGGCCCTGCTCGGCTTCTGAGTTGCGTACGGTCCCGCTGTGAACGAGACGCCAACGCGCCGGGAGATCATCGCCATGTACGGCTTTGGGTAAGAATGCCCGCCGCAAACACTTCTAGAGGAGGCGACGAAGTTGGGAATCCTTGACGGAAAGAGCGCGATCATCACCGGCTCAGCCCGCGGCATCGGCAGGGCGACGGCGGAGCTGTTCGTGCGCGAGGGCGCGAAGGTGCTGATCAACGACCTCGACGGCGACGTCGCGGAGCAGGCCTCGCAGGAGATCGACGGCGAGACCGCCGTCTTCGCGGGGGACCTCACCAAGCCGGGGATCCCGGACCAGCTCGTGCAGGCGGCGCTCGACGCCTTCGGCCAGGTCGACGCGGTGGTCAACAACGCCGGCTACACCTGGGACGGCGTCGTCCACAAGATGTCCGACGAGCAGTTCCAGGCGATGCTCGACATCCACACGATCGTCCCCTTCCGCGTGATCCGCGCCATCGCCCCCACCTGGCGCGAGGCGGCCAAGAAGGAGGCCGAGGCCGGCGAGGAGGTCTTCCGCAAGATCGTCAACGTCACCTCGATCTCGGGCACGATGGGGAACGCGGGCCAGGCGAACTACTCGTCCGCGAAGGCGGGCGTCACCGGATTGACGAAGACCATCGCCAAGGAATGGGGCCAGTTCAAGGTCAACTCGAATGCGGTCGCCTTCGGCTTCGTCGAGACGCGCCTGACCCAGGCCAAGGAGAAGGGCGAGACGATGCAGGCTGCCGGTGAGAGCGAGGAAGAGGTCTCCCTCGGAATCCCCGAGCAGCTGCGCCAGATGGCCCGGATGACGATCCCCCTCGGCCGCCCGGCGGAGCCGTCGGATGCCGCGGGCCCGATCGCGTTCCTCTGCTCCGAGTACGCGAACTTCGTCCACGGCCAGGTGCTCAACGTCACCGGCGGGCAGTTCACCGGGATGTATTCCTAGACGCTCGGGCGATCAGTCCTTGCGCCGCTCCTCGGCGAGCGGCTCGCCGCCCTCGCCGCCGGCCCCACCCGGCGGCCAGGCGCCGAACCAGTTGTCGCGCGCGCCATCCAGCGTTAGGACGCTGCCTGAGAAGAAGTCGCCGGCGGGTGAGGCCAGAAAGGCCATCAGCCAGGCCATCTCGTCCTCGGTTCCCAGGCGGCCGAGCGGCACGGTTGCCGCGACGTTGTCGACGATCGCCTTCGGGTACTTGGTCCGCAGCGTCTCGGTGTCGAACTGCCCGATGGCCACCGCCAGCAGGCGGACCCCGAATCGCGCCCACTCCACTGACAGCGTCCGCATCATGTTCTCGACCGCCGCCCTCGCCGCCCCGGTGTGGACCATGCCCGGGAAGCCCATGTGCGGGGAGACGGTGATGCTGATGACCTTGCCGCTCTCCTGGGGGATGAAGGCCTTGGTGGCCGCGGCGTGGGTCATCTGCCAGGTCCCCTGCACGTTGAGCTCGATCACGGTCCGGAAGCCCTTCGGGCTGATCGCCTCGGCCGGGCTGAGGAACTGCCCGCCGGCGTTGTTGACCAGCAGGTCGATCCGGCCGTGGCGCTCGATCACGCCGTCCATGAAGCGGTCCACCGCCTCGTCGTCGCGGATGTCGAGCGCCTCGAACTCGGCCTTCCCCCCGCGTTCGGCGACCTCGTCGGCCATCCCCTGAAGCGGCTCCGTGCGACGGCCACAGCCGATCACAGTCGCTCCCAGGCCGGTCAGCTCAAGGGCGGTCGCCTTGCCGAGGCCCGTTCCGGCCCCGGAGACGACGCAGACCTGCCCGTCGAGCAGGCCGGGCGCAAAGATTCGTGAACTCACGGCCGTGAGCATAAGCTGGCTCGCGTGAGCGTGAACGCCGAGCCGATCCCGCTCGAAGAGCCGCTCCCGAACGGGACGGAGGGGGCGGCGCTGATCGTGGAGCCGGTGTACACGGGAGACGCCCTCTGGCCGGCCTCCTTCTTCAGCCGCAGCGGGCGAGGCCCGATCTCACGGCTGCGCGCCCTCGGGATCGGCTCTAAGCCGGATGATTGGGAGTCCCGTCCCGTGCCCGTGTACCTCGCGCGCCATCCCAGCGCCGGGAACATCCTCGTGGACACCGGCCTGCACCCCTCGATCGCCAGGGATCCGCGCGACAACCTGGGCCGCTTCTCCGGCCGGCACTACAAGGTCACCGACGGCGAGGACGTGGTCTCGCAGCTGCGCAAGCGCGGGCTGGAGCCGAGCGACATCGATGTGGTGGTGATGACGCATCTGCACGAGGACCACGCTTCCGCCATGGAGCTGTTCCCGGAGGCCCAATTCGTACTCAGCGCGACGGAGTGGGAGGCGGCCACGACCGGTCGCCTGCCGCTGCTCCGCGGCTACCACCCCACTCACTACGACTTCGCGTTCGAGTACGCGACCGTCGACTTCGACAGCGACTTCGTCGAGTCCTACGGCCCGTTCGGGCGGACCTTCGACCTCTTCGGCGACGGCTCCGTCCGGCTCGCCTACACCCCCGGGCACAGCGTCGGACACACCTCGGTGATCCTGCGCCTGCCGCGCCGCGACTTCGTCGTCGTCGGGGACGCGGCGTACGACTGGAGACAGTTCAACGGCGAGACGGAGCCGCTGATGATGTCCGACGAGCACAACTGGCGCCGCTCGCTGCGGGAGCTGCAGGCCTACCGGCGCGCCTATCCGTATGCGCTGATGGTGCCCGGGCACGACCCGGAGTTTTGGGAGAAGCTCGAGCCCCGTTACGAGGAGTAATTTGCGAGGGCGCGCCGCTAGGCGCGACCCGTTTCATGATGGGCGTCGGGCGAGGGAGCCGGCAGGCCCTTGCGGATCCGCTTGAGCACGTCGCGGCGACCGTTCTCCTCGAGGTCGACGTACATCGCGCGGACGCGGTCGAAGATCTGATTGGCGACCAGCTGCTGCTGCTCGCGATCCGGATCGGCGTTGACCGGGAAGGTCACCGGCTCGCCGTACTGGATCGTCACCTTGGGGAACTGGAAGCGCTTCCAGCCGCGAACGTGAGCGGAGCCGTGGATCGCGACTGGCACCACCGGGACGCCGGACTCGAGCGCGATCTTGCCGATTCCGCGCTTCGGCGCCCCCAGGTCGCCACTGCGTGATCGGCCCCCCTCCGCGTACATCAGCATCGTGCCGCCGCGATCCAGGACGGTGTTCGCGGTGATGAACGCCTCCTCATCGTGATGACCGCGCCTGACCGGGAAGACACCTCCGTGCTTGAAGATGTACTTGATGATGGGGTTCTTGAAGAGCTGGGACTTCGCCATGAACTGGGCCTTCCGGGGGAGATAGACGGCGGCGAAGAAGTGGTCCATCTGGCTGAAGTGGTTGGGAGCGAGGATCGCGGGACCGGTGGCGGGGACGTTCTCCACGCCGATCGCACGCGACCGGTAGAAGACGATCACGGGGATCGTGAGGATCACCCGCACGAAGTCGTAGATCCAGCCGACGCCCTTGCGCGCGCTGCGGTGGAACTGCGTGAACATCTCCGCCGGGCGCGGGTCCTTGTAGACCTGCGGCTTCATGTCCTTGGGGTTGACCTTCGCCATCTCTTCCGCCCTGTGATCACAAAAAACGCCGTCGAAGACGGCGGCACGTGCTCATTTCTACCCACCGGTTACGCCGGGGTTACGCGGTCCGATCAACCCTACTCGGGCGTCGCCCAGCCTCGAGCACGGGTCACCGCCTCCCGCCAGCGGCCGATCAGCTCCTCACGCTCGGCCTCGGCCATCGCGGGCTGATAGGTCGCCGCCTCCCGCCACATCTCTCGCACCTGCTCGGCGGTCCAGAGGCCTGTGGCGATTCCGGCCAGATAGGCGGCGCCCAGCGCGGTCGTCTCGGCGACCTCGGGGACGATCACCGGCACCCCGAGCACGTCGGCCTGGAACTGCATGAGCCAGGCGTTGGCGACGGCGCCGCCATCGGCCTTCAGAGCCGGCACGCTCTCACCAGCCGCGGCCTCCTGCGCCCTGACGGCGTCAACCGTCTGGTAGGCGATCGCCTCCAGCGCCGCGCGAGCGAGGTGAGCGCGGGTGGCGCCCCGCGTCAGGCCGACGATCGTGCCCCGGGCGTAGGGATCCCAGTGCGGCGAGCCCAGCCCGGTGAGCGCGGGCACGAAATAGACGTCGTCGTTCGACTCCAGCGAAGCGGCCAGGTCCTCCGTCTCGGCCGCGCGGGTGATGATCCGCAGGCCATCCCGGAGCCATTGCACCGCGGCCCCCGTGACGAAGACCGCCGCCTCCAGCGCATAGGCGACCTCGCCGCCCAGGCCCCAGGCAACGGTGGTGAGCAGCCCCTCCCCCGGCTCGGTCGCCTCTGCTCCGGTGTTGAGCAGGACGAAGCTCCCGGTGCCGTAGGTGTTCTTGGTCTCGCCCGGCCGCTGGCAGGCCTGGCCGAAGAGCGCGGCCTGCTGATCGCCGGCGATCCCGGCCACCGGGACCTCGCCGCCGAACACCGATGTCGTGCCATAGACCTCCGAGGAGGGCACGGGCTCCGGCAGGGTCCTCGGATCCACCCCGAGCAGGCCGCAGAGCTCCTCGTCCCAGGCGAGCCTCCGTATGTCGAACAGCATCGTCCGAGAGGCGTTGGAGTAGTCGATCAGGTGCCGGCCCGTGAGCTTGAAGACGAGCCAGGAGTCGATCGTCCCGAAGACGACGCCGGCTGGCAGCTCGGCGTTCCGGATCAGCCACTCGATCTTCGTCCCCGAGAAATAGGGGTCGATGACGAGCCCGGTGCGCTCCCTGATCAGCTGCTCGTGCCCGCCCTCCCGGAGCTCGTCGCAGCGCGGGGCAGTGCGACGGTCCTGCCAGACGAGCGCGCGATGAACCGGCTCGCCGGTCTTGGGATCCCAGGCGACCACGGTCTCGCGCTGGTTGGTGATGCCGATCCCCTTCAGGTCGGATCCCTGGACCGCCGCATCGGCGAGCGCCCCGACCGCGACCCTGCGGGTGACGTCCCAGATCTCCGCCGCGTCGTGCTCGACCCAGCCCGGCTTCGGGAAGTACTGCTCGAACTCGCTGTAGGCCCGGCCGCGCGGACGACCCTGTTCGTCGAAGACGATGCAGGTGGTCCCCGTGGTCCCCTGGTCGATCGCCAGGATCATTGGGCGGGACGCTATCCGGCGCGGCTTCGGACTGTCCGGCGGATGTCCCGGAGCTGCCGGGCCCGGTGGATGAAGCCGGACGGTGTCCGGCCCGTCGTTCGGTGGGTCAGCGGCAACTCGACCTCCTCAAGCCGATATCCGGCTCGGAGAGCGTCAATCGTCATCCCGGTCTCCAGCCCCCAGCCCTCCGCGAATGGGATCAGCTTCCGCAGCGTCGAGACCCGCATCGCACGCTGTCCAGAGAGGGGGGCCCGGAGCCGTTCGCCCGCAAGGCGCTCGACCGCCCGCCGCGCGTAGCCGACCGTGAAACCGAGGCCGCCGCCCTCCGGCTCGGCGAACCTCGCGATTGCGAGATCGCAGCCGCCACCCTCGACCGCCTCGACGAGCGCAACCAGCTCACCCGCGCTCCAGCCGAGGTCCGCATCGCAGAGCAGGACGATTGCCTCGGCGGGGAACTCGCCAACGGCCGCCTCCGCCGTGGCGGTCACGTTGCCTCCCTTGCCGTGCGGGCGCCGCCGGCTGACGAGCCACGCCCCGTGGCGCATCGCCTCGGCCTGCGTGCCGTCGGTGGAGGCGTCGTCGGCCACCATCAGCCGGGCGCCGGGGAGCGCCTCGGAGAGCGCGTCGAGCGCCGCCCCGATCCGCTCCGCCTCGTTCTGCGCCGCCACGATCGCGACGCGGGTCGGTTCCGGCGTCACCGGCGACTATTGTCCCGGCGCGTGGCAGACGTGGAGGCGCACATCACCGGCACAGTCTGGAAGATCGAGGTCAAGGTCGGCGACCAGGTCGACGAGGGCGACACGGTCGTCATCCTCGAGTCCATGAAGATGGAGATGCCGGTCGAGGCCGAGGACCCGGGCAAGGTCGCCGAGATCCGCTGCGAGGAGGGCCAGTCGGTCTCCGAGGGCGACGTCCTCGTCGTCCTCGAATAGCCTCAGCCAATGACCGAGGAGCTGGCCGGAGGCAAGCTGCTTCTGGACGAGCCGGCGGAGGCAGTCGCGCGGCTCACGCTGAACCGTCCCGATTCGCGGAACGCGCTCGACCACGAGCTGCTCGACGGGATCGCCGCCGCGATGCCGTTGCTCGATCGCGGCATCGAGGTGCGCTGCGTCCTGATCACCGGCGCGGGGAAGGCCTTCTCGGCCGGGTACGACATAGCGGCGATTCCTTCGGAGACCTTCGCGCGCGACGCCGAGGCGTTGGTGGCCCATCCCTTCCACGCCGCGCTCGAGGCGATTGCGGCTCATCCCTGGCCGGTGATCGCCGCGATCAACGGGCACGCCCTCGGCGGCGGGCTCGAGCTGACCCTCACCTGCGACCTGCGCATCTGCGCACGTGGGTCGAAGCTCGGCATGCCGCCGGCCAAGCTCGGCCTGATCTACGGGCACACCGGCCTGCAGCGCTTCATCGATGCGATCGGTGTGCCCCGCACGAAGGAGCTCTTCCTGACCGGCCGCAACTACCCGGCAGAGCGAGCCGAGGCATTTGGGCTGGTCAACGAGGTCGTCGACGACGCTGAGCTCGAGACCGCGGCAGTCGACCTCGCCGCCGAGATTGCCGCCAATGCCCCGCTCTCGATGCGAGGCAACAAGCACGCGATCGACACGCTCAATTCCTTCTCCCGCCTCACCCGGGAGCAGCAGCGCGAGCTGATCGAGCTGCGTGAGTCCTGCTTCGGCTCCGAGGACTTCCGGGAGGGGATCGCCGCATTCGCGGAGAAGCGCAAGCCGGCCTGGAAGGGCCGCTAGCCGGCCTCCGCGGGCTCGGGAAGGGTCTGCTCTTCGGTGTCCTCGTGGAGGACGCGGCCCCCTGCGGCGGCGGTTGACGGCCACCAGATCTTGTCGCCGATCAGCTCCACGGCCGCCGGAACCATGATGGTCCGCACGATGAAGGTGTCGAGCAGGATGCCCAGCGCGACCATGAAGCCGAGATCAAAGGTGAACGTGACCGGCAGCGTCATCAGCACCGAGAAGGTGCCCGCCAGGATGACCCCCGCGCTCGTGATCACCGGGCCCGTCACCGCGATCGCCCTCAGCATGCCCTCCCGGGTGCCGTGCCTGCGGGCCTCCTCCCGCACCCGCGCCATCAGGAAGATCGTGTAATCGATCCCGAGCGCGACCAGGAAGATGAAGGCGAAGGTCGGGATCGACGCGTCGAAGCCCGCGTCGCCGACGACGAAGCGTATGAACAGGATTGAGATCCCGAGCGTGCAGGCGAAGGAGAGGACCACACTCGCGAGCAGGACGAGCGGAGCGACGATCGCCTGGAGCAGGATCCCGAGGATGATCGCCATCACCAGCAGCGCCAGCGGCACGATCACCTTCAGGTCCCTCTCCGTCGCCTTGTTGTAGTCGTAGTTGATCGCCGTGCCGCCGCCGACCAGGGCGGTCACGCCCGGTTTCAGGTTCGCCACCGCGTCGCGCATCTTGGGGACGAGATCCAGCGCGGAGACATCATTTGGATCGCCCTTGAGGATCACGTCGACCACCAAGATCCGTCCGTCGTTTGAGATCTGACGGGTCGGAACCACGGTGGCAACGCCCTTGACCGTCTTCAGCTTGGACGCGGCAAGCTGCGCGTTGGCCGTGAGCTGGGCGCGGTCTGGCGTGGGTCCTCCCTGCTGCTCGACCAGGACCGTTGTCGGCGAGAGCGTCCCGGCCGGGAAGTCCTCGCTCAGCACCTTGAAGCCATTCACGCTCTCCACCGACTTCTTGAAGAACGTCGTGCTCGAGTAGTCGACCTTGTACGCGATCAGGCCGAGGGAGCCGAGCAGGAAGACGCCCGCGGTGACCGCCAGCGCCGGGCCCGGCCGGTGCAGCACCTTGTCGCCGAAGCGGCGCCAGCGCCCGGTGTGCGCCATCTCCGGGTGCTCCGGGTCGTAATCGACGATGCCGCGCCTCGGCCAAAATCCCCTGCGGCCGAAGATCGTCAGCAGCGCCGGGAGCACCGTGAGGCCCGCGAGCATCGCGCAGAAGACCGAGATCGCGGCGACGGGGCCGAGCGATTTGGTGTTGCCCGATTCGGCAAAGACGAGGACGAGCATCGCCAGCGTCACGGTCAGGCCGCTCGCCAGGATGGCCGGACCCGCCCTCCTCACGGCGCGCTGCATCGCGTCGTGCTTGTCCTCGAGGCGGCGGAGCTCCTCTCTGTATCTGGACACCAATAAGAGGCAATAGTCGGTGCCCACCCCGAACATCAGGACCACGAGGATCCCGGTGCTGTTCGAGGAGACCGTCGCCCCCGACTTTGCGAACAGGTAGATGAGGCCCGTCGCGAACTGGTAGGCGAGGAAGACGACGATCAGCGGGGAAACCGCCACCAGCACGGAGCGGTAGATCGCGCCGAGCAGAACGAGCACGAGGATGGTCGTCGCCAGGAGGAGCTTCGTGTCGATGTTGCTGAAGACCTCGTCGGCGTCGGTGTTGAAACCAACGTCGCCGGTGACGTAGACGTTCATGTCGCCGTTGCCGGAGCTGGTGATGTCGCGCATCGCCTTGCCCCAGTCGGACTCGTGGTCGAAGTCCGTCGGGAAGGTGTAGACGGCGTAGGCAACCTGCTTGTTCGCCGAGACGAGCTTCGAGGTCGGGCCCACGGGCGCGGGCAGAACCGGCGGCTGGCTCTTGATGAGGGGGATCCTCGCCGGCTCAGCCTCGATCTTCTGCGCGTCTGAGCGGATCCTCGCGAAGTTCGCCGGGGTCAGCCCGTCCTTGTTCTGGTAGACGACGAGGGCGAGCGCGGTCTCCTTGGCGGGGAACTGGTGATCGAGGGTCCTTACGACCTCTGTCGACTCCGCGTTCGAGGGCAGGAACGACTCGGTGTCGTCCGTGGTGACGTCCGAGAGCTTGCTGCCGAGCGGGGACATCCCGACGGCGGCGATGATCCAGACGACCAGCACCACCCACTTGGTGCGTCGACCCGCGACTATCGATGCGAGACCTCTCAACGGACCTCCATGTCGTGCCTATTTCCCGTTTTCGGTCCGCGTCCCCCTGGTGACGGACTCCGTTCGCCACACTAACGATTCGCGTCGTTTGACACCCTGTAGAGAGGCAACCATGGCTGAGGAAATGAACCCGACCGCAGTTGAGCTCGACCAAGGGGTCGAGGAACGCATCAACGGCCTGATCGAGGGAGGCCGTGCGGCTGACTGCGTGGATCTCTCGGAGGTCGATTCGTTGGTCCAGGAGATGAACCTCTCCGGCGAAGAGGAGCATGCGGTGCACGAGCGGATCGAGTCCGCCGGCCTCTCCGTCGAGGACGACTGCGGCAAGCAGGCCGCGGAGCCGGCCGGCTATCGCAACGGCGAGCTCGCCGAGCAGACGACCGATGCGCTCCAGCTGTTCTTCAACGAGATGCGGAAGTACCCCCTGCTCACCAAGGAGGAGGAGATCGAGCTCGCCCAGGCGGTCGAGCGCGGCGACCTGCAGGCCAAGGAGCGCCTGATCAACTCCAACCTGCGGCTGGTGGTCTCGAACGCCCGCCGCTACATGCGCCAGGACCTCAACCTCCTCGACCTGATTCAGGAGGGCATCCTCGGCCTGATCCGCGCCTCGGAGAAGTTCGATTGGCGCAAGGGCTACAAATTCTCCACCTACGCGACCTTCTGGATCCGCCAGGCGATCCAGCGCGCCCTGGAGTCGAAGGAGCGCACGATCCGCGTGCCCAACCAGGTTGCGCAGCGCGAGCGCAAGGTGATGCGGACCGAGCGGGAGCTGGCGACCAAGCTCGGCCGGGACCCGACCACCGAGGAGGTGGCCGAGGCCGCCGAGATCGAGCCCGCCCAGGTGGAGGAGATCCGCGACCTGACCAGAGTGGTCACGAGCCTCGACCGGCCGGTCGGCGACGAGGACGCATCGTCGCTCGGCGAGTTCATCCGGGACGAGCGAAGCGGCCCCGCGGAGGAGGTCCAGCTGAGCCTCGCGGACGCCACGCTGCGGAGCGCCGTGGACGAGCTGCCCGAGGACGAGCGCAAGGTGATCCAACTGCGTTACGGGATCAACGGCGACGAGCCGACGCCGCTCCGCGAGACCTCGCGCCGGCTCGAGCTGAAGCCCAGTGAGGTCAAGCAGCTCGAGGAGCGCGGCCTCAGCCGCCTCGCCCAGGCGCGCGAGGTCGAGGCTCTGCGCGATGCCGCGTAAGGCGGGGTGAGGCGGGGTATAGCCTCGACCACCGATGGCCAACTACACGATCAAGAACCTCAGGGAGGTCAAGGACTCGGCCGCGGAGGCCGGCATCTCGGATTCCATCGAGGCCCGCTTCGCTCACGAGGACCTCGACTCCGAGGCGAGCGGCATCTCCTACCAGGTGGTCAAGGCCGGCCAGCGACAGCCGTTCGCCCACAAGCACGGCGACATGGAGGAGATCTACGTCGTCGTCTCGGGGAGCGGCCGCGTGAAGCTCGACGACGAGATCGAGGACGTCGGGGCGCTCGACGCGATCCGGATCGCCCCGACCGTGACCCGGGCCTTCGAGGCCGGTGACGAGGACCTCGTCCTGGTCGTCTTCAGCCCCCGGGCCAAGGGCGACGCGGAGATGGTCCAGGATTTTTCCTGGGACTAGCGGCCACCAGGCCGCTGCACTTCGGAGCGGCGGCGTAGCCGCCGCGACTTGTGGTGGGCGGCCGCTCGTGGCCGCGACCCGATGGCGAAGCCGGGTCGTCCGGAGCCGTTCTTAACTTTCGGGGGGTGCCGTCCCTGATCAGTTTCGAAGAGGCGCTCGAGCTCGGCGGGCTCGTGGACCACGAGGAGATCGGCGCACTGGTCCAGCGTGCCTGGGAGGTCCGCCAGGACCGGTTCGGGGACTCCACGGACATGTGCTCTCTGGTCAACGCCAAGTCCGGCGGCTGCGCCGAGGACTGCGGCTTCTGCGCCCAGTCTCGCTACGCCGAGGCGGACACTCCCATGCACGCGATGATGGAGCCCGATCAGATCCTCGAGCACGCCCGGGCAGCCGAGGCGGCGGGGGCCCACCGCTTCTGCATGGTCACCCAGGGGCAGGGGCTCTCCAAGCGCGACTTCGCCAAGGTCCTGGAGGGCGCCCGCCTGGTCTCGGAGCACACCAACCTGAAACGCTGCGCCTCGATCGGCCACATGTCGGCCGAGCGGGCGCGCCAGCTCAAGCAGGCCGGAATCCAGCGTGTCCACCACAACGTCGAGACCTCGCGCTCGTACTACCCCGAGGTCTCCACCACGGTCCGCTACGAGGGGCGGGTTCGGACGATCGACGCCGTCAAGGAGGCCGGCCTGGAGACCTGCGTCGGTGGCATCCTCAACCTGGGCGAATCGCCGGAGCAGCGGGTCGAGATGGCGTTCGAGCTGGCGGAGATCGAACCGGACTCCGTGCCGATCAACCTGCTCAACCCGCGCACCGGCACGAAGTTCGGCGCTCGGGAGCTGATGAACCCCTGGGACGTGGTCAAGTGGGTGGCCATCTTCCGGCTGATCCTTCCGGACGCCCTCTTCCGCCTCTGCGGCGGCCGCATCGAGAACCTGCAGGACCTGGCGCCGCTCGCCGTCAAGGCGGGGCTCAACGGCGTGATGATGGGCAACTTCCTGACCACCCTCGGGGTCGAGCCGGCCGAGGACCGGGAGATGTTCGAGGAGCTCGGCCTGAACGTGGCGCGGCAGCCCGACAACGGCGCCAACCCCCGTCCGGACAACCGCTCCGGCTGGCTCGAGGGCGAGACACCCGAGACCCCGATCGACGAGCTGATCGACCGCCGGGCCGAGGCGAACTTCTGGGACCCGTCCACCCAGCTGCGGGTGGTCAAGAAGAAGGGCAAGGTGCCCGCCTACCCCGCCCCGCCGCCCGAGGATCAGGAGCCTCAGCTGGCGGGCTGGGGCGACTAGTGCTGGACCTCCAGGAGCGCCTCGACGAGCTCGAGTCGAGCGGGCTGCGCCGGCGCCTCCGCGTGGTCGACGGGCCGCAGGGCGCCGAGGTCATGCTCGACGGCCGGCCGGTGCTGCTGCTCTGCTCCAACAACTACCTCGGGCTGGCCGACCACCCTCGGCTGCGGCGCGCGGCCGCCGATGCCGCCCTGGCGCTGGGAACCAGCTCGGGCGCGTCGCGCCTGATCTCCGGATCGATGTCGATCCACGCGGAGCTGGAGGGAAGGCTGGCCGAGTTCGAGGGCACGCAGTCCGCGCTGCTCTTCGGCTCCGGCTACCTGGCCAACACCGGCGCGATCGCCGCGCTGGCGCGCCGCGGTGAGGTCGTCTTCTCCGACGAGCTCAACCATGCCAGCATCATCGACGGCTGCCGCCTCGCCGGCGCCGAGACCTTCGTCTACCGGCACCGTGACGCCGACCACCTCGAATGGGGAATGCGCCGCGCGGCGGGCCGGGGTGCACTGATCGTCACCGACGGCGTCTTCTCCATGGACGGGGACATCGCGCCGCTGGGGGAGCTGTCGGCCCTGGCGCGGCGCCATGGCTGCCGGCTGATGGTCGACGAGGCCCACGCCACCGGCTGTCTCGGGCCCGGGGGCAGGGGCTCGGTGGCCGCCAGCGGCCTGACGGGCGAGGTCGACCTGATCGTCGGGACCCTGGGCAAGGCGCTCGGCGGCTACGGCGCCTACGCCTGCGGCTCGCGGGAGCTGACCGACTTCCTGATCAACACCGCCCGCCCGTTCATCTTCTCGACCGCTCCGCCGCCCCCTGCGGTGGCGGCTGCCTCGGCGGCGTTGGAGCTGCTCGCCGAAAGCCCCAAGAGAGTGGAGCGCCTGCGGTCGAATGCCTCCGTACTCCGTGACGGGCTCCGGGCCGAAGGCCTGGAGCCGACCGGATCGGACACACAGATCGTCCCGCTGGTGATCGGCGAGGCCGGCGACGCGATGGCGCTCTGCGAGCGGCTCCTCACCGACGGGATCTTCGCCCAGGCCATCCGGCCACCGACCGTCCCGCCCGGCACCTGTCGCCTGCGTCTGACCGTCATGGCCACCCACCGAGTCGCGGACCTGCGGCACGCGGCACGAACCGTCGGCGCCACCGTCCGTGAGCTCGGCGTGGCCTCCGGGCCCGCCCACGTCGCCCAGGGCCACTCCGCCCTGCAAGAGGCCGCCTGAGTTGCGCGGGCTGTTCGTCACGGGGACCGGCACCGAGGTCGGCAAGACCGTCGCGGCCGCGGCGATCGCCCGCACGGCGCGTGCCGATGGCGCTCGGGTCGCCGCCTTCAAGCCGGCGGTGAGCGGCCTCGACGACTATCCGCTCGCGCCCGAGATCTGGGAGAGCGCCGCCGAGCTGCCGGACCACGTCCTGCTCCGGCTCGCGTCGGGTTCGAGTCAGGCGGACGAGGAGATCGCGCCGTATCGGTACGGGCCTCCGGTCTCGCCCCACCTTGCGGCGGAGCTGTCCGGCGAGTTCATCGACCCCGACCGTCTCCGCGGCGCGGCGCTCGAGGCGACTGAGAACGCGGACCTGCTGGTCTGCGAGGGAGTCGGCGGCTTCCTCGTTCCCCTGACGACCGACTTCCTCGTCCGAGACCTCGCCCGGGACCTGGCACTGCCCGTCGTCGTGGTCGCCTCACCGAGCCTGGGGACGATCAACCACACCCTGCTGACCGTGCAGGCAATCCGTTCGGCGGGGCTGGAGGTCGCCGCCGTGGTGCTCACGCCCTGGCCGGAGAAGCCGTCCGCGATGGAGCTCTCCAACCTGAGCACGATCGCGCGACTGGGCTCCGTGGAGATCGAGACGCTCCCGCACCTCGATCTCACCAAGCCCGATTCGTGGCCCGCGCTCCGTGTCGCCGTCGGCTCGCCGCGGGCAACGAGCAGCCTGCGCGCGGCCTAGCGGCCACCAGGCCGCTCCACTTTGGAGCGAAGGGCGAAGCCCGTTAGCGACTTATGTGGGGCGGCCGCCCGTGGCCGCGTTTGATGGCGAAGCCACCAGGCCGCGACCATCAGCGGGCGCCGGCCGGGACGACGTCCTCGGCCACCGTCGCCTCCGGGAGCGCGGCTGCGGTCTTCTCGGCGGCCTCGTGGGAGTCGACCCGCTTGGCCCGCGCGCCGCGCACCAGCGTCAGGGAGACAACCAAGCCGGCCACCACGACGAACCCTGCCAACAGCATCGCGCTGGACAGAGCGTCGACGAAGGTTGCCCGTGCCTGCTCCGGCGCTGTCGCGAGGCTGGCAGGATCGAATGCCGAACCGAGCTGCGCCTGGAAGATCGCACCGGTCGCCGCAACACCAACCGAAGCGCCGATCATGCGCGACATCTGCAGGACGCCGGAGGCGACGCCCGACTTCTGCGCGCTGACAGCGTTCATCGCGGCGGTCGACATCGGCGACATCACCAGCGCGATCCCGAATCCCATCAGGACGAACGGGATGATCAGCCCGGTGTAGGTCGTGCCCGTGTTGATGCCGGCAAACAGGAACATCGAGACGGCGAGCACCGCCAGCCCGGCGCTCATCGGCGTCGCGGGCCCAAGCCTGTCGGCGAGCCGTCCTGAGATCGGCGCGATCACGGCGATCACGATCGTGGTCGGCAGGAACCTCACCCCAGCCTCGAGAGCGCTGTAGCCAAGGATGTCCTGCATGTAGAGCGCCATGAAGAAGAAGGTGCCCATCATGGCGAAGGTGATGATGAAGGCCACCAGGTTCGAGCCGATGAACTGGCGCGTCTTGAAGAGCGCGAACTCGACCATCGGGGCGGAGACCCGGAGCTCGATCGCGACGAAGACCGCGAGCCCGATCACGCCACCGGCCAATAGGGAGAGGGTCGAGGTGGAGGTCCAGCCCCAGCTGTTGCCCTCGATGAGGGCCAGCACGATCGCCGTGAGGCTGGCGGTCAGGGCAAAAATGCCCGGGTAGTCCACGCGCCGGTCGATCGTCTCGTCACGCGACTCGCGCACGGCGAACAACGTAGCCGCCACCGCGCCGACCGCGACCGGGAGGTTGATGAAGAAGATCGCGCGCCAGCTCACGTACTCCGTGAGGGCGCCGCCAACCACCGGGCCGATCGAGAGGGCGAGCGCGGAGACGCCGGCCCAGATGCCGATCGCCCTGCCTCGCTCGACGGCGGGGAAGGTGTTGGTGATGATCGAGAGGGTCGCCGGCATCATCAGCGCGGCGCCGATGCCCTGGACCGCGCGGCTCCCGATCAGCATCGCCGGGTCCTGCGCGAGCCCCGCCGTCGCCGAGGTGACGGCGAAGATGATCACGCCGGCCAGGAACATCAGCCGGCGACCGAAGATGTCACCGAGGCGCCCGCCTGTCGCGATCAGGACGGCGAAGGTGAGCGTGTAACCGTTGATGACCCACTCCAGCGCCGAGATCTGCGCGTGCAGATCTCGCTGGATCGACGGCAGGGCGACGTTCACGACGGTGTTGTCGAGCATCACCATGAAGAGCGCGAAGCACATCGCTCCGAGCGTCCACCACTTGCGGTTGTCGTCCGTGATCAGGTGCCGGTAGCGCGTCATCGGCTCACCTTCCTCTCATGATTGGTGTAGATCTCGGCCAGCTCGGGGCGCTCCAGGAGCGCGTCGAGGGCCGACTCAAGCTTTTGCCGCTCATCCGCCTCGAGCGAATTGGTGAAGTCCTTCAGGGTCGCGAGGCGCGCGGAGATGATCCGATCAGCCAGACGGCGTCCCTTCGGGGTGAGCGTCAGGCGGCGAACCCGGCGATCGTCGGGGTCTTCGACCCGGGTCGCGAGCTTCTTCCGCACCAGCCCGTCGGTGGCGCGGCTTGCCGACGCGACGGAGATGCCGAGCTCCTCGGAGATCGCTGTGACCGTCCGGGACTCCTCGTCGGGAACCTGGAGCTCGACCAGGACCTTCATCTGGGCGAAGGTCAGGCCGCTTTCGTCGATCACCTTGAAGACCTCGTTCCCGCGGGGCCCCATGCAGCGAACGAACAGGGCGCTCAGCTTGAGCGCTAGGTCGTTGGCCGTTGCGGTTGCTGCTTCCATATGAGAAAAGGTTACACGCTTGCAACCTTTTCGCAACCGCAACGATCTGTGAGGTGGGTCACACTTCCTGCTTCAGCTGCGATCGGCCTCGGTGATGCCGAAGCGGGAGTCCATCCGGCGCCGGCCATATGTTGGCCGCGGCGAATGCAGAACGCTGCCCGGCTCGATCACGATCACGTCTGGCACCCCTTCACGCAGCAGCGCGATTGGGTTGCCGAGGAACCGTTGATGATCGAATCGGCAGAGGGGACCGAGCTGATCGACACCGACGGCCGCCGCTACCTGGACGGCGTCTCCTCGCTGTGGTGCAACGTCCACGGCCATCGCCACCCGGCGATCGACACCGCCGTTCGCGCCCAGCTCGAGCGGGTCGCCCACTCCACGATGCTCGGGCTCTCCCACCCCGGCGCCGCAGAGCTCGCCGGCCGCCTGGTCGAGATCGCTCCGCCGGGGCTCAACCGGGTCTTCTACTCGGACTCAGGCTCGACGGCCGTCGAGGTCGCCCTCAAGATGGCCTTCCAGTACTGGCAGCACCGGGGCGGCCAGCACGTCCGGAAGACCTCCTTCATCTGCCTCGAGGACGCCTACCACGGGGACACGATCGGGTCGGTCTCAGTCGGCGGGATGTCGCTCTTCCACTCGACCTTCGGGCCGCTGCTCTTCGAGAGCCACCGTGCCGAGCCCGGGAACATCGATGACATCGCCCGCCTGCTCGCCTTGCGCGAGGAGGAGGTCGCCGCGGTCGTGCTCGAGCCGCTCGTCCAGGGCGCGGCGGGCATGCTCACCCACCCGCCGGGCTACCTGCGAGCCGTCCGGCGGCTCTGCGACCGCCACGGCGTGCTCCTGATCTGCGATGAGGTGGCGACGGGATTCGGCCGCACCGGGACGATGTTCGCCTGCGAGCAGGAGGGCGTCTCGCCCGATCTGCTCTGCGTGGCGAAGGGCCTGACCGGCGGCTACATGCCCCTCGCGGCGACCCTCGCGACCGAGAAGATCTACGAGGCGTTCCTCGGCGCGACCTCCGAATACAGGACCTTCTTCCACGGGCACACCTACACGGGCAACCCGCTCGCATGCGCGGCGGCGATCGCCTCCCTCGACCTGTTCGAGCGAGAGCGGACGCTGGTCCGGATCCAGCCGAAGATCCGGCTGCTCGCGGACTGGCTCACGCAGGTGGACGGCATGCGCGAGGTAGAGGAGGTCCGGCAGCGCGGCCTGATGGTGGGTATCGATCTTGGCGAGCACGACCCGGAGCTGGGGCTCGGTCACCGCGTGGTGCTCGAGGCCCGCCGCCGCGGCGTCATCGTCCGGCCGCTCGGAGACGTGATCGTCATGATGCCGCCGCTCGCGATCTCCAAGCAGGACCTCCGGCGCCTGGTTCAGGTCGTGGCCGAGTCGATCCGCGCGGCCTACCCGGTCGCCGAGCTGGACTCCGGCGCCAAGGGCCGCCTCGACGCGGCGCTACTCGAAGCCGCCTGACCTACTCCGCGTAAGGCTCGAAGTCCGACTTCCGCGCCCCGCAGACCGGGCAGAACCAGTCGTCCGGGATGTCGGCGAACGCGGTTCCGGGCGGCACACCGCCGTCCGGGTCGCCCTCGTCCGGGTCGTAGATGAACCCGCACGAGGTGCAGATGTAGAGCTGCTTGGTGGTGGTCTCGGCCGTCATTGGGCCGCCAATCTAGCGAGTACGCTGGCCGCCCGTGGAACCCGCCGTCCCTCGACCCGCCGCGACCGTGATCCTGC
Organism: Solirubrobacterales bacterium; assembly: GCA_036276255.1. Taxonomy (GTDB): domain Bacteria; phylum Actinomycetota; class Thermoleophilia; order Solirubrobacterales; family 70-9; genus DASUPK01. The sequence goes on from DASUPK010000038.1 coordinate 31,637, forward strand.
TGCGCCGTGGTGGCAGGCACGCCGAGCGCGGCCTGGAGATCCTGCTCGTGCAGCGCAACCCCGAGGCCCGCTTCATGCCAGGCGTCTGGGTGTTCCCCGGCGGCGCGGTGGACGCGGCCGACGGGGACGGCGAGGAGGCCCATCGCACAGCGGCGGTCAGGGAGCTCGCCGAGGAGGCCCGGATCGAGGTCGCGGCCGACGAGCTGGTCGCCTACTCGCGCTGGATCACCCCCCGCGTCGTGCCGATTCGCTTCGACACGCGGTTCTACCTGGCGCTGGCTCCCGCCCACTCACCGCCCGAGCCCGACGGCTCGGAGACCGTCGACGCCGGCTGGTTCGAGCCGAAGGATGCGCTCGACCGCCATCACGCCGGAGATCTGCCGCTCGTCTTCCCCACGATCAAGCACCTGGAGTCGCTCGTCGAATTCGACAACGCCGAGGAGGCCCTGGAGGCGGCCCGCCGCCGCGTCGTGAGGCCGGTCGAGCCGCGCGTCGAGGGGGAGGGCGACGAGCGGCGGATCGTCCTGCCCGACGAACTGCCCTGATCTATCTTTGCGGCATGACCAGCACCCTTCCGCCGGAGGTGCGCGACGCGTTCGAGCGCTTCGTCACCTGCGAGCTCACCACCGTCGATGCGGCCAAGCAGCCGATCACCTGGCCGGTGACCCCCTACTACGACGAGGGCGGCGCGACCATCGACGTGACCACCGGCCTCGGCTACCCGAAGAAGGCCGACGACGCGCGGGCGCACCCGGGCGTCTCGCTGCTCTTCTCCGACCCGACCGGGTCGGGAATCGACAGCGGCGTCCGCGTGCTCGTCCAGGGGACGGCGACGGTCGACGACGAGGATCTCAAGGCGAACGCGGCGCGCTACGTCCACGAGTCGGGGGAGAAGCTGCCGGCGACGAAGAAGATGAATCCGCCGAAGCCGATACGCGCGGTGTTCAACTGGTACTACGCCCGCCTCTACATCAAGGTGCGCCCCGAGCGGGTGTTCGTATGGCGCGACGGCAACCTCGCCGAGGAGCCGAAGATCCACGACGCGCACCTCGAGGAGGTCCGCTCCGGACACGTCGAGGAGCCGGCGGCGGATCACGGCAAGCTTCCGCAGGGCCCGCCGGCCTGGGACAGCCGCATGGACTTCCTGGCCGAGCACGACACCGGCGTGCTCAGCTGGATGGGGCCCGACGGATTCCCGATCTCCGTTCGCGTCCCCTTCACCGCGGACGCGCAGGAGAGGTCAATCTCGATCGATGCCGCTCCGGCCGGGTTGCCGATTCTCAAGGGCCGCGCCTGTCTCACCGTCCACCAGCATTCGCCCGACTTCACCTGGCAGCGCAACATGCAGGTCCGGGGCACCCTGGAGCCCGACGGGGATGGATGGCGCCTGGCGCCACGCCGAATCGTCGGCGGGTTCGAGCTGCCGCCGGGCCGCTTTCACCGCTTCCGCGACTTCATCAAGAGGGGCCCCGGCTTCTACCGGACCTATCGCCGACGCATGAAGGAGCGCCAGAGCTAAGAACCGGGCGTCGGCGGAAACGGCTCCAGGCCCGCATTCCAGGGCCCGGGCTTGTAGATGTCGAGGTTGTTCTCCTCCATCTCGCGGTGGAGGCGGTCGAAGATGCCGCCGGCCGAGTGCAGCGCCTCCTTGAGCTCCTCCTCGGTCCGCTCGCGAAGGCACCAGTGGAAGAAGAGCTGCTGCTCGGTGATCCCGAAGTCGACCTCCGCCGGGATCCGGGTGATCCAGTCGATGAACCCGGGGCTGAAGAGCTCCCGCAGCGCGACCGGGTCGTGGTCCTTCGGCACGGTCGCGATGAAGCGCTTGTTGAAGTCGATGCTCTCGAACTCGACCCGCCGCCGCGAGTGCTTGTCGACCATGTCGGTGGGCGTCCGCTCGATCGACTCGACGTCGAACACCGGGACGACAGTCGCGAGGTCGGGCATATGAGCCTTGACGATCACCGCGCCCGGCACCATGGACTTGCTCAGGAAGCCGCCCTCCTCGTGCTCGTCGGCGTCGCAGGAGGCCCCGAAGAAGCCGTCGCTGAGCTCACCCGTGAGGCGGTTGGTCCCGCCCGGGCAGAGAGCGACCGGTCCCTCCTTGGGGTTGATGCCGCCGATCGGCTCGTAGCGCAGCCCGCGCTCCGTGGCCAGGCCCGAGACGATCCCGGTCCACTCCTCCGCGTCGGCCTTCCCGCTCAATCGATGTCGACCAGGTCGTCGCGCCCCTCGGCCTCGAGCTGGGCCTTGTAGAGCGGGTACATCGGCTTGGTCAGGGGCACGAGCTTGAGGATCTTGGCGACCGGGCCGCTCGCCTTGATCTGGCCGCGGGCGAGCGCGGTGGTGACGTTCACCTTGCCGAGCCAGAACCGATGGGCGGTGTCGGCCTCCATGCTCATCACGACCTCCGGCTCCATGTCGGTCTCGCCGAAGTCGACGTCGGCCGGGCCGTCCTCCTGCAGCCGCAGCGTGATCCTCGAATCGGGCTCGGAATAGTCGTACTGGAGGATGGTGTTCGCCTTCCTGAACCTCGGTCCGAGCTCCGGGTTCTCGGCGATCCCGGCGAAGAGCTTGCCGATCGTGTCGTAGACCTCCTGAGCGTCCTTGAAGTACGGCATCTACCTCGATCCTATGGCGCCGACGCCCGTTGAGTTCAGATTACGTAGAGCGAGGCGAGGGCTGCCCGGCCGGGATCACGCCGGGATAGAGCGCGGCGGTCCAGACGGGAGCAAGACCGTCGACGAGGTGCTTGGGCGTCCGCTCGCCCCTCCCGAGGTAGACGTAGCAGCAGCGCTCCGCCATCCAGAAGAGCGACTCGGCCGTCGGGCGGGGCTCCAGGGTGCGCGGGATCAAGCCGACGTCCTGCTCGGATCTGATGTGGTCGGCGGTGGCCTCGATGAAGCGCTCAGCGAGGTCGAGCCAGAGGGCGCGGACCGCCTCGTCGTAGGTCGACACCTCGGCCGCAATGCGCAGCACGAGCGCGTGATCCGCGTACACGGACACCACCCCATCGATCGCCCGGCGGACGCGCTCGGCCGGCGGGCCGGCGCCGTGCCACCAGCGGTCGGCCATCCCGTACCCGCCGATCGCGAGATCTCCTCGGTGAGGTCCCGGAACGAGCCCTTCTCCGCGAGCCGGAGCGCGCTCGCGATCATCCGCCGGCGGGCCTTACGCCGACGCTCTCTGGGAGGCCCGCCGGTAGTCTTCCGCCGCGTGAATTTCGAGCGAGTCTTCGCTGGCATCGCGGCGAGTGTCCGACACCGTGTCTGACACATCGTCAGGAAATGTCGACTTCGACTGGATCGTGATCGGGTCCGGCTTCGGCGGATCGGTCTCCGCCCTCCGGCTCGCGGAGAAGGGCTACCGGGTCGCGATCCTCGAGTGCGGGCGCCGCTACCGGGACGAGGACTTCGCCGGGTCGGCCTGGAACCTCCGCCGCTACTTCTGGATGCCCAAGCTCGGGCTGCGCGGCATTTTCAGGATGACCGCCTTCAAGGACGTCTTCATCGTCTCCGGCTCCGGGGTGGGCGGTGGGAGCCTCGGCTACGCCAACACCCTCTACCGGGCCCGCCCGGCCTTCTTCCGGGACCCCCAATGGGGCGAGCTGGCCGACTGGGAGCCCGAGCTCACCCCTCACTACGACACCGCCGAGCGCATGCTGGGGGTGACGCCCTACCCGGACAAGGGCCCGGCGGATGACCTGCTGCGCGAGTACGGCGAGGAGGTCGGGGTCGGGGAGACCTTCAAGCCGACGAGAGTCGGCGCCTTCTTCGGCAAGCCCGGCGTCGAGGTGGACGACCCCTTCTTCGGCGGCGAGGGGCCCCGGCGAAGCGGCTGCGTCCGCTGCGGCAGCTGCATGGTCGGCTGCCGGCACAACGCCAAGAACACGCTGGTCAAGAACTACCTCTGGTTCGCCGAGAAGCTGGGCGTTGAGATCCTGTCCGAGCGGCAGGTGACCGACATCGCCCCCCTGGGCGCCGACGACGGTGGCGACGGATACCGGGTGAGCAGCCGCCGCGCCGGCTCCTGGCTCACGCGCCGGAGGCCGAGCACGCTGACGGCGAGGGGGGTGATCGTCGCCGCAGGCGCCCTCGGGACCAACAAGCTGCTCGCCGATTGCCGGCACCGCGGCTCCCTGCCGCGGCTGAGCGATCGCATCGGCCATGTCGTGCGCAGCAACTCGGAGTCGATTCAGGCGGTCACGGCTCCCGACGACAAGCGCGATTTCGCCCAGTCCGTTGCGATCACCTCGAGCATCTATCCCGATCCAGACACGCACGTCGAAGTGGTCACCTACGGCCACGGCGGCGACCTGATGAGCAGGCTGTTCACCGTCATGACGGGCCCGGGCACCAGGGTGACTCGCCCGCTGAAGTGGATCGGGGCGATGCTCCGCCATCCCCTGCGGACGCTGCGGCTGCTCTGGCCGTTCGGCTGGTCGCGCCGCACCGTGATCCTCCTCGTCATGCAGACCACCGACGCCGCCATGCGGCTCGTTCCGAAGCGCCGGCTGTTCTCGCGCGGCGTCCGGCTGCAGACGGAGCAGGACCCGGAGCGCCCGAACCCGACCTACATACCGGCCGCGGCCAGGGTGGCGGAGTGGTTCGCCGAGCGGACCGGCGGCCTCGCCCAGTCCGGGATCACGGAGTCGAGCCTCAACATCCCGACGACCGCCCACATCCTCGGCGGCGCGGTGATCGGCGACGGGCCCGAGCACGGAGTGGTCGACGCGCGCAACCGCGTCTACGGCTACGAGAACCTGATGATCTGCGACGGCGCCGCGATCCCGGCCAATCCCGGCGTCAACCCGAGCCTCACCATCACCGCCCTCGCGGAGCATGCGATGGCGCAGGTACCGCCGAAAGAATCAGCTCAGCCTCGCCAGCTGCCTGAAGCGGCACGACCGGCCTCACCTGTCACGGTCGCTGACTGACGGCTTCGCCATCAGATCGCGGCCACAAGCGGCCGCCCCACACAAGTCGCTCCGGGCGTCGCCCTTCGCTCCTAAGTGGAGCGGCCTGGTGGCCGCTAGCCGTTTGCCGAGCTGAAGCGCTCGGCGGCCTTCGCCCAGTTGACGACGTTCCACCAGGCGTCGAGGTAGTCCGGGCGCTTGTTCTGGTACTTCAGGTAGTAGGCGTGCTCCCAGACGTCACAACCGATGACCGGCGTCTGGCCGTCGGAGATCGGGGAGTCCTGGTTCGCGGTTGAGACCACGGCCAGGCCGGACCCGTCGTGGACCAGCCACGCCCAGCCTGAGCCGAACTGGCCGACGCCCGCGTTCTTGAAGTCCTCCTTGAAGGAGTCGAGGTCCCCGAACGCCTCGTTGATCGCGGAGGCGAGATCGCCATCAGGTTCGCCGCCCCCGTCAGGACTCATGATCTCCCAGAAGAACGTGTGGTTCGAGTGCCCGCCGGCGTTGTTGCGCACGGCGGTCTCCTTGTCGCCCAGGCTGGAGAGGTTCTGGAGTACCTCGTTCACGTCCTTGTCGGCCCACTCGGTGCCCTCCAGGGCGGCGTTGGCCTTGTCGACGTAAGCCTGGTGGTGCTTGTCGTGGTGGACGCGCATCGTCTGCTCGTCGATATGCGGCTCAAGCGCGTTGTAGTCGTAGGGAAGATCCGGTACCTCGAACGCCATCTGCGCTCCTTAGGGTTCGGTGACGGTGTCCTTCTAATCTAACCATCGTGCACCGCGGGCCGCCCGGCGGAGGAACCTGGACCGGCGTCGCCGTAACGGTGGCGGGGATCCTGATCGGCGTCGGTGTGGCGTTTGCGATCCCGTCCCTGCGCGCCGCCATGAGCGACGCGTTCCATGGCGACACCGCCGCCCTGCGCGACGACCTCAACGGGAACGCCGCCGGGGCGTTCCTCGTGCTCTGGCTCGCCCTGGTGCACGTGATCGTCTGGTATCCGGCGGAGATCCTGGACGCGGCCGCCGGCTACGTGTTCGGATTCGGGGTCGGCTTTCCCCTCGTCCTCGCGTGCTGGGTCATCTCCGGGCTCGCCTCCTACGCGGTCGGAAGGCACTTCGCCCGCCCCCTCCTCTACCGGATCGCAGGAGAGGAGCGCTTCCTGCGGATCGAGCGGGTCATCCACAGAGGTGGAGCGCTCGCCCTGATCGCCGTGCGGCTGATCCCCATCATGCCCTTCAGCCTGATGGGCTACGTCTCCGGGGCGGCACGGATCCCCCTGTGGCGCTTCACCTGGACGACCGCCGTCGGCTACGCGCCGATCACGGCCTACTTCACCTATGTCGGCAGCAAGCTCGAGGGTTTCTCCGCCGAGGACCCGGTCCTGTGGATCGGCGGCGGCGCGCTGCTGCTGGCCATCGCGGGCGCGCGCTTTCTCCTCCCGCACCTCGGCGCGGACTGATCAGCTCTGCCCGCGAAACTCGGCGAGATCCCCGCGAGCCCTGCGGCGGACCAGCAGGCTCATCGGGGGGAGCCCGAGCACGTAGCCGGCGGGTCCGAGCGCCTGGCGCGCCCAGTGGGAGAACGAGAACGAATCGTCATGCTCGACGATCTTCCCGTCGCGGAATCTGAACGTGGCGTGGATGTCGTTGACGACATGCCTGCCACCGCGGAACGTGTAGGTGGCGATCCAGTGGGCGCTCCCCTCGTCGCCGTGCGCCTCGTGGTCCGCCAGCTCAACCTTCAGGTCCTCCGAGCGCCCGGTGAGCATCCGCCACATGTCCCCCGCCTCGGCTCCTGTCAGCTCACCGAACGCGGGATCGTGGAAGCGGGCGTCCGGGGCGTAGAGCTTCGCCATCGCCTCGCCGTCATGGCGATCAAGCGCGGCGTAGAGGCCCTCGATCAGCTTGGCGTTATCGGCCATGCCGCAACGCTATCGCGCCTCTATCCTTCTGCCCCTCGGGGCGTGGCGCAGCCTGGTAGCGCGCACCGTTCGGGTCGGTGAGGTCCCCGGTTCAAATCCGGGCGCCCCGATTGGCTTTACCGCCGCAGCAAGTCGCGGCAGGTCAAGACACAAAGGGGCGCGCCCCTACTTCGAAGATGTGTCGCGAGTCTTGGACCCGCGTCTGAGCGCTTCGGCACGGCGTCGATAGACCTTCTGCCGCTCCGACTGCCAGGCGATGGTCGCCCAGGTCGCGAGGAACCCGCCGCCGAAGAATAGGACGAGATCGAGGAGCACGAGCTCGAAGGGACCGTTGTCCACGAAGGCGGCCTTGTACAGCAGCAGGGAGCTGATCAGGGCGGCGACGCCGACCAGCGCCAAGAACGGGATCCGCCACTGCTTGCCAATCGCCCATTGCTTGAGGGAGCGCATCTCGTGGATTCTCCCACGGGCCGGGGCTCGTGGATACTGCCCGCATGTCGTCGGCGCGCCTGGAGCTCGACCACGTCCTGCTCGCGGTCGAGGACCTGGAGGCCGCCGGGCGCGAGATGGAGGCGCGGTACGGCCTGGCTTCGATCGAGGGCGGCCGCCACCCCGGGTGGGGCACGGCCAACCGGATCGTGCCGCTCGGCGAGACCTATCTCGAGCTGATCACCGTCGTCGACCAAGCCGAGGCTGCGCGGAGCGCCTTTGGCAACTGGGTCGCCGATGCGCTTCCCGCCGACGTCCGTCCACTCGGCTGGGCCGCCCGCACTGACGACCTCGACGCCGTCGCCGGCCGGCTCGGCCTGGCGCTGAGCGCCAGGTCCAGACCCACGTCAAGCGGTCAGCTTCTGGAGTGGCGGATTGCCGGCATCGATGAGGCGGTCGCCGAGCCCTCGCTCCCCATCCTCATCGAGTGGGGAGCGGGGACGCCCGTACCCGCCCGCTCGCCGATCACCCATCCGGCCGGAGGCGCTGAGATCAGCAAGCTGCAGCTGACCGGGGACGAGCAGCGCATCGCCGGCTGGCTCCACTCTCACGATCTGCCGATCGAGGTGCGGCCGGGTACCCCCGCGCTCGCGAGCGTCACCCTCAAGACGCCGGCAGACGAGTTCGTGATCAGTCGGTAACCGGCACGACCAGCATCGGCTGTTTGGTGATGTGGAGCAGCCGCTGGGTGACGCTGCCGACGAGCAGCCCCTCAACCGGCGAGTGGCCGCGCGTCCCCACGACGATCAGGTCCGCGTTCGCCTTCTCAGCGATATCGGCAATCGCGTGCGCAACCCCGGATCCGCCCGCCATCACGTCGCCCAGCTCGATGCTGGTCTCGATTCCATCCCCTTCGAGGTCCTTGGCGAGCCCCTGAAGCTCCTTCTGGACTTCATCCTCGTCGGCCTCGACCGGCGCCCTTCCCTTGGTCGCCATCCGCTCCTCGACGTGAGCAATCACGATCTTCCCCTTGCTCTCCTTCGCGAGCTCGACCGCGATCGGAATTCCCCGCTTGGCGGTCTCCGATCCGTCAAGCGCGAGGACTATTGCCTTGAACATTTCTCACCTCCTCCGCCGAATGGCGGATAACGCCCATCTCAGACCCTCATTGGCGCGTAAGCCGACATCTTCTTCTGCTGCTCGGCGACCTCCTCGAGCGCCTCACGCAGGGTGGCACGTTGCAGCGCCGGCAGCGTGTCGGGAGCGACGAGGTTGTCGAGTGGGAGTCCGTCGCGCAGGCAGGCAGCGTGATGCTCGAGCCGGATGCGCGCCACGAGCGAGAACGCCTCGCGCAGGTTCGTGGCCTCCGCCGAGGCCAGGTGCCCGGTGTCCTCGGCGGCCACGAGCCGGGCGAGCGTGCCCGAGGTCGTGATCCCGCTCGAGATCGCGTAGAAGCGGGCCAGGTTGGCGACCGGCAGCGCTCCTCCCTTCTTCAGGTCGATTCGGCCCTGATCGTCCGTCTCGAACTTGCCCCGGCGCTTCAGCGGCACGGGCCAATCGGTCACGGTGCGCGCCAGCCGGGCCAGGAAGTTCGGGTACTGCCGCGCGCTCCGTAGGACCTCGACCAGCGACGGAACGATCTCCAGTCCCCCGCCGACATGGCGGAAGTCGAAGGTGACCGCAGCGCGCACGAGATGGGAGCGATCCGGATGCTCGAGGCAGGCCTGCAGCTCGTCTCTCCACCCGCGCGCGGACATTCGCCACCTCGGGCTGCGCGCCAGCACCTCGGCGTTGTCCTCGCCGAATCCGCAGCGGGAGAGCCCGTCGTTGACGTCGGTCGCCACCCGCTCAAAGAACTCGTCCGCCTCGTCGTCGGCATCGTCCGAGTAGGCGAAGGCGTTGTCCTGATCGGAGGCCAGGGTCAGCTCCCGTCGCGCGACGCTTCCCAGCGCCATCCAGGCCCAGGCGACGGGTGCCTGCCCGTGGCGCTCGAAGCCGAAGTCGAGCAGCCGCATGGTGATCAGGTCGCTCTCGGCCGCGAGCACCCTGGTGATGTCGAGCGGGGCGAGTCCGGCCGAGAGCAGCGAGGTGAGGAGGCGCGGCAGCCCCTCGTTCACGGTCGCCACCAGCGCATCCAGGTCCGGTGCCTCCGCCAGCTCCCGGCGCAGCGCGAACGACGA
>DASUPK010000039.1:0-5851 GCA_036276255.1 Solirubrobacterales bacterium
GACTGGATCGGCAAGCCGTCCCACCCGGAGGAGGTCATGGCGCGCATCGAGGCGGTGGTCCGCCGGCGCAAGCGCGCGGCCGCCCGCGAGGACGTCGGGCCGCTGGTCACCGGCGAGCTCGAGATTCGCGCCGACCAGTACCAGGCTTTCGTCAGCGGCCAGAGCATCGGCCTGACGCGTCGCGAGTTCGAGCTGCTGCAGCTCCTCGCGGAGGCGCACGGCCAGGTGATCGAGCGCGAGGACATCTATCAGAAGGTCTGGGGCTACGCGATGGCTCACGGAGATCGCTCGGTTGACGTCTTCATTCGCAAGCTCCGGCAGAAGCTCCAGCGCCACTCGGCCAACTGGCGCTACATCCACACGCACTTCGGGATCGGTTACCGGTTTGATCCGGAGGCGATCGGCAGCGGAGGCGAGGCCACGACGGTCGACGTTCCCGTGCCGGCGGAGGAGCCCGCCGCGGACGCCGAGCTCGCCGAGTTCGCGCGCGAAAGCGGCTAGCGCACAGCCCTCTCGCCGGCCCTTCCCGGTCGCGAGTTCACATCGCGTTCACCGGAAGTTCACTCGACCGTAACTACTAGCGCGATGCGAGCGGCAAAGCTCCGACGCCATGGATGGCGAGAACGGGACGGCGACCCACGCAGCGACGATCCCCCTGGCCGGCCCCGACCAGACTCCGGTCTACGCGGGCCGGCTCGAGATCAGGCCCGCCGATCATGCCGCTCTCGTCGACGGTCGCCCCCTTGTCCTCACCGTGAGAGAGCTGCAGCTCCTCACTGAGCTCGCGCACAACGCCGAGCGGGTGATGACGAGGGAGGAGCTCTACGAGACGGTCTGGGGCCGCTCCTACGAGAAGAGCGACCGCTCAGTCGATGTCTACGTCGGCCGCCTGCGGGCGAAGCTGAGCCGGGCCCTGCCGGGCAGGCGCTTCATCCACACCCACACCGGCATCGGCTACCGCTTCTCGCCTCAGGCCTGACTCGGGCGGTGCCTTCGGGTGAGTCTCGAAGACCGGCGATTTTACATCCTTTTTACAAGTGAGCCACACCAACGTAACAAGCTGCCTGCGACCCGCTGGAAGGGTCTGACACCTCAAAAGGATCCGAGGGAGGCGAGCCATGAGCCGCCGTCCCTTTTCGAAATGCGAAAAAGGAGCGACTCAATGAATAGGAAGTGGTGGCTCGTATTCGCCGCCTCCGCCGTCCTGGCGCTCACCGCGGCCGCATGCGGCTCGAGCGGCAGCGACAGCTCGTCCGGCGTCTCCGGCGATCTCGCCGGCGCCGGCTCGAGTGCCCAGCAGGCCGCCCAGGAAGCCTGGACGGCGAAGTTCGAGGATCAGAACTCGGGCGCGACGATCTCCTACGACCCGATCGGGTCCGGTGGTGGCCGCGATCAGTTCATCGCGGGGGGCAAGACCGCCTTCGCGGGCAGCGACTCGCCGTTCGACACCACCGAGTTGCCCAAGGCAACCGACCGGTGCACGAAGGACGGCGGCGGTCAGCTGATCCAGATCCCGAACTACATCTCACCGATCGCGATCATCTACAACCTCCAGGGCGTCGACAACCTGCAGCTCAGCCCTGACGTGACCGCGAAGATCTTCAAGGGCGAGATCACGACCTGGGACGACCCCGCCATCAAGGCGGACAACCCGGGCGCGACTCTGCCGAGCACGAAGATCACGCCGGTGCACCGCTCGGACGAGTCGGGGACCACGGCCAACTTCACGGACTATCTCCATGAAGCCGCCCCGAGCGTCTGGACGGACGACCCTGACAGCACCTGGCCGCTCCAGGGCGGTGAGGCCGGCGCGCAGACGTCGGGCATGGTCCAGGCTGTGAAGGCCGGCGACGGCGCGATCGGTTACGCCGACGCGAGCCAGTCCCAGGGTCTGGGCGTCGCCAAGGTCAAGGTTGGGAACACCTACGTGGCGCCGAGCGCCCAGGGTGCGACCAACGATTTCGACCAGTCGCAGAAGGACCCGGAGCTCACCAAGGCGCCGTACGTGTTCGCGTACAAGGTCCAGAGGACCCCAACCGACGCGAGCAGCTACCCCGTCCTGCTGGTCTCCTACCTGATGGGCTGCACGAAGTACTCCGACACGAGCACCACCGATCTCGTCAAGGCGTACTTCAGCTACATCATCAGCGACGAGGGTCAGCAGGTGGCGGCGGAGAACGCGGGCTCGGCCCCGATTCCGCCCGGCATCAAGAAGGAGGACCAGCCGGCGATCACGGCGATCGGCGGCTGATCCAGACGGTGGACCGGGGGATCCCGCGCTCAGGCGCGGGATCCCCCGTCCCGTTTCCAACGACACGGAAGTAGATGGAAGCTCACACCGACACCACCACCCAGGCGGGCCAGATCCTCGCCGGCGCCTCCGGCGGCAAGCGGCGCCCCGGCGACCGGATCTTCTCCAACGCAGCGGTTATCGCCGCCGTCGCCGTGCTCGCGCTGCTGGCCGGCGTTGCGATCTTCCTGATCGCTGACTCGGTTCCCGCTATCACCGCAAACCCTGCGGACCTGCCCGAGGGCAAGAACCTGATCGACTACATCGCGCCGCTCGCCTTCGGAACCATTCTGGCCGCGGCGGTGGCGGTCACGATCGCCGTTCCGCTGGCTGTGGCCGTCGCTCTCTTCATCAGCCACATCGCGCCGCGCCGGCTCGCCAATCCGCTCGCCTACATCGTCGACCTGCTGGCGGCGATCCCGAGCATCGTCTACGGGCTCTGGGGCATCTTCGTGCTCGGCCCGGCGATCGTCCCGGTGCTCGACTGGCTGGTGGCCCATCTCAGCTTCATCCCGTTCTTTGCGGGCCCGGCCTCGGTGACGGGCCGAACCATGCTGACGGCGGGGGTCGTGCTCGCCGTGATGATCCTGCCGGTCGTCTCCGCGGTCTCGCGCGAGGTCTTCTCGCAGACGCCGCGCAGGCTGGAGGAGGGCGCCCTCGCATTGGGCGCGACGCGCTGGGAGATGATCCGGATGGCGGTCCTGCCGTTCGGCAAGTCCGCCATGATCAGCGGCTCGATGCTCGGGCTCGGCCGCGCGCTCGGCGAGACGATGGCCGTGACGATCATCCTCTCGGTCTCCGGGATCGTGACGTTCAATTTGGTGAGTCAGGACAACCCGACCCCGATCGCCGCGAACATCGCCCTCAAGTTCCCAGAGTCCTCGGGCCTCGACGTCAACGTTTTGATCGCGTCGGGGCTTGTCCTCTTTGGGATCACGCTCGTCGTGAACGTGCTCGCCCGCCTGATCATCTCCCGCTCGAACGTCCAATAGGAAGACGCGATGAACGACCGGACACCGAGAGAAGACGCGAGCGCCGCATTCGACCCGGCTGAGCAGGTCAATCCGATCGGCGGCCCGACGGTCGACGCCGGAACGCTGCCGCCCTGGTTCCTCCGAGCCGTCGTCGGCGCGTCGGCGCTGATCGCGCTTGCCGTTCTGCTGGCGACGGGCAGCTTGACGATCGTCCTCTTCTTCGTGATCACCGCGGTGATCGCCCTGCCTACGGCCTACATCTGGTCGCGGGTCGTGGAGGGCCGGCGCCAGGCGATGGATCGGCTGGTCACGCTCGGAATCGTCGCGGCGTTCTTCATCGCAGTGGCGCCGCTCCTCTCGGTGCTCTACGAGGTGATCAAGAGGGGAACGGCCCGCCTCGACGGCTCCTTCTTCACGGAGTCTGCCCGCGGCGTGATCGGAGCCGGCGGCGGCGCCCAGCACGCAATCGTCGGCACGCTGGTGATCACCGGCGTGGCCACTCTGATCTCCGTGCCGATCGGGATCATGGCCGCCGTCTACCTGAACGAGTACGGCAAGGGCCGCTTGCGAAAGGCGCTCACCTTCTTCGTGGACGTGATGACGGGCATCCCGTCGATCGTCGCGGGGCTGTTCGCCTACGCGCTGTTCGCCGCCTTCCTCGGGCCGGGCATCCGTCTCGGCATCATCGGGTCGGTCGCCCTGACCGTGCTCATGATCCCGATCGTGATCCGCTCGGCGGAGGAGATCCTGAAGATCGTCCCGGACCACCTTCGCGAGGCGGCGTACGCCCTCGGGACCCCGAAGTGGAAGGTGGTGACCCGGATAGTTCTGCCGACCGCGCTCGCAGGCCTCGTGACGGGCGTGATGCTGGCCATCGCCCGCGTGATCGGCGAGACGGCCCCGCTGCTGGTCACCACAGGCGTGATCGATTCAGTCAACACGAACCCGCTCAGCGGGCGGATGCAGAACCTCGCCGTCTACGCCTACAGTGAGTACAAGGACCCCGGGGTCGATGTGCAGGCCTCCTACGACAAGGCTTGGACCGCGGCCCTGACCCTGATTCTGCTCGTGATGATCCTGAGCCTGCTTGCCCGGTGGATCTACCGGCGCTACGGGACCGACCTTCGTGACACGCGATAGCCGAAGTTGAGACTTCCAATGCCCAGGGACAGGAGGAAGATGCCGGAGACAGCCGACAAGACCACCACGGACCGGAACGCGGCCCTCGCCACCGATCTCGCGAAGACGGCGAAGGCCTCGAAGGGCCGTCCCGATAAGGTCGACCGCGTGTCAAAGCGCTTCTCGGTCAAGGACGTGAACCTCTTCTACGGCGACTTCCAGGCCGTGCAGGACGTGACGATGACGATCGAGCCAAACCAGGTGACGGCCCTGATCGGCTCCTCGGGATGCGGCAAGACGACCATGCTCCGCTCCCTCAACCGGATGCACGAGCTCACCCCCGGCGCAACGGTGGAGGGGGAAGTCAGCCTCGACGACCAGAACATCTACGCGCCCAACGTCGACCCCGTGGACGTGCGGCGCCTGGTCGGCATGGTCTTCCAGGCGCCCAACCCGTTCCCGACCATGACCGCCTACGAGAACGTCGCCGCCGGCCTCACCCTCAACCGGCGCGGGCTCTCCAAGTCCGAGAAGGACGACATCGTCGAGAAGTCGCTCCGCGGCGCTCATCTCTGGGACGAGGTGAAGGACCGCCTGGACCGGAAGGGCTCGGCCCTCTCGGGAGGCCAGCAGCAGCGACTGTGCATCGCCCGAGCGATCGCGGTCGAGCCGGAGGTCCTGCTCATGGACGAACCGTGCTCGGCGTTGGATCCGGTCGCCACGCTCGCCGTCGAGGATCTGATCGATGACCTGAAGAATCGCTACACGATCGTGATCGTCACGCACAACATGCAGCAGGCCGCGCGGACCAGCGACGTGACGGCCTTCTTCAACCTCGAGACGAGCGGCCAGCCGGGCCGCCTGGTCGAGATGGACGCCACCGACAAGATGTTCACCACGCCCTCCAAGAAGGAGACCGAGGACTACGTCAGCGGGAGATTCGGCTGATGCCGGAGGCACGCATGCACTACCAGGACCAGCTCGGCACGCTGGAGAAGAACTGCCTCGGCGGACTTGACCTCGTCATCGCCTCGCTCGATCGCACCCTGGAGGCGGTTCAGCACCAGGACATGGAGCTCGCCGAGCTCGTCATCGCCGACGACGACCGGATCGACGGCCGGTACCTCGAGGTCCACCAGGGGATCCTCACAATGCTCGCCACCCAGGCTCCGGTCGCCACCGACCTGCGGCTGATCTCCGCGCTTCTGCACGTCATGCACTCGATCGAGCGGATGGGGGACCAGTGCGTGAACATCTCGAAGGTCATCCCGCTGACCGGGAACGACGCCCCGGTCCACGACGAGATGGTCGACCGCATCGTCTTGATGGGCAAGCAGGGCCGCTCGATGCTCTCCCAGGCGAAGAAGGCGTTCGAGGGACGCGACGTCGAGCTGGCGCGCGATCTGGTCCGCCAGGACGACCTGATCGACAACCTGAACAAGGAGTGCTTCAAGATCGCGGTCCAGGT
>DASUPK010000040.1:0-4434 GCA_036276255.1 Solirubrobacterales bacterium
TCGAACGGAAGACCGGGCTCTCGGCGACCTTGAAGCGAACGGTCGGCGAGTTCCAGGAGGACAACCTCACCGACTGGGCCGCGACCCTCACCTACTACGGCCTGCTCGCTCTCTTTCCGGCGCTGATCGTGCTGGTTTCGATCGTCGGCTTGGTGGGGGATCCGCAATCGACGACCAACACCCTCACCGACATCGTGACGAAGCTCGGTCCCGACTCCGCGGCGAGCACGTTCCAGGGGCCGATCCAGCAACTGACCGAGAGTCGTGCGACGGCCGGGTTCGCCCTGATCGCCAGCACGCTCATCGCTCTGTGGTCCGCATCGGGGTACCTGGGCGCCTTCATCCGCGCGTCGAACGTCATCTATGAGACGCGCGAGGGGCGTCCCTTCTGGAAGCTGCGCCCCCTGCAGCTCCTGCTGACGCTCGTGATCGTCCTGCTGCTCGCCGTGATGGCGCTCGGCGTCGTGCTCACCGGCCCGATCGTCGCGGACGTCGCGGGACCGATCGGCGTATCGGATACGGCGGTCTCGATCTGGAGCTACGCCAAGTGGGTTCTGATCGCCTTCCTCTTCGTGCTGATGATCGGCCTCATCTACTACGCCTCGCCGAACGTCAAGCAGCGAGGCTTCAAATGGATCACCCCCGGCGGACTCGTGGCGCTGGTCGTCTGGCTGGTCGCGTCCGCGGGCTTCGGTCTCTATGTCTCGCAGTTCGCCTCGTACAACAAGGTCTATGGGTCCCTCGCGGGAATCGTCGTCATCCTGATCTGGATGTGGATCACGAACCTGGCGATCCTCTTCGGGCATGAGCTGAACGCGGAGCGCGAGCGCGATGTCCAGCTGGAGCAGGGGGTTCCGGGCGCTGAACGCGAGATCCAGTTGGAGCCTCGCGACGAACCCGCTCGTCGCCGGACCGTCTAGAGCAGAGCCGAGCGCAGGGCTTCGTCGATCTCCGGGTGACGGAACTCGTAGCCGCCATCCAGGGCGCGCCGCGGCAGCACCCGCGCACCGCCCGCGACCGCATCGGCGAGCTCGCCGCCTCGTAGCGCGCTCACGGCGAACTTCGGAACCGGCACGAAGGCGGGGCGGTGCAGCGCCCGGCCGAGAGCCTTGGAGAACTCGCGGTTGGTGACGGGGTTGGGGGCCGTCGCGTTGAACGTGCCCGAGACCTGGTCGTTGTCCAACGCCCAGAGCAGCAGGCCGACCTCGTCGTCGATGTGGATCCAGGACATGAACTGCTCGCCCCCGGCGATCGGCCCGCCCGCCCCGAGCTTGAACGGGAGCAGGAGCTGCTTGAGCAGGCCACCGTGCTTGGTGAGCACCAGGCCGGTCCTGACGATCACGACCCGAGGGACGATCCGCTCGGCCTCCCGCTCGGCCCGCTCCCAGTCGACGGGGATCTCGGCGGTGAAGCCCTCGCCGGGATCCGACTCCTCGTCCAGGATCTGGGCGCCGCGGTCGCCGTAGTAGCCGATCGCCGACTGGCCGATGAAGAGGCTCGGCTTGGCCGGTGCCGCCTCGATCCCCTGCAACAGGTTGCGGGAACCGAGCAGGCGGCTCTCGCGGATCCGCACCTTGGCCTGGTCGGTGAGGCGCTGGTTGATCTCCTCGCCGATCAGGTTGACCACGCCGTCGACTCCCTCGAGCGCTTCCGGCGGCGGCCGCTCGGTGGTCGCCCGCCAGGCGTGCCAGCGGACGGTGGGGTTCTTCGGCCTGGCTCGATCAGGATCGCGGGTCAGTCCGACGACCTCGTCGCCGCGGGCGAGCAGGGCGTCAGCGAGGGCCGATCCGATCAGCCCGGAGGCTCCTGTGATGAGGACACGCATCGGCGGGGGATGCTAGCCAGATGCTGTCCTCGCGCTAGGTTCCCGCCCGATGCCGGACGCCGTCAGAGAAGCCAAGCCCGGGGAGGGCGCGCGCCTCGCCGACGTCTATCTGTCCTCCGGGCGGGCGGCCTGGGCACGTCACCTCTCGCCAGTCGGCCTCTCCGGGGTGACCTCGCCGGCCGAGGAATGGGAGCGCTTGATCTCGGATCCGGACCTGATCATCCTGGTGGCGGAGAGGCGAGGCCAGGTCGCGGCGCTGGCGGTGCTCTGCCGGAGCACCGACCAGGACTCCGATCCCGCGCGGGTCGCGCTGCTCGACCGGCTCTACACGGAGCCCGCGTCGTGGCGCAGGGGACTTGGGCGCGGGCTGCTCGAGGCGGCGATGGTGGAATTGCGCGAGCGGGGTTTCCGTGAGGTGACGCTGTGGACGGCCGAGTGGAACACCTCCCGTGGCTTCCACGAGGCGCTCGGCTGGGCGCTGGATGGTGCGACGCGCGAGAAGACCTTCGCTGGAAGCACGTTCACCGAGGTCCGGTACCGAGCGCAGGTCCCACGTTGAGCGCGGGCTCGGCCGCGGCGATCAGCGCTGGGGCGGCGCAGGGCGATGCGCGGCGGATCGGTGTCCTCTTCATGATCGGCTCGGCCTGCTTCGCGGTGGCTTCGCTGCCGGGTGCTTCCAGCGTCTCAGACAAGGCTGTCGGCGTCGTCTATTTCGTCGGCTCGATCTTCTTCACGACCGCGGCGTCCGAGCAGCTCAGGGTGGCACGCGGGGAGGGCAAGGAAGTGTGGGCGGCCGGGTTCCAGTTCGTGGGGACGCTCTTCTTCAACGTCACGACCTTCTTCGGGATGTACCACCACTTCGAGACCCACACCTCGAATCTGCTGGTCTGGTCACCCGACGTCTTCGGGTCGATCTGCTTCCTCGTCTCGAGTGTGCTCGCCGAGCTGGCCGTGCTGCACGCGGTGCTGCTCGTCCGGCGCTCCGCGACTCTCAACCTCGTCGGCTCGATCGCCTTCGGGATCTCAGCCGCCGCCGCCTACATCGTTCCCGACACGAACGAGCTGGTGAACGCCTCACTGGCTACGTCGATGACGCTGGTCGGGGCGCTCTGCTTCCTATGGGCGGCGCGGATCCTGGTGAAGCCGCCGCCATGGCTGTTGCCGAAGGCTCGGGGAGACGCGCCGGCGCCGGCCGGCTAGCTCGAGGCGGAGGCGCCGTCGCCGTCGACGATCTCGTACGTGCCTGTTTCCTCTGAGAACCGCGCCAGGCCCGCCTCCTTCGCCTCCTCGACCACCGCTCGCGCAACGCTGGCCGCCACGTCGCGGTTGAAGACGGAGGGGATGATGTAGTCCTCGGCCAGATCGTCGTCGGTGACCACCTCGGCGATTCCGCGGGCGGCGGCGAGCTTCATCTCCTCCGTGATCCGCGGAGCGCCGGCGTCGAGGGCGCCGCGGAAGATGCCCGGGAAGCAGAGGACGTTGTTGATCTGGTTCGGGTAGTCGGAGCGGCCGGTGGCCATGATCCGAACGTGGGGCTCGGCGTCCTCCGGCATGACCTCCGGGGTCGGGTTCGCCATCGCGAAGACGATCGCGTCGTCATTCATCTTCGCCAGGGAATCGGGCTCGATCAGGCCGGGGCCGGAGAGGCCGATGAAGAGGTCGCAGCCCTCGATCACCTCGTTCGGCCCGCCGTTGAGCTTCTCCTGGTTCGTGTTCTCGGCGAACCACTTCTTGATCTGAGACATCGAGTCGTCGCCGTAATCTTCACGGTCGGTGGAGATCGCGCCCTTGCGATCGCAGCCGATGATCTGGGTGATTCCCAACTCCTGCATCATCTTCGTGCAGGCGATGCCGGCGGCTCCGGTCCCGAGCACGAGCACGCGCAGGTCCTCGATCGGCTTGCCGGTGATCTTCAGGGAGTTGAAGAGAGCGGCCATCACGACGACCGCGGTGCCGTGCTGGTCGTCGTGGAAGACGGGTATGTCGAGCTCCTCCTTGAGGGTCTCCTCGATCTCGAAGCAGCGGGGGGCGGAGATGTCCTCGAGGTTGATGCCGCCGAAGGTCGGGGCGATGAGCTTGACGGTCTGGATGATCTCCTGAGGGTCGTTGGTGTCGAGGCAGATCGGAAAGGCGTCGACCTGCGCGAACTCCTTGAAGAGCATCGCCTTGCCCTCCATCACGGGCATGGCCGCCTCGGGGCCGATGTCGCCTAGGCCCAGAACCGCGGAGCCGTCGGAGACCACGGCGACGGTGTTCGCCTTGATCGTGAAGTCGAAGGCCTTGGTCTTGTCCTCGGCGATGTACTCGCAGACGCGCGCGACGCCCGGCGTGTAGGCCATGGAGAGGTCGTCGCGGGTCTTCAGCGGGTACTTGTTGTGCTGCTCGATCTTGCCCTTCTTGTGCATCTCGAAGGTGCGGTCGGTGAAGCCGAGCACGCGCGCGCCGCGCGTGGAGCCGATCGAGCGAAGGATCTGCTCCCATTGCTCCTCGCTGTTGGCGTCGATCGTGAACTCGCGGACCCGCTTGCCCTCAGGCCCGGCGCCCGGAATCAGGTCGACTGACTGCAGCGCGCCCCCGGCCTCGGCGATCTGCGCGGTGAGCTTCCCGAG
>DASUPK010000041.1:0-26642 GCA_036276255.1 Solirubrobacterales bacterium
CGCCGTCTGGATGTATCGGGCCGGGCACTAGCCTGAGCCCGCTCGGGAACGCGCCCACGCGGCGGAAAACCGCTCAGGACTCAGGCTGAAGGAAATGCGGGAGCCTGGCCCGAGGCCAGGCTCCCGCGGATTGCTGCTAGAGGCCTGTCGCGTCCTCCACCTCGCCGTACTCGATGATTCCGTAGACAACCCACACGCAGAGGAAGAAGATCGCCAGCGACCAGAATGGGTGCTTGCCGCCCATGGAGAGCAACGCATCGATCGCCCCAATGCTGCCGCCGATGATCCCGATCACACGACCGTAGACATTGCCCGCCATCAGCGAGAAGCCTCCGGTCAGCTGGATGACGCCGACAATGACCATCACCCAGCCCATCGTGTGGAGGTCGGTGAAGATGTACCTCGTGTCGTTCACGAAGAAATTCGCATCGGAAATCGCGCCGATGCCGTAGATGATGTTGAGCGTACCCACGAGCAACAGCAGGATCGCCGCGAACATCGTTCGACCCGCGCCTAGCATCTGGGTCTCCTCTCTATAGCCGGCCACACCTAGGGCGGCCGTATGCCGGGCGAGACGCTACTCCTCTGAGCGGCCGGATCCCTCTGCGCGCGAGCTGGGCAGGGACGGCGCCCCGCCGATCAGGTCCTGCCACTTGCGCACCCGGCGATCGTGCTTCGCCTTCCGCGCCTGCGCCTTGACCAGCTTCCCGCTGCCCGGCTTGTAGCGGCGCTTCGCCCACCACGAATTCGGCCGCCCCAGGCGGATCGCCGCGACCCAGGCGACGGGCGGGATGAACATGCCGATGACCGCCGAGCTGATCTTGCCCTTCAGGGCGACGATCGCGCAGATGCCAAGCGTGATCGCCACCGTGCTGACGATGGCGAGCGTGGAGCCGCCGTTGCCCGCGTCCAGGGGGACGAAGCCGACGATCAGCCCGCCGCCGATGATCGCGGCGAAGATCACGGCGTCGACCGAGCTCCGGCCCTCCTCGGCCCAGTAGACGTCCTCCAGGTAGAGCCAGAGCGCAAACTCGTCGAGCGTCAGCCCCATTCCGACCCCGAAGAGCGCAGCGAGGATCTCCAGCCATGGATCTCCCGGCTGCAGCCCGAAGTCGAGGAAGCCGGCGACCATCATTGCGACGATCCCGAAGACCAGGTGATGGATGTGCATCCCGCCGGGGGTCACGTTGCCGGGCCACCACGAGACCTCCGCCCGGATCATCCGCGTGCTGAAGCGGATGAATCCGAACGAGAGCAGCATCGCCGCGAGCAGGATGAGGCCGGCGCGTTGGCCCTGAGTGTCGAGCGTCGCGCCGCTGTGGATCTCGAAGCTGAAGCTGGCGAGCAACCCCTCTCCCACGCCCGCAGTATGTCCTAGGCGGCGACCGCTGTCTTCTTGCGCTTGCCGGTCCGCCGCACCTTCACCTCGGGCTCGACCAGAGCGGTGAGGAACTCGCCGGTGTAGGAGCCCGGCGTGGCCGCCACCTGCTCAGGCGTTCCGGTTGCGAGCACGTTGCCGCCCTCCTCCCCGCCCTCCGGGCCGAGGTCGATGATCCGGTCAGCGGTCTTGATCACGTCGAGGTTGTGCTCGATCACGATCACGGTGTTGCCCGCTTCGACCAGGCGGTCGAGCACGTCGAGCAGGCGCTGTACGTCCGCGAAGTGCAGCCCGGTGGTCGGCTCGTCGAGGATGTAGAGGGTGTCGCCGGTGGCGACCTTGGAGAGCTCGGTCGCCAGCTTCACCCGCTGCGCCTCGCCGCCCGAGAGCTGAGTCGCCGGCTGGCCGAGCCGGATGTAGTCGAGCCCCACGTCTCTCAGCGTGTCGAGGCGCCGCGAGATCTTGGGGATGTCCTTGAAGAACTCGCATGCCTCGGCCACCGACATCTCGAGCACGTCGGAGATCGACTTGCCCTTGAAGCGGACCTCGAGCGTCTCGCGGTTGTAGCGCTTCCCGTGGCACTGCTCGCAGGGCACGTAGACGTCGGGCAGGAAGTGCATCTCGAT
The DNA here is from genome assembly GCA_036276255.1 of Solirubrobacterales bacterium. Classification (GTDB taxonomy): domain Bacteria; phylum Actinomycetota; class Thermoleophilia; order Solirubrobacterales; family 70-9; genus DASUPK01. The sequence continues at coordinate 2,005 of DASUPK010000041.1, forward strand.
CTTGATCTGCCCGTCACCGCGGCAGACCTCGCACCGCCCGCCCTTGACGTTGAAGCTGAACCGCCCAGGCTTGTAGCCGCGAGCCCGCGCCTCGCGCGTCTGGGCATAGAGCTGGCGGATGTGGTCGAAGACGTTGGTGTAGGTCGCCGGGTTGGACCTCGGCGTGCGCCCGATCGGCGACTGGTCGATGTTGATGATCTTGTCGATCTGCTCGATCCCGTCGATCCGGTCGTGGGCGCCGGGGCGCAGCTTCGCCTGGTGCAACCGGTTGGCCACGGCCGGGTAGAGCGTCTCGTTGATCAGGGTCGACTTGCCCGAGCCGGACACCCCGGTGACACAGCAGAAGACCCCGAGCGGGATCGGCACGTCGATCTTCTTCAGGTTGTGCTGGCGAGCGCCCTTCACCAGGAGTTCGCCCCGCGGCTCGCGCCGCTTCGCGGGGATCTCGATTTGGCGCTGGCCGGCGAGGTACTGGCCGGTCAATGAGGCGGGGTCGGCCTCAACCTGCTTCGGCGTGCCCTCCGAGATCACATGGCCCCCGTGCTCGCCGGCGCCCGGACCGAGATCGACGAGGTGGTCCGCCGAGCGCATCGTGCCCTCGTCGTGCTCGACGACGATCACGGTGTTGCCGAGATCGCGGAGCCGCTCCAGCGTATGGATCAGCTTGGCGTTGTCGCGCTGGTGCAGGCCGATGGACGGCTCGTCGAGGATGTAGAGGACTCCGACCAGGCTCGAGCCGATCTGGGTCGCAAGACGGATCCGCTGCGCCTCGCCGCCGGAAAGGGTCCGGGCCGAACGCGCAAGGTTGAGGTAGCCGACCCCGACGTTCTCGAGGAAGGCGAGGCGCTCGGTGATCTCGCGGACCAGGAGACGCGCGATCGCCCGCTCCGTGTCGGTCATCTCCAGCTCGTTGATCCAGGTCAGCGCACCCCGCGCGGACAGCTCCGTGTAGTCGGCGATCGAGATCCCGCCTACCTGAACGGCGAGGCTCTCCGGCCGAAGCCGCGCTCCCTTGCAGTCCGGGCAGGGCTGCTCGGCCATGTAGCCCTCGACCCGCTCGCGCACGCCCTCTGAATCCGTCTCCTCGTAGCGGCGCTCGAGGTTGTTGACGATCCCCTCGAACCGCACGCTGTAGGACCGCCGCCGGCCGAACCGGTTCGTGTAGTTGACCTTGTGCCTCTCGCCGCCGGTCCCGTGGAGGAAGATCTCGCGGTCCTCGTTGGAGAGGTCCTGCCAGGGCGTGTCGGAATCGATCCCGTAGTCCTCGGCAACCGCTTCCACCAATCGCTTCCAATAGCGCGAGTGCCCCACCCGCCAGGGCTGCAGCGCGCCCTCGGACAGCGACAGCGTCGGGTCCGGCACGACCAGCTCGGGATCGACCACCCGCTGGAAGCCGAGGCCGTGGCAGCGCTCACAGGCTCCGTGAGGCGAGTTGAAGGAGAAGATCCGCGGCTCGAGCTCCGGGATCGAGGTCCCGCAGTTGAGGCAGGCGAAGCGCTCGCTGAAGGTGAGGCGGTCGACCACGCCTTCCGGAAGCGCTCCCGCGCCCTTCGCTCCCCTGACTCCGCCGACGTTCTCGCCGGTGGCGCGTTCCTCCGCCTCGCCGGAGCTGCCCTCCGCCAGCACATCCACCTCGACCACGCCGCCCGCCAGCGCCGCCGCGGCCTCCACCGACTCGGAGAGCCTGCGCCGCAAATCCCCCTTCATCACCAGCCGGTCGACCACCACCGAGATGTCGTGGTTGAACTTCTTGTCGAGCTTGATCTCCCCATCCACAGAACGGGTGGCTCCTGACGGAGCACCCTCGAGTAAACGGATCTCGCTGTCGACCCGGACGCGGCTGTAGCCCTCCTGCCGGAACTGTTGGAGCAGCTTCTCGAACTCGCCCTTGCGCCCGCGGACCACGGGGGCCATCACCATGAACCGGGTGCCCTCGTCGAGGGTCATGATCCGATCGGTGATCTGCTCGACCGACTGCCCCTCGATCGGCTCGCCGCACTCGGGGCAGTGGGGCTTTCCGATCCGCGCCCACAGCAGGCGCAGGTAGTCGTAGACCTCGGTGACGGTCCCGACCGTGGAGCGCGGGTTGCGCGAGGTCGTCTTCTGGTCGATCGAGATCGCCGGCGAGAGCCCGTCGATCGAGTCGACGTCGGGCTTCTCCATCAGCCCCAGGAACTGGCGGGCGTACGCGGACAGGGACTCGACGTAGCGGCGCTGCCCCTCCGCGTAGATCGTGTCGAAGGCAAGGCTCGACTTGCCGGACCCCGAGAGGCCGGTCATGACGATCAGGGCGTTGCGAGGCAGCTCGAGGTCGATGTCCTTGAGGTTGTGCTCGCGGGCGCCGCGGATGACTATGCGCTCGGATGGAGCCACTACGTCGATGATAGGAGCCGAACGGACGTTCCCTCTCCGCGCTCGCTGAGACGGCGCCGTCCGAGCCAGCTGGCCGTCAGGGTGACCAGCCCCCCCACCAGCCCGACGGCCAATCCCGCGTGCGGGCTGTACTCCGTGACCGCCACGCCCGCAACTGCATTGCCCGCGGCAGCGCCACCCACGATCGCCGTGAGCACCCAGCCCGTGGCCTCGGCCGCGCTCCCCGCCGGCGCCAACGAGTCGAGCAGCAGGTACACAAGGGTGATCGAGGGAGCCAGTGCCAGGCCGCTGAGCGCCATCAGCGGGAAAGCGGCGCCGATCGATGGAACCGCGATGAGCGGAGCCAGCGTGATCGCAAACACGAGCGCAACCCAGGGCAGCCGTTCGCCCGGTGACGTGCGCCAGCCTCGGACCCCGTACCAGAGACCGCCGGCCGTGCTGGCCAGCGCCTGCACCGCGATCAGCGTCCCGCCCAGCTCCGCGGCGCCGTGCTCGGAGGCGAAAGCGGTGATGGCCAGCTCGACCGCCCCCACGGCGATCCCGATCCCGAGTGCTGCGCCCATCAGCACCCAGACCCCGGCGGAGCGCAGTGGCCCGATTCGCCGATGCTCGGCCGACGTCCCGCGCCAGGCGCGCGACGCCGGCGAGGACACGAACACCGCCGAACCCAGCACGGAGAGCGCGATGCAGACCCAAAGAGAGGCGGTCGGCGAAGCCAGGGCGATGACCGCCGCCGCGATCAACGGGCCGGCGATGAACGCGACATCGATCGCGACGGCGTCAAGCGCAAACGCGGCCTGTCGCAGCTCGGCCTCGGGTACGAGATTCGACCACAGCGTTCGCATCGCCGTGCCGGTCGGGATGGTCCCGAGCCCGGCGACCACCGCGACCGCGGCCAACGCCGGCGTCGATGCCCCGCTGTGTGCGAGCAGGATCAGGGCCGTGAACCCGATTGCCGTGAGGATGGTCGTGACGGGGATGACGCGCGTCTGCCCGACACGATCCATCAGCCGCCCCTGAACCGGCAAGCCGATCGCGGCGGCGATCGAATATGCGCCCATCACCGCTCCCGCGGCGGCGAACGAGCCGGTCGCGGCGTGCACGAGCAGCACGGTCGACAGGGGCTCGGCCGCGATCGAGAGACGACCGATCACCACCCCGGCAAGAGGCTGCTTGACGCCGGCGGCGCCAAGTATGCGTCTGTATGCCTCGGGGAACATCCGACGCCAGGTTAAGCTCGGCTCTGATGAACGGGAGGCCGCCAGTCAGCGGGATCTCGGAGCTCGTCCTCGAGGTGTACGACCTCGAGGCCGCCCGGCGCTTCTACAGGGACGTGCTCGGTCTCGAGGAGACCCTCTACGGCGAGGGCGCGGAGGGGCGCTACTGGTACCTGGTCGGCGATACGGCCCGGCTGGGGCTGTGGACCGAGCAGGTCGGGCTGGCGGGCGGCCAGGGCGGGACGCATGTCCACTACGCCTTCCACGTGGAAGACGCCGCGATCGACCCGCTCAAGGAGCGGATCGAGGGTGCGGGCGCCGAGGTGGAGGGGCCGATCCAGCTGGGGCCCGGCCGCGCGATCTACGTCACGGACCCGGATGGGAATGTCGTTGAGTTCTGGTCGCAGGACATGGGCTCCTACGCCGCGAATGCCCGCAGCTCGTCCTGGTCCCCTGACCAACCATGAAGCTCGCTCACCGCTTGCTGGCGAGGAGTAGGGTGGCTCGAACCCTAGGAAGGAGTCGGTATGGACGAGCTAGCTGGCAAGCGCTTCGAAAATCCGGATGAGGTCCGCGAATTCCAGGATGGGATGGGGCGTGTCGAGCTCGTTGATCTGAACGGACACGCAGTCGGCCGGGGCACCTTCGAGCCAGGCTGGCGCTGGTCGGACCACGTCAAGCCGATCGCGGGCACGGACTCATGCCAGGTCGAGCACATCGGCTACGTCCTCGAAGGCCGCATGGCGCTGAAAATGGACGATGGAACCGAGCGCGAGTTTGGGCCCGGCGACAGCTTCCACATGCCGCCCGGGCACGACGCTTGGATCGTTGGAGATGAAGCGTGTGTGATTCTTGACTTCGGTGGACTGAAGGGCTACGCGCAGTCGAGCTGAGCCAAGCCCTGCTTTAGACCTCCGGAGCTCCGCGGATCCTGGCGATCGCCATGGCGGCCGTCCTGTTGACTTCACGCTGATCCCGGCCATCGTCGCCGGCCTGATCATCGTCGCGCCCTGCTAATCGGCTACTTCGGCGGCGAGCTGCGCGAGACGACGAAGCGCCTGCGGCATCCGAGCAGACGGGAGCGTTGGCGCGCGGCCCTGGCGACCGTGCCGAACACGCTGGCCGGCGGCGGACTGGCCGGAGTATGCCGCACGTCCCGGTAAGACTCGGATGGATCCCGCCCCGGGGGCATGAAAGGATCGGCGCTGCCTCGATGCGCAAGTGGATCCCGATCATCATCCTGGCCTCGGGCCAGTTCGTCATGACGCTCGACACGAGCGTCATGAACGTCTCGATCTCCCAGATCACCGCCGATCTCAACACCTCGATCCAGGGAGTTCAGGCGGCGATCACGCTGTACGCGCTGGTGATGGCCGCCCTGATGCTCACGGGCGCCAAGCTGGGCGACATCTACGGCCGCAACCGGATGTTCGCGATCGGGCTCGCGGTCTATGGCGTCGGCTCACTGATCACGGCCCTCAGCCCCAATCTCACCGTTCTGCTCGTGGGCTGGTCCGGGATCGAGGGCCTCGGGGCGATCATGGTGATCCCGGGGATCGCAGCGCTCACCGCCGCGAACTACGAGGGCAAGGACCGGGCCCTCGCCTATGCGCTGATCGGCGGCATCACGGCGGTCGCCGTCGCGGCCGGCCCGCTGATCGGCGGCTGGGTGACGACCAACGCCAGCTGGCGCTACGTGTTCGCGGGCGAGACCGTGATCGTCACCGGGATCATCCTGGTGCGGGGACAGATTGCGCAGGCGCCGAGGGCCGAGCACCGCCCAAAGATGGACGTCATCGGGTCCGTGCTCTCCGTCGCCGGCCTGGGACTCGCCGTCTTCGGGATCCTGATGGGGAGCAAGTGGGGATTCGTGAAGCCGCTCGGGGCGCCCACCATCAACGGGACGGAGATCACCCCGCTCGGCTTCTCGGTGGTGCCCTTCATGGTCCTCGCCGGGTTGGGAATACTGGCCGGATTCGTCCAGTGGGAGGAGCGCAGGAACCGCCTGGGTCTCGACCGCCTTCTTGACACAGGATTGCTGAAGATCACGCGGCTTCGCGCCGGGCTCACGACGCTGATGGGCCAGCAACTGGTGCTGATGGGGCTCTTCTTCGTCGTTCCGGTCTACCTGCAGGTCGTGGTCGGGTTGGACGCGTTCGAGACGGGCAAGCGGCTGCTTCCCCTCTCGGGGGCCATGCTGGTCGCGGCGATGGCCGGTCCCAGGGTCGCGGTCAGGCTATCCCCGAGGAGGGTCGCGCAGATGGGCCTCGTCCTGATCAGCGCAGGAGCCGTCGTGATGCTGGCCACCCTCGACGTGAAGCTCAACGACACCGGGTTCAAGATCGCCATGGTCCTGGTCGGTGCCGGAGGCGGCCTGCTCGCCTCGCAGCTCGGCAACGTGATCATGTCGTCGACCGACCCGTCCAAGGCCAGCGAGACCGGCGGCCTGCAGGGGACGGCCCTCAACCTCGGCGCCTCGATCGGCACCGCCCTGATCGGCGCGATCCTGATCCTCAACCTGATCAGCGGGTTCAACCGCAACATCGCCGACAACCCGCAGGTGCCCGCCCAGACGCGCGAGGCGATCGCCACCAACACGGAGGAGGGCATCGACATCGTGCCGGCCGCCCAGGTGGAGCAACTGGCGCTCTCGAAGGGCCTCTCGGAGAACCAAGCCAAGGCCGTGGCGGCGGACTACGGGAACGCCGAGCTCGAGGCGCTGCGCCTCTCCGTCGGCGCCGTCGCGGCCATCGCGCTGCTCTGCCTCTGGTTCACCCGAAAGCTGCCGACGTCCGCCGTCGCGCCCGCGACCGAGCCGGATCGCTCGGCGGCGACAGCCTCCGCCTGACCCGTTCGGCCCAGCGGCAGGAAAGCCACCAGACGGCCCGAACCGTCGGAAGTGGCCGAAAATCCCCGCGAGGGGCGAGACAGGAGGCGGCCGCTCGGACTGTCGCGGCAGCCGGGCGAGCGCTGGGGACAGTTCGCAGGGAGGGTCGCGAACGCTTTCGGGCTCGTCCTGCTCCTGGTGCTTGCCACCTATGTCCTTGGCTCACTGACCGCGTTCCATGGCTGGACCGCGGTGCTCACCACGCTGGTCGCCTCACTGGCGGGCGTCGTGGGGCTCGCCGGATCGGGCGTGCGCCCGACCGTCGTCCGCGGGGCCGGCATGCTCGCGCTGGCGGCGGTCGTCCTCGCCGCGCTGGCTGAGCTCCTCGACGACACTCACCTGCTCGGCGCCAGCTCGTTCGTGATCGTCAGCCTCCTGCTGCTCGCGGCGGGGGCGATCCTGCGTGCCGTCCTGATGGAGACCGAGGTGGGGTTTCGCACGATCCTGGGCGCGATCAGCGTCTACACGATCCTGGGACTTCTATTCAGCTTCCTCTACGCAGCGCTGGACCGGGTGGAATCAGCCCCCTTCTTCGGCCCCGGCGTCTCGGTCAAGGGCGGCGACTTCCTCTTCTTCAGCTTCACCACGCTGACCACCACCGGCTACGGCGACCTGGTCCCCGCGGGGCAACCGGGCAAGATGATCTCCGGGCTCGAGATGCTGATGGGCCAGATCTTCCTGGTCACCCTGGTTGCGGGCCTGGTCAGTCTCTGGCGCCCGGGGCTGCTGGCGCGCCAGCGGAAGAGCTCCAGCTAGCGCTCGACGCGGCTGATCACGTCACTGAGCAGCGCGGAGCGGTCACCGGGACCGAACCTCTCGATCAGCTCCGCCTCGATCGCGGCTGGGTCCTCGCCGTCGACCGCCAGCTTCATGGCGACCAGCCGCTCGGCGGCGTCCTCGCCGTTGCCGGCCGGAGGTGAGATCGGCGCCTGCGGAGCACCCGGAGTCTCGGGCTCCGGTGCCGGCTCGGGCTCGGCCTCGGGGGTCGGATCGGGCTCGGGTTCGGGCGTCTCGGCGATCGGGACCGCCTCGGAAGCGGCTGCCACCAGCGTCCCTCCCAGCTCGTCAAGCGCCCGCTTGGCCGCCTCGATCTGCCCGCGCGCGTCGGCCTCGGCGCGCTCGCGAATCTTCGCCGCGTCGGCCTCGGCCTCGCGGATGATCTCGGCGGCCCGTTGCTCCGCCTCCGCGATCACCTGGCGGACGGAGTCCGCCACTTTGCCCGCAAGCTCGTCCGCGCGTCCGTCGCTCATTGCCTGCAAGATTAGTCATGCCCGACAGCGCGCTGCGCCACCGCGGCCGCCCGGTGGGGGCCGAATCCACATCCTGCCCCATCTGCGGGCGGCGCGGGCCCGGCTCACGCCGGGCCCGCGACAGCCTCGTGGTGGGTGGGCCTACGCCCTGGCCGGCTCCGGCATCGCCGGGGCGGCCGGGGCCCTGTGGTCGGCGGTCCGCCGCTTCGGCAGCCACTCGAGCCAGTTCGGCAGGTACCAGTTGCGCTCTCCGAGCACCTTCATGGTCGCCGGGAGCAGGACGCCCCTGATCACCGTCGCGTCGATGAGGACTGCCGCAGCCAGACCGACTCCCATCTGCTTGAAGTCGATGAAGCTGAGCGTGCCGAATATGGAGAACACCGCGACCATCACGATCGCCGCGCTCGTCACCGTGCCGGCGGTCGAGCCGATGCCGCGCTCGATCGCCTGCTCGGTGGGCATGCCGCGGTCCACCAGCTCCTTGATCCGGCTCAGGATGAACACGTGGTAGTCCATCGAGAGGCCGAAGAGGACCACGAACAGGAACAGCGGCAGCCAGCTGGTCACGCCGGAGCTGTGCACCCCGAGCAGACCCTGAGCGAACCCATGCTGGAACACCAGCACGAGCAGCCCGTACGCGGCTCCCACGGAAAGCAGGTTCAACGCGATCGAGGTGACCGGCACCACGATCGACCGGAACGTCACCAGCAGGAGCAGGAACGCCAGCGTCAGCACGAAGCCGAATACGAGCGGCAGGTGCGACTTCAGCGAGTTCTGCCAGTCCACGTTCGACGCCGTGTCGCCGCTGACGTCGACCTGGGCACCGGTGCCGTCAAAGGCCGCTGGGATCAGGTCGCTGCGCAGCGTTGACAGGGCGCTCTTCGACCTGTCGTTCTCGCCGTCTCCCGCGAGAGGCAGCGAGACCGCCTCGACGGTGCCCTGCTGGTTGACCCGGGTGTCGGGAGCGCCGCTCGCGACGCCCTGCGACTGCGCCTTGCTCGTGACCTCCTCGATCGCCGACTGGACCTTCGCCGAGCGGACATCCTCCGCCTGGACGACCAGCAGCGCCGGCGGGTGCTCCGAGGGGTAGAGATCCTGAATCGTGTTGTAGGTGCGAATCGTCGAGAGCTGCTGCGGGAAATCCTCAACGGAGGTGCTCTTGACATTCATCCCGAACGCGGGGATCGCCAGCGCGAACAGCGCGCCGCCGGCCACCACGATCGCCACCGCCGGGCGGCGCATGACGGCCCGGACGATCGCGGTCCAGACGCGCGACTCGCCGCCCCTCTTCCTCCGTCGGGAGACGAACGGGATCCTTCCCTTCTCCATCCGGTCGCCGAGCAGGGACATCATCGCCGGCAGGAAGGTCAGTGATCCCAGCATGGCGACCGCGACCACCAGCAGCGTCCCGACTCCGAACGAGACGAAGACCGGATTGCCGCTCAGGAACATCCCGGACATGGCGGCGATCACCGTCAGGCCCGAGACGAGCACAGCGCGTCCCGAGGTCGCGGCTGCCACATCGATGGCCTCCAGCGGACTGCGTCCGCGCGCTCGCTCCTCTCGCTCTCGCCGCAGGTAGAAGAGCGAATAGTCCACCCCGACGGCCATTCCGATCAGCAGGATCACCGAGCTGATCGACTCGTCGACGGGGAACAGGTGACTTGGAATCGAGACCAACCCGATCGTCGCCATCACGGCCGAGATCGCGAGGATCACCGGTATGCCGGCCGCCACCAGGGCGCCGAACGCGACCACCAGGATCAGCAGGGTGATCGGGACCGAGAGAGTCTCCGCCTTGCCGAAATCGGAGTCGATCGAGTCCGACAGCTGCTTCTGCGCCGTGCCGTCGCCGGCGACTCCGATCCCGAAGCCGGGACTCGCCCGCTTGGCGCGGTCGACGGCCGCGAAGGTCGAGTCCGCGGTCTTGTCGGCCTTGTCGGGATCGCCCTTCAGGTCGGCGTTCACCAGGGCGGCGTGCCCATCCGGAGAAGGCTTCGCGGCATAGACGCGCGCGACGTCGTGGCTCGAGGCCAGCTCATGCCGGACGTTCGCGATCGCCCCGGCGAACGCCGGGCTTCTCACGGTCTGCGAGTTGCTCTGGATCAGAACGCTCTCGCTCGCCGGGTCCTTCGGGCCCTTGTCGCTGAGCGTCATCTCCGCCGCCTTGGATTGACCGACACCCGACTCGGAATCGGTCAGGGTCCTCTGGCCGACGGCTCCGCCGCCGATCAGCGCGATGGCGACGAAGGCGATCCAGAAGCCGATCGCCTGCTTGCGATGGGTCGCGCTCCAGTGCCCGGCCCTCGCGGCAATTCCCTTGATTCGTGGCTTCCTGCTCGGCATTTCGTCCTCCTGTTCGGTGGATCTGCGAATGGAGGCAGGTTCCCGCCGCGGGGATTTCATTCCAATGCGGGCAGCAGGCGTCTCCCGGGTACGGCTGTCCACCGCGAGGGTTCGGTTACCCGTATGGGAATCCGGGCGCGGAAGCGAGACAATCGGGCCGTGAGCAGGCGAATCCTGATCGTGGACGATCACCCCGGCTTTCGGGCGAGCGCCCGGCGGATGCTCGAGGCCGGGGGCTTCGTGGTGGCCGGCGAGGCGAAGGACGCGGCGGAGGCCCGTGTCGCGGTGGGCGAGCTCTCGCCGGACGCGGTACTGCTCGACGTTCAGCTCCCAGATGCTGACGGCATCGCACTGGCCGCCGAGTTGACCGCCAACGGAAGTGCGCTCGAGATCGTGCTCTGCTCCAGCCGCGGGGCCGACGAGCTCGGTTCGGCAGTGGAGCGCTCCGGCGCCCGCGGATTCCTCACGAAGGACGAGCTCAGTCCCGCCGCCATCCGGGAGCTGCTCCCGTGACCCTCGGAGCGCGGACGCCCTTGAGGCGGGCGCTTGGGGGCCTCGCCCTCGCCGGTGTCCTGTTGGGCGTGGCGACCTTCGTCATGGTCGCCAGCAGCAAGGTGCCGACCGCACCGCTGCTCGAGGCGATCCTGACCCTCTTGATCGGATGGTCGTTCATCGGGACCGGCCTCTTCGCCTGGGACCGGCGGCCGAGCAATCTGGTCGGTCCGCTGATGGTCGCCGTGGGCTTCGCCTGGATGCTCGGCGAGTTCAAGAGCTCGGACATCCCCATGGCCGCCGCCATCGGCTTCGCCACCGGCAGCCTGTCGGTCTCCTTCCTGATCCACCTGCTGCTCGTTTTTCCCTCCGGGCGGGCCCGAGGGCGCCTCGATCGCTTTTACATCGCCTACGCGTACGTTGCGGGCGGATTGGTCGCCGGCCTCCCAATCGTCTTTTACAACCCGGCGACGGATCCGGACTGCACGAACTGCGTGACATCCAATCCCCTGCTGATTCACGCCAACCTCGATCTGGTCCACGGGATCTACACCACGCTCAGCGCGGTGAGCATTCCGGTGCTCGCGACGCTGATCGTCCATCTGGTCCGCAGGACCAGAGCGGCGGATGCCGAGGAGCGCCGCAGCCAGGAGCCGGTCTGGTGGGCCGGTGGGGCGACGATCCTGCTCTTCACGGCCTCCCTGCTCACCAATCTCGGCCCGGAGGAGGGCACCTACGACGACGTGGTCTGGTACGTCGCGAACTTCGTGATCGCAACGGTCCCCTTCGCCTTCCTGTTCGGCCTGCTCCGGACGAGGCTCTCGGAGGCTGATCTGGTGGCCGAGGAGAATGTCCGCCTCGATGCCGAGCTGCAGGCGCGGCTCGACGAGCTCCGGGATTCCCGGGCGCGAATCGTCGAGGCCGGCTATGTGGCCCGTCGGAAGCTCGAGAGGGACCTACATGACGGCGCGCAGCAGCGCCTCGTCGCCCTGGCGCTAGACCTGAGGCTGGTGCGGGAGAAACTCGACGACAGCCCCAAGGAGGCCGGCCAGATGCTGGATGAAGCCTCGGCCGAGCTCGCGCAGGCAACCGAGGAGCTCCGCGAGCTCGCCAGGGGTATTCACCCGGCGATCCTCAGCGACCGTGGTCTCGAGGCCGCGGTGGAGTCCCTGGCCAGGCGAGCGCCACTCCCGGTCGAGATTGACACCTCGCTCGACGGCCGGCTGCCCGAGCCGGTCGAGGCGGCGGCCTACTTCGTCGTCTCCGAGGCGCTCACCAACGTCGGCCGCCATGCCGGCGCCGACCGAGCCGAGATCGGGATCAGGCGGGACAACGGGCGACTGGTGGTCGAGGTCAGGGACGACGGATCGGGCGGTGCGGATCCGGCGGGCTCCGGCCTGCGCGGGCTCGCGGACCGGATCGCCGCGCTCGACGGACGGCTCCGAATCGACGATCCCGCCGGCGGCGGGACGATCATCCGTGCCGATATCCCGCTCGGCTCCGGGAACGGGCTGCGCTGATGCGCGTCGTGGTCGCGGAGGACTCGGTGCTTCTGCGTGAGGGCGTGGCCAGACTGTTGCAGGAGGCCGGGCACGAGGTCGTGGGCCAGGCCGGCGACGCGGACGACCTGATGCGCAAGGTCAGGGCCCACAAACCGGATCTCGCGGTCGTCGACGTCCGCATGCCCCCCACCCAGACCGACGAGGGTCTTCGGGCTGCGAAGGAGATCCGAGCCGAGCTGCCCGGCGTCGGAGTCCTCGTCCTGTCCGGCTACGTCGAGCCGGCCTACGCCCAGGAGCTGCTCGCGGAGAACGCGGCGGGCCTCGGCTACCTGCTCAAGGACCGCGTGTCGGACGTCGGTGCCTTTGCCGACGCGGTCGATCGGGTCGGCGCCGGCGGGTCCGCCCTGGATCCCGAGGTCGTCTCCGTCTTGATGGGCCGCGCCCGCGAGAACGACCCGCTGGACGAGCTCACCCCCCGCGAGCGGGAAGTGCTCGGCCTGATGGCCGAGGGACGCACGAACGCCGCGATTGCCGAGCACCTCGTCGTCTCCGAGCGCGCGGTGGAGAAACACGTGACGGCGATCTTCAGCAAGCTCGGCCTCGCCGCGAGCAACGAGGACCACCGGCGAGTGCTCGCGGTCCTGCGCTTCCTCGACTCCTAGGCCCTGATCGCGTCCAGATCCGCCTTGAGCTCCTTGAGCTCGTCGCGGATGCGGGCCGCCTCCTCGAAGCGAAGGTCGTCAGCAGCGGCGAGCATCTCCTCCTCCAGCTCGATCACCAGCTTCTCGAGCTCCTCCGGAGTCTTGGTCGCCGTTTCCTCGCGGCGGCGACGGCGCCGGCGCGGCGCGTTCGACTCCATCGCGAGGAACTCGGCCATGTCGGAGATGCCCTTGGTGACGGTCGCTGCGGTGATCCCGTGCTCCTCGTTGTAGGCGAGCTGGATCGCGCGGCGGCGATCGGTCTCGGAGATCGCCTTCCGCATCGCGTCGGTCTCCTTGTCGGCGTACATCAGGACGCGGCCGTCGACGTTCCGGGCGGCGCGCCCGATCGTCTGGATCAGGCTGGTCTCGCCGCGGAGGAAGCCCTCCTTGTCGGCGTCGAGGATCGCCACGAGAGAAACCTCGGGCAGGTCGAGCCCCTCCCGCAGCAGGTTGACGCCGACGAGCACGTCGTACTCGCCGAGCCGCAGCTCGCGGATGATCTGGATCCGCTCGAGCGTGTCCACCTCGGAGTGCAGGTATCGGACCTTGAAGCCGTGCTCGAGCAGGTACTCCGTCAGGTCCTCGGCCATCTTCTTGGTCAGCGTCGTGACCAGCACGCGCTCGTCCTTCTCGGCCCGCACCCGGACCTCGTTCATCAGGTCGTCGATCTGGTTCCTGGTCTCGCGAACCTCGACAGCCGGGTCGACGATCCCGGTCGGCCTGACGATCTGCTCGACCACGCGCGTGGACTCCGCGCGCTCCCACGGCCCCGGCGTCGCTGAGACCAGCACCATCTGCCCGATCCGGTCAAGGAACTCGTCGAACTTGAGCGGCCGGTTGTCGACCGCAGACGGCAGCCGGAACCCGAAGTCGACCAGGGTCGACTTGCGTGAGTAGTCGCCTTCGTACATGCCGCCGAGCTGCGGGATCGTCTGGTGGGACTCGTCGACGAAGAGGACGAAGTCTTCCGGGAAGTAGTCAATCAGCGTGTACGGCGGGCTTCCGGGCGGCCGGCCGTCGAGGATCCGTGAGTAGTTCTCGATGCCCGGGCAGAAGCCGAGCTCGCGCATCATCTCCATGTCGTAGCGGGTCCGCTGCTGGAGCCGGTGCGCCTCGAGCTGCTTGCCATGCTCCTCGAAGTGGGCGACCTGGTTGCGCATCTCCCGCTCGATCTCGTCGACGGCGCGCTCCATCGTCTCCTCCTTGACGACGTAGTGGCTCGCCGGCCAGACGGAGACGTGGTCGATCACGTCGAGGATCTCGCCGGTGAGCGGATCGAAGTGCTGGATCGCCTCGATCTCGTCCCCGAAGAGCTGGATCCGGTAGGCGGACTCCGCGTAGGCGGGAAAGATCTCGAGCACCTCGCCGCGCGCGCGGAAGGCGCCGCGGGTCAGGTTCTGGTCGTTGCGCCGGTACTGCATGCCGACCAGCTTGCGGAAGACGTCCTGCCGGTCGATCCAATCCCCGACCTTGAACAGCTGCATCTGCTCCCGGTAGAGCTGCGGGGAGCCGATCCCGTAGATGCAGGACACCGAGGCCACGATGATCACGTCGTCGCGGGCGAAGAGCGAGGCGGTCGCCGCGTGCCGCAGGCGATCGATCTCGTCGTTGATCGAGGAGTCTTTCTCGATGTAGAGATCCTGCGCCGGGACGTAGGCCTCGGGCTGGTAGTAGTCGTAGTAGGAGACGAAGTACTCGACGGCGTTGTCCGGGAAGAACTCCCGGAACTCGTTGCAGAGCTGCGCTGCCAGCGTCTTGTTGTGGGCGATCACCAGCGCCGGTCGCTGGACGCGCTCGATCGTCGCGGCCATCGTGAAGGTCTTGCCGGTCCCGGTCGCCCCCAGCAGGGTCTGGAACGGCTCCTTGGAGCCGAGCCCCTCGGCGAGGCCCTCGATCGCCTTCGGCTGGTCCGCCGTCGGCGTGTAGGCCGGATTGAGCTTGAACTTCGGCACGCACCTCAGCGTACCCAGGGGCCCCGCTCTACTCGGTCGCCGCGATCCCCTCGGTGGTCGCGCCGAGGGCTTGGACCAGCATCTCGACCATCTCGTCGCGCTCGGGCGCGCCCTCCTCGAGCCAGGTGAGCATCGCGGCCTCGACGTACGACGTCCATGCCCGCAGCCCGATGCGGACGGCGGGACGCCCGACATCGAGGCCCATCGCCTCGGCCAGCCGGTTGACGCGCCACCATCGGGCCCGCTCCAGGGCCTCGCGGACCTCGCTGAAGCCGGATGCCCGGGTCATCAGGTTGCGATAGCCGGCCGGGTGCTCGCTGATCGCGTCGGCGAAGTTCCGCAGGCCCGCGCGGAGCCGGTCGACCGGTGGCAGCTCCGGGTCCGGCTCGACACGCGACCGGAAGCCCTCGATCAGGGGCTCGAGGCAGGCGACGTAGAGGCCCTTCTTGCTGCCGAAGTACTGGAAGACCAGCCCGTGGGATACGCCGGCGGCCTGCGCAACCTCATCGACCGAGACCTCCTCGTAATCCCGGTCGCCGAACACCTCCAGTGCGGCTGTCAACAGCTGCGCGCGTCGTTCCTCGGCTCTGTCCGTTGTCAGCGGGCGAGTTGGCATGGGTCAGCTTAGTCCGGGTTTGACTTCGAGTCAGCACTCAGTGGGTGCCGGGGGGCGGTGGACGGCTTCGCCACCAGGTCGCGGCCACGAGCGGCCAACCAGCTTGAGTCGCTTCGGGCTTCGCCCTTCGCTCCAAAGTGGATTGGCCTCGTGGCCGCTTATGGCGCGTTGATGAAGTCCAGGCTGGCCGACACCCTCGAGTAGACGCTCGGAGCCGCCGGCAGGCCGCAGAGCGCGCCGCCGTAGGAGACCGTTCCGACCTCAACCGGGCCGGTCGCCGTGTCGGCGACCAGCGGACCGCCGCTGTCCCCGGAACAGGCCGAGGTGTGGATCTTGAACCGGCCCGGGTTCTTCCTCTTGGCGCCCAGCGCGCAGATCATGCTCTCGGGGGCGAAGAGGTCGCGCGTGTAGGCCTTCAGGCAGCGGCTGTCGGCGCGGGATTGCTCGATCGTCGTCTTCAGGAAGCCCGACAGGTGGGTCCCGAACGGGTTGGTCGCGCCGAATCCGGCCACCCGGAGCTGCGCTCCCACCGACGTCGTCGCAGCGTTTTGATCCGGCGTGGCGAGAAGCACCGGGGTGACGCCTGTCGGCTGGGCGAGATTGAGCACCGCCACGTCGTGCAGGCCCGTCTGCTCGAAGTCGGGATGCACCCGCCCTGAGACGACGCCGATCGACTGGCCGACCGAGGCGTCACGGAGCGTCGGGCGGCCGATGATCACCTGGAAGTTGGCGAGGTTGAAGCCGTCGACGCAGTGGCCCGCGGTCAGCACCTTGGTCGGGCCGATCACGGAGCCGCTGCAGTGCATGTGGCCCTTGCGGAAGATCGCGACGGCGAAGGGCCACTGGGCCGGGTCGGCCCGCCCGCCGCCGACAACCGAGGCGTGGGCGCGGGGGCCGGCCGAGGCCGCGGACGGGATCGCCACGGCTCCCAGCGCGGAGGCGCAGGCAAGCACTGCGATCAGGCGGCGGTTTCGGCGACTCAGCTCCATGGTCTCCTCTCTAGTCCCCTGCTCAGTCGAGCCCAAGCTCGTGACGGTAGTGGCTCGCGTACTCGTCCCGCTTCTCCAGCACATTCTCCACGTAGTCCCGCGTTTCGGGGAACGGAATGTCGTCCAGGCTCAGGCTCGAGCCGCCCCAGTTGGCCACGTTGGTCTCCCCGGCGTTGTACGCGGCCAGCGCCGCGATCTCGTTGTCGCCGAACTTCTGGGTCAAGTAGTGGAGGTAAAAGGTGCCGTAGCGGATGTTGATGTCGGGATCCGAGAGGTCGTCGAAGCTGAACGTCTGCCCCCCGCTGAGCCTCTCGATCACCTTCGCCGTGCTCGGCGTGATCTGCATGAGCCCGCGAGCCCCCGCGTGCGAGGTCTGGTCCCGGAAGCGCGACTCCGTGTAGATCACGGCCGCGATCAGGTCGGCCGGCACGTCCTTCTGGGCGGCCTGCTGTCTGATGATGTCCTCGTGATGCAGCGGGAGGGTGACCTCCTCCAGGGTGCGCTGGAACCGATCGCTGTTGACGAGCAGGAAGCCGCCGAGAGCGCCGACGAGCAGTGTCCCCCCGATCACCAGCGCGCGGCGGCGGCGCTGGGAGCGCCTCCGGGCCTTGGTGCCCGTGGCCCTGCGGCTCTTCGAGCGCGTGGAGCTCCGGTTGGAGTGCGTGCGCGCGGACCTCACCGAGGTGCTCAGAGTCATCCACCGCCCCCCTGGCGCAGTTGCTCGATCAGCTTGTTCACCTCTCTATCCAACTCCTCAAGCGACCCATCGTTGCGGACGACGTGGTCGGCACGGCGCTCCTTCTCGGCCTGATCGAGCTGCCTGTCCTCCCGTCCGGCGAGCCCCGCCTGGCCACGCTTACGCAGCCGGGCGTCCCGGATCTCGTCGCCGGCGACGACGGCCAGGGTGGCGTCGAACGCCTCATCCATTCCCGCCTCGAACAGCAGCGGCACCTCGACCACGGCGATGTCCATCTCAGGGCCGAGGCTCTGGCGCCACTCGAGCACCTTTGCACCGACTCGCGGGTGCGTGACGCTCTCGAGCCAGGCGAGCTCATCGAGGTCCGCGAAGACGATCTCCCCCACCCTGTCGCGATCGACGGCGCCGCCCGGGGCGATCTCCTCCCCCCAGCGCTCCACCAAAGCCGTGCGCACCTGATCGTCGTCCAGGATGTCGTGGGCGACCTCGTCGGTCGAGAGGACGGGTACGCCGCGCCGCTCGAATGCGGCCAGAGCTTCCGACTTGCCGGCCCCGATTCCTCCCGTGAGGCCTACGAAGCGGGTCAATCCTGGGTGGGAGGTGGCTCCTCGGCCGGCGGCTCCTCCGGGGCCGGCGCATCCTCCGCGGGCGGCTCCTCGGCCGGCGGTGCCTCGGGGGCCGCCTCGGCGACGGGCTCCTCCGCCTCTGCCGCGGGCTCCTCGACCGCAGGCGCGGGCGGTGCCTCCATGCCCTCCGGCGCCTCCTCGATGACGATGTCGTCGCTCACCTCGCGGGTGGGCAGCTCCTGGCCCTCGACCCGCTTCACGCTCAGTGACAGGCGGCGCCTGGAATCGTCGACCTCGAGGATCTTGACCTTGAGCTCGTCACCGGGCCGGACGACCTCGGCCGGGCTCTCGACGTGGTGCTGCGCAAGCTCGGAGATGTGAACGAGGCCCTCGACGCCCGGCAGGATCTGGACGAAGGCGCCGAAGGCGACGATCTTCGTGACCTTGCCCTCGACGACGTCGCCCTCCTTGTATTCGTTGAGCACCGTCTGCCACGGGTCCTCCTGGGTCTGCTTCAGACCCAGGGAGATGCGCTGTCGGTCGCGGTCGATGTCCAGGACCTTGACCCGGACCGTGTCGCCTATCGAGACGACCTCGGACGGGTGGTTGACGTGGCTCCAGGAGAGCTCGGAGATGTGGATCAGGCCGTCGATGCCCTCGAGATCAACGAACGCGCCGAAGTCGACGATGTTGGAGATCTTGCCCTCGACCACCTCGCCGGGCTCGAGGCGGCCCAGGATCTGCTCGCGGACCTCCTTGCGCTCCTCCTCGAGGACCGCGCGGCGGGAGAGCACGACGTTGTTGCGGGAGCGGTTGAGCTCGATCACCTTGCACTCGAGCTTCTGGCCCATGAATTCGTCCAGGTTCTGGACGCGGCGGATGTCGACCAGCGAGGCCGGCAGGAAACCGCGGACGCCGAGGTCCAGGATCAGGCCGCCCTTGACGACCTCGATCACGGTGCCCTCGACGGGCTCACCGGAGTCAGCCGCCTTCTCGATCCGGCGCCAGGCCTTCTCGAAGCGGGCGCGCTTCTTGGAGAGGATCAGGCGCCCCTCCTGGTCCTCCTTCGTGAGGACCAGCGCGTCGACGTCCTCGCCGAGCTCGACCTCCTCCGCGGGATCCACCGACTTGCGGATCGAGAGCTCGTTCGAGGGAATGACGCCCTCGCTCTTGTAGCCGATGTCCACCAGGACCTCGTCCTGGTCGATCCGCACGACCTTGCCGCTCACCACGTCCCCCTCGTTGAAGGGATGGATGGTGGCGTCGTAGTTCGGAATTAGCTTGCCGTCGACCTCAATCAGGAAATCGTCGGAGCTTCCGGCGCCGTTGCCGGCGCTCGCCGGCTGCTCGGTTTCGGGCTCGTTCTGCGGCTCAGCCTGCGTAGTTGTGTCCATCTCGGGCACGGCCGCAGAGTGTTGCAGACACATGCGTGACGCACGGGCTCGCTGTGCCGCTTCCGGGCAGGGTTGCACTACCGTTGCGAGCCATGCCCAGGCGTCAGACCAAGCGCGGCGGCGAGCGCACGCCGCTGAGCGGCAGCTACGACGTCATCGTGTGCGGCGCGAGCTTCGCGGGCCTCACCGTGGCACGGCAGCTCGCCGGCTCGGGCGGGCGCGTGCTGGTCCTGGATCGCTACGAGATCGGCGAGCGGCAGACCTCCGCGTGCGGGATTCCGACGGAGTGGCTCGAGGCGATGGGTCTCCAGGAATCCGCTCGCCAGGAGTTCCGCGAGCTGGTCCTGCACACGCCGCGCGGCACCTCCCGGTACGAGCTTCCCTGGACCTTCTCGACGTTCGACTACCGCGAGCTCTGCGAGCTGCTCTGGGCGCAGTGCGACGCCGAGTTCGAGACCGCGAAGGTCAACGGACGGACCGGCGAGACCGTTCACACCGACCGCGGGGACGTCTTCGCGCCGCTGATCGTCGACGCGCTCGGCTGGCGGCGGATCCTCGCCTCCGACGGGGGCTACCAGCCGCCCGACGCGCCGCTCTCACGCGGGCTCGAGGTGCATCCGCATGGCGGTGACAGCGACCTCGAGGTGTGGATCGACCGCCGCTACGTCCCCGCAGGCTACGGCTGGAGCTTCCCCGCCCGGGACGAGCAGCGGATCGGCGTCGGCTCCTTCGATCCGGGCTTCCACGTCAAGGACACGACCGTTCTGCTCGCCGAGGACCTGGAACGCGACGCCGTCCGCTACCAGGGCAACTGGATCCCGCACAAGATCCGCAAGGGCACCGAGGACGGCATCTTCTTCGTCGGCGACTCGGCCGGACACTGCCTGCCGCTGACCGCGGAGGGAATCCGCACGGCCTTCTACTTCGGCATCAAGCTGGGCGACGAGCTGCGGGCGGTCGTCGAGGGCCGCGAGGATCGCGAGACCGCACTGCGCATCTACGGCGAGTTCGTGGACCGCCACGAATGGAAGTTCCGTTGGTTGCTCCGCGCCCAGAAGCTGCTGCCGAAGCTGCCCGCCGGCGCGCAGCGCGCGGTGATTCGCGCCTGCGGCCGCAAGCGCTTCGTCGACTGGGCGTTCGGGCATTACCTGCGGATCGCGCCGCCGGACTTCGCGGAAGGGAGCGGTTCACGGCTTCGCGATCAGGACGCGGCCACAAGCGGCCGCCCAGCGCAAGTCGCTGCAGGCTCCGCCCTCCGCTCCTGAGGTGAGCGGCCTGGTGGCCGCTTATCAACGAACGACCAGGTAGGTGCCCGCGAGCAGGAGTCCCACCCCGGCGAACCTGCTGGCGGTGAGCGGCTGCCGGTCGAGGCCCAGGAAGCCGATCCGGTCGAGGACGACCGAGGTGGTGAGCTGGCCGGTGACCGTGGCTGCCGCGACAGCGCCGGCGCCGATCTGGCTGACGAGGACGAGGGCGGAGAACACATAGGCCGCCCCCAGCGCGCCGCCGAGCAGCAGATACCAGTTCACGTGCACGGCGCTTCCGAGGCCGCCGGCCTTGCCGCTGACCAGGACGATGGTCGCGAGGAGCACAGTCCCGACCGCGAAGGAGATCGTCGCCGCCGCGAAGCTGCCGGTGTGCTTGCCGAGCCCGGCGTTGATCGGCGCCTGCAGCGCGATGCAGCCGCCGACGACCGCCATGATCAAGACAGCGAAGCCCCTGTCCATCGCGTGATCTTCGCTGATCGACGGTGTCAGCGAAGTGTCGATGGGCGTTACTTCGCGGCCAGCCAGTCCTTGCCGACGCCGACGTCGACCGCCAGGGGCGGATCGAGGTCGAAGGCGCCGCACATCGCCTTTTCGACCAGCTTCGAGGCGGCCTCCATCTCGTCGGCCGGGCCCTCGAAGAGGAGCTCGTCGTGGATCTGGAGGACGAGGCGGGTGGAGAGGTCCGACTTCTCGAGCTGGCGCTGCGCCTCCACCATCGCGATCTTGATGATGTCCGCGGAGGTGCCCTGGATGGGCATGTTGACCGCGAGGCGCTCGCCCTGCCCGCGGACCTGCGGACGGCCCGAGCGCAGCTCCGGGATCGGGCGGCGCCGGCCGAGCAGCGTGCTGACGTAGCCCTCCTTCTTGGCGAACTCGATCGTTTCCTCGATGTAGCGCTTCACCGCAGGGAAGCGCTCGAAGTAGCGCTCGATGTACGCGCCGGCCTCCTCCTGCTCGATGTTGAGCCGGTCTGCGAGCCCGTAGGCCGAGAGGCCGTAGGCGATGCCGTAGTTGACCATCTTGGCCTTGGAGCGCTCGCCGGCGCTCACCTTCTTCGGATCGGAGCCGAGCACCTCGGCCGCAGTCGCGGCGTGGATGTCCTCGCCGCGGGCGAAGATCTCCTTGAGCGCGTCCTCGCCGGCGATGTGAGCCAGGATCCGCAGCTCGATCTGGTTGTAGTCCGCGGAGAGCAGTCGCTGGCCCCGCGGGGCCACGAAACAGGAGCGGATCGGACGCCCCTCCTCGGTGCGGATCGGGATGTTCTGAAGGTTCGGGTTGGTGCTGGAGAGGCGGCCGGTGGCCGTGGCGGTCTGGTTGAAGGTGGTGTGCAGGCGGCCAGTGTCGGCGTCGATCAGCTCCGGCAGGGCATCCAGGTAGGTGCTCTTCAGCTTGGTGAGCTCTCGCCACTGCTCGACCTTGGCGACGATCTCGTGCTCATCGCGGATCTGCGAGAGGACGCGCGCGTCTGTGGAGAAGCCGGTCTTGCCGCGGCGTTTCTTGGTCAGGCCGAGCTCGTCGAAGAGGACCTCGGCCAGCTGCTGCGGCGAGCCGATCGTGAACTCGTGTCCGGCGAGCTCGAAGATCTCGGCCTGCAGGGTCTCGATTCGCTGCTCGAAGCCCTCGCCGATGTCCGCGAGGCGCTTCTGGTCGAGCAGGACGCCGTTCTGCTCCATCGAGGCGAGGACCTCGATCAGCGGCATCTCGACCTCGTCCATCAGCTGCTCCAGGCCGCCCTCCTCGATCCCCTTGCGCTGCAGCTGGGCGATCTCCCAGACCAGACGGGCCTCGGCCGCGGGATCGGGCGGCGGTTCCTCCCCCAGCTCGAGCTGATCTCCATCGGCGCCATCGGCTGCGTCGGCCCCCTTCGGGGCGGCGGCCAGGCCGCGCTGGGCGGCGATGTCGATCAGGTCGTAGGTGCGGCGGGCCGGGTCGAGGAGGTAGGCGCCCACCATCGTGTCGTGGCGGAGGTCGACGCCGCCGGGACCGGCCGCGGCGAGGATGCCGTGCCGGGCCCCGCCCCCGAGGCTCTTCAGGTCGTGGCCGATCAGCCGACGCTTCCCGAGGGCCTCGACCAGCTCGCCGAGGTCAGGGCAGTCGCCCTCGACCAGCTTCTCGCCGTCGTAGCCGGACCAGGTCTCCCCTGAGATCGCGAGGGCCACGTCGCCCTCGGCGAGGTCGGAGATCGCGCCCGCCTCCGCGGTGGCGTCGAGCTCCTCGTCGACCTTCGCGTCGGGGACGAAGTCCGCACCGAGCTCGTCCTCCAGGCGCTCGAGGATCACGCGGAGCTCGAACTCCCGGGCGACCTCGCGCAGGCGGCTGCGATCCATCCTCTTGGACATCAGCTCGTCGAGGTCGAGCTCGATGTCGATATCGGTGATCGCCGTGGCGAGCTGCTTGGAGACGCGGGCGTCCTCGGCGTGATTGGTGAGGTTCTCCTTGCGCTTGGCGCCGGAGATCTTGTCGATGTTCGCCAGCACGGAGTCAAGGTCGCCGTACTCCTGGAGCAGCTGGGCGGCCGTCTTGTCGCCGATCCCGGGGACGCCGGGGATGTTGTCCGAGGTGTCGCCCTTCAGCCCGATCAGGTCGGTGACCAGCTCGGGCGGGACGCCGTAGCGCTCGACGACGCCCTTGCTGTCGTAGATCTTGGTGTCGGTGACACCGCGAGAGGTGGTCATCACCCGGACCCCGTCGTCGACCAGCTGGTAGACGTCGCGGTCGCCCGAGACGACCATCACGTCGAGGCCCTGCTCGCGGGCTCGCTTCGTGAGCGAAGCGATCACGTCGTCGGCCTCGAATCCGTCCACCTTGATGTTGGTGAAACCGAAGGCCTCGGCCAGCGGCATCAGGTGGGGCCACTGGTCGCGGAGGAGGTCCGGGCGGGGCTTCCGCTGGGACTTGTACGGCTCGTAGGTGAGCTCCCTGCCCGACCAGCCGGCGTCCCAGCAGACGACGACCGCGCTCGGGTCATGGTCGATCAGCATCTTGGCGAACATCGAGGCGAGGCCGTAGATCGCGTTGGTGGGACGGCCGTCGTGGGTGGCGATCGACTCGGGCAGTGCGAAGAACGCTCGGTACGCGAGGGAGTTGCCGTCGATCAGGAAGAGCTCGCCCGGCTTCTTCTTCCCCTTCGAGCCCTTCGCCGGGGCCTTCTTCTGGGTAGTGGCGGGCACCTGTCCATCATAGGTTGGGGGTCAGCGACCTCTGTGCCAGCAGAGGACGCAGTGACGCAACGACCGGAGTCCGCTCGAGCACCTGGCGGTGGGTGAAGCGCAGAACGCGATAACCCCGGCTCTGAAGGAAGGCGTCCCGACGTCGGTCCGACTCGAATGCGGCCCGGTTCCCGTGATGCCTGAAGCCGTCTGTCTCGACGATCAGACAGCGGTCCCGCCAGAGGAAGTCCACTTCGTACGGGCCCACGCGGGCGTTCACCTCCGGCTGGGGAAAGCGGCGGCGGCAGAGGTTGAGGAAGATCCGCTCGAGCTCGCTGCGGGTGAGGTCGGGGTTGGGCCCGAGGTCGTTAGACGAGATCAGACGCAGATCGAGGCCACGACGCACGGCGGAACGAAACACCGGCTGGGGAACGTGGCGCCTCAGATCGCGGAGAGTCCGCCCCGGCCGCGTCACCGCGATCCCGTTGCGGCGGGTCGTAACCGCGGCAGTGAGGGTGGCGGAGCGGTGGATTCGGATGCCGGTGCGTGCCTTGCGGCCGGCATCGCCAGCGACGCTGACGTGGATGGAACCCTCGTGAGGAGGAAGAAGCCCCCAGATCGCGGCCGCACTTCGATGACTCGCAACCGCCTCTTCGCCGAGCGCAAGTACTGCAGCGACGCAGCGGCCTTCGAAGGTCACCTGCGGGTGGCCCACTGCATAGACACCGCGATGCAGTCGATGCAGGTGACCAGCGCGCAGCCGGGCCTGCACCGCGTTGCGGTGAAGGCCTGCAGTGCGAAGCTGGTCCCAGCTGACTACGCCATGCTGGCGCGCGGCGATCCTGGCGACCACTTGGTCGAATCTGGCGCCTTGTTCCCCCATACGGGGAATAAGGCGCCAACTCCCGGCCCTCGCCCCCTCACCGCCGGTTTTTCGTCTCGCCACCCCCTTCATCGCCGTTGTTCGTCCCACCCCCCATCCCGGTTTTCCGTGCAACGTAGGCGGAAGTTCGACCCCCCTATGATCAGCGCCCGATGGCTGCCTCCGCTCAATACAGCGTCACCGTTCGCGTCGAGCTCGATGCGCGGCAGGAGCCACTCGGGAAGCTCACCGCGCAGATCGCCGAGGCCGGGGGCGCGCTGCAGTCAGTCGACCTGATTCCGGGCGCCGGGCCTGAGGGCAAGCGGGTCCGCGAGTTCACGATCGACGCCAACAGCGAGGAGCAATGGGAGCAGATC
>DASUPK010000042.1:0-11122 GCA_036276255.1 Solirubrobacterales bacterium
AAGACCCTCGAGACCCGCCGCGTCCCTGACGGCGCGGTCCGTCGCCGCCGTGAGTGCTCGTCTTGCGGTCACCGCTTCACCACCTACGAGCGCGCCGTGCCCGAGGTCCTGGAGGTCGTCAAGCGCGACGGCCATGTCCAGCCCTTCGATCGCGACAAGCTGCTCGGCGCCCTGGTCCGCGCATCGCACAAGCGCGACGTCGATCCGCGGCGGCTCGAGGCGATCGCCGACAGGATCGAGCGCGAGGCACGCGACGCCGGCGGGCGGTTGAGCGCCGAGCGCATCGGCGAGCTCTGCCTCGATGGCCTGGAGAGGATCGACCGCGGGGCCTATCTGCAGTTTGCGGGAACTCTGCCCGACGCCGCTCGGAGCGCCTCATGAAAATCCCCGCAAATAACGGATTAGCGGCACCTCGGTTCCGTCCGATCGGCGGAGGATGCTGCGGTGCTCACCCCGATAGCCGAGCGAGAGGAGAAAACTGATGCCGAAGGCCACTTCTAAGGCAGCGATCACAACCGAGAAGGGCCTCGTCATCGAACGCCGGTTCACCTCTGCAGGGGCGCATCCCTACGACGAGTTCGAGTGGGAGACCCGGGACGCGATCATCGGCGACCCGGAGAAGCCCGTCTTCGAGCAGCGCGGGGTCGAGTTCCCGAAGACCTGGTCGCAGAACGCTACGAACATCGTCGCCCAGAAGTACTTCCGCGGCCAGCCGGGCTCCCCCGAGCGTGAGACTTCCGTCAAGCAGATGGTCAGCCGCGTCGCCGGCCGGATCGCCGAGGTCGGCCGCGAGCAGGGCTACTTCGCGACCGACGAGGACGGCAAGGCCTTCGAGGACGAGCTCACCTCGATCCTGGTCAACCAGAGAGCCGCCTTCAACAGCCCGGTCTGGTTCAACGTCGGCTGGAAGGACCCGGGCTCCGAGCAGGCGTCGGCCTGCTTCATCCTCTCGGTCGAGGACGACATGGACTCCATCCTCTCCTGGAACACCAAGGAGGGGATCATCTTCAAGGGCGGCTCGGGCTCCGGCATCAACCTCTCCAAGATCCGCGGCTCCATGGAGCACCTCTCCAAGGGCGGGATCGCCTCCGGCCCGGTCAGCTTCATGCGCGGCGCCGACTCCTGGGCGGGCGCGATCAAGTCGGGTGGGGGCACCCGCCGCGCGGCCAAGATGGTCGTGCTCGACGTCGACCACCCGGACATCGAGAAGTTCATCTGGTGCAAGGCCGACGAGGAGAAAAAGGCCGCGGCGCTGAAGGCCGCCGACTTCGACATGCGCCTGGATTCCGACGCCTTCGCCTCGGTCCAGTTCCAGAACGCCAACAACTCGGTCCGGGTCACCGACGAGTTCATGCAGGCGGTCGAGAACGACGAGGACTGGGACCTGGTCGGCCGCGTCGACGGCAAGCCGATCAAGACCCTGAAGGCACGCGAGCTGATGGACCAGATCGCTGACGCCGCCTGGCAGTGCGCCGATCCGGGCATCCAGTACGACACGACGATCAACCGCTGGCACACGGACCCGAACACGGGCCCGATCACCGCGTCGAATCCGTGCTCCGAGTACATGTCGATCGACGACTCGGCCTGCAATCTCGCCTCGCTCAACCTGATGAAGTTCCGCAACGCGGACGGGACCTTCGACGTCGACGACTTCACCCACGCGGTGGACATCGTCTTCCTGGCGCAGGAGATCCTGGTCGGCTTCTCCAGCTACCCGACCGAGCAGATCACCGAGAACGCCAGGGCGTTCCGCCAGCTCGGCCTGGGCTACGCCAACCTCGGCGCCCTGCTGATGTCGAATGGCCTCGCCTACGACTCGGAAGACGGCCGCGCCCTCGCCGGCTCGATCACCGCCCTGATGACGGGCCGCGGTTACAGGATGTCGGCCGAGATCGCGGGCTCGATGGGCCCGTACGACGGCTACGAGGTGAACCGCGAGCCGCACAACCAGGTGATGCGGATGCACCAATCCGCCGCCTATGAGATCGAGGACACCCTGGTGGAGGAGCCGCTGCTCCACGCCGCCCGCGAGTCATGGGACGAGGCGGTCGCGCTCGGCGAGCAGCACGGCTACCGCAACGCCCAGGCGACCGTGCTCGCCCCCACCGGGACGATCTCCTTCCTGATGGACTGCGACACGACCGGCATCGAGCCGGACTTCTCGCTGGTCAAGTTCAAGGAGCTGGTCGGCGGCGGCCAGATGAAGATCGTCAACCGCTCGGTCAACCTGGCACTCGAGACGCTCGGCTACTCCGAAACGGAGGTCGAGCAGATCGACGCCCACATCAACGAGCACAACACGATCATCGGGGCGCCAGGCCTGAAGGACGAGCACCTCGAGATCTTCGACGTGGCGGTCGGCGAGCGCTCGATCTCGCATACCGGCCACATCGACATGATGGCCGCGGCCCAGCCGTTCCTCTCGGGCGCGATCTCGAAAACGGTCAACCTGCCGGAGTCGGCGACGATCGCCGACATCGCCGACGCGTACAGCGACGGCTGGAGGAAGGGCCTCAAGGCTCTGGCGATCTACCGCGACGGCTCCAAGACCGCACAGGCGCTGAAGACCGACGCCGGCGAGAAGCAGCCGGAGCCGGTCGAGGCTGCCGCTCCCGAGCGGCACAAGATGCCGCGCGAGCGCGAGTCGATCACCCACAAGTTCCGGATCGGGATGCAGGAGGGCTACATCACCGCCGGCAAGTACCCGGACGGCTCGGTCGGCGAGATCTTCCTCACCGACATCGGCAAGGAGGGCTCGACGATCAAGGGCCTGATGAACGCCTTCGCCACCGCGATCTCGATCGGCCTCCAGTACGGGGTGCCGCTCGAGGACTACGTCAGGAAGTTCAGCTACATGCGCTTCGAGCCCGAGGGGATCACGACCAACCCGGAGATCCCGTTCGCCAAGTCGATGCCCGACTACATCATGCGCTGGCTCGCCAGCCGGTTCATCGACGACACGGACTACCTCGAGCAGCTCGGGATCATGACCGACGAGGTCCGGGCCAAGAAGGATGCGCAGCAGGCGTTCCCCATGGAGGACACGGGCGCTCCCGCCAACGGTGGGAATGGCCACTCGAACGGGGAGAGCAACGGCGCATCCAACGGCGAAGCGAAGGCCAACGGGGAGTCCAAGCCGGCGACCGCCGCGCTCACCGACACCCCGCCGGTGGTTCCGGCGAAGATCGGAGCAGACCTGGAGCTCGGCCCGGCCTGCGACCAGTGCGGAGGCATGATGCAGCGCACGGGCTCCTGCTACACGTGCTCGAGCTGCGGCAACAACACCGGCTGCGGCTAGCGGCCACCAGGCCGCACTACTTCGAACGGCCGGCGAAAGCCGGCCGTTCTGTTTGTGGGGCGGCCGCTCGTGGCCGCGATCTGACGGCGAAGCCGTGCCGCCAATCCACTGACAGCTCCCCCGCGTAGTACCGGCCGGGAGCATTTTGGGGACGACCGAAGGAAGGCACCAAAGATGAAATTCAGGCGTGGTTTTCTCACTCTGCTCGCCGTTCCCGTGCTCGCCATCGGCTTGGCGGCATGCGGCGGCAGCAGCAACTCAAGCGGCGGCTCCTCGAACGCCGCCAGCACCATCCCGGCGCAGACGGCAGGCGGGGGCTCCAACACCGTGGCGACCAAGTCGGTCAGCGGCGTCGGCACCGTGCTCGTGGATTCGAAGGGCGACGTGCTCTACACCAACAACCAGGACACCGGCTCGAAAATGGCGTGCACGGCCGCGTGCCAGAGCATCTGGCCGCCGGCGATGGCCTCCGGCGGACAGCCGACGTCATCGGACTCCTCGGTGCAGGCGAAGCTCGCTGTCACGAACGGGCAGCTGACGTTCAACGGCCAGCCGCTCTACACGTTCGTGCAGGACAGCCCCGGTGAGGCAACCGGTAACGGTGTCACCGACAGCTTCGGTGGAACCTCGTTCACCTGGACCGTGGCGATGGCCGGCGGCACGGCGAGCTCCGGTTCGACCGGCGCGGCGCCGAGCGGTTCCGCCACGACGAGCAGCAGCTCCAGCTCATCGGGCGGAATGTCCGGCGGCGGCTACGGCTACTAGGCCTCCAGCACCTCGGCCGCGCTCGTCACCTCGGCATAGCCGTCGGCGAGCGCGGCCATGAAGGCCGCGTGGACGGCGGCGCCCGGAACTTCCACACCGCCGAATTCGAGGTCCGGGGCGGCGCAGGCGTCGTGTACGACCGTCGGCGAAAAGCCCAGGTCGGCCGCGGCGCGCACCGTCGCGTCGACGCACATCGAGCTCATCATCCCGGCGACCACCAGGCCGTCGGTCCCGCGTCGCCGGAGTTCGTCCTCGAGCGGGGTGTCCAGGAAGGAGTTCGGGTTCTCCTTCTCGAGCACGAGCTCGCCTTCCGCCGGCTCCACGGCCGGATGGATCTCGATCCCCTCCGTCCCCGGGCGCATGAACTCCGCCTCGGGCTCGTCCCAGACATGCTTCATGTGGATGATCGGGTAACCCGCCTCCCGGAACGCGCCGAGGACCCCGCTCGCGGCTTCGGCGGCCGCCTCGGGCCCAACCAGCGGATAGGCGCCACCCGGGAAGTAGTCGCGCTGGATGTCGATGATGAGAAGCGTCCGGGAGTCGGCCATTCCCCCGAGCCTACTAGCGCGCCCTGTACGCCCCGGGCGACGCCTGCAGGTCGTTGACCACGTCCGCGGAGAGCGACGGGGCGGCGCTCGGCGCCTGGCTCGGCGGCAGCATCAGATCGGTGCTGATGGCGCGCAGGTAGTCCGGCGAGCCGGGAGCCGTCACCGGGATGCCGCCGGGCGGGTCCTGGGCGCCTGGTCAGTCATCGCCAGCAGCTCCAGGACGTGTGGGGGCAAGTCTACGAGGACGAGACGCACTACCTGCGCGTGCACTTCGCCCATCCGCGTAAAAGGTAGATCTGCGCGTCGGTGCGGATTTAGCGAAATCTCTACGCAGTCCAGGCGCTCCTTAGCGGGTTCTTAGCGGGTCGCTCTGGACCATGGAATTGGGAAGCCATGGCCGAGCTCAAGCAACGCGGATATCACTCGGCGCTCGTCCCGATCTTGGGCACCAGCGTCGATAACGAGGCGATGGCGCGGGCTGCGAAGCTGGTCAGGCCCGACGCCGCCGTAGAGGTCGTTTACCTGCTCAGGGTCCCCGAACAGCTGCCGCCCGACGGAGGTCTTGAGCAAGAGGAGCAGGAAGCGCAGCGGGTGCTGGAGGTAGCGCGTCTCCAGGCGAAGGTCGCCGGCTGCAGGGTGCGCTGCCGGCTGATCCGGACGCGGAGCCCGGGGCGCGCGATCGTCGAGGAGGCGGAGGAGCGGCGCGCGGACCTGATCTACATCTCGACTGAGCACGCCCCCAGCGAGGAGGGCCTGCTCGGCCCGACGACCAGATACGTGCTCGCCCACCGACCCTGCCGGGTCGTCGTCGAGCACGATCCGACCACCGCTGGGATTGGACAGAACGGAGACGGCGTAGTCGCGGCGGGTGTGCTTGTGGGGTCGCGGATAGCGTGAGCGAAATCGATCCGCGGCACAAACATCCTCTTCACGAGGCATCGCACACGGTTGGTGTGAAGGAGCCTCCGAAAGCAGAGAACGGCAAGGTTCGCACGGGCAAGAGGCCCGGCGAGAAGCAGATCTTCAACGAGGCTTCGCACAAGCTCGGCTACTGGCGGCCAGAGGCTCCGAGTGACAAGGAAGGGGACGCGGAGGCCGTTCGCCTGCGCTTCGAAGCGCTGGAGGACACCCAGCGGGACGTAATCACCGACGCCAGCAAGGCCGTGCTCGCGCTCGGCGCCCTCGGCGTCGTCTACGGCGACATCGGGACGAGCCCGCTGTACACCGAGCAGGTCATCTTCACGACCCACCGAGCCGCCGCTCAGGCGACGACGGCGGGCGTCTACGGGGTCGTCTCGCTGATCTTCTGGGCCCTGATGATCATCGTGTCCATCAAGTACGCCGGCTTCATCATGCGCGCCCACAACCGTGGGGACGGCGGCATCATGGCCCTGGCCTCCCTCCTCCAGCGCCACAAGACCACCCGCGTGGCGACGCTGGTGACCCTCGGCATCTTCGGTGCCGCGCTGTTCTTCGGCGACGGGATCATCACCCCCGCGATCTCGGTCCTCGGCTCGGTTCAGGGACTGAAGGTGATCGAGCCGGGCCTCGCCCACCTCGTGGTGCCGATCTCGGTCGTCATCCTGCTTGGCCTGTTTTTCATACAGCGGCGCGGGTCGGGCACCATCGGATGGCTTTTCGGTCCGGTGATCCTGGTCTGGTTCGTCGCGATCGGGCTCCTGGGACTGAACCAGGTGCTGAAGGACCCGGCGGTCTTTCAGGCGCTCTCACCCACGTGGGGGGTTCGCTTCCTGGCCGACCACGGCGTGGCGGGATTCCTGACACTCGGCGGCGTCGTACTCGCCGTCACGGGCGCGGAGGCCCTCTATGCGGACAGGGGTCACTTCGGCGCTGCACCGATTCGGTTCGGCTGGTTCGCTGTGGCATTCCCCGCGCTGATACTCAACTACCTCGGCCAGGGGGTCCTGATCCGTCATGACCCGAGCACCGCGGTCAACCCCTTCTACCTGATGGTTCCCCACTGGGCCCTGTACCCCATGCTCTTCCTCGCGACGGCGGCGACCATCATCGCCTCCCAGGCCGCAATCTCGGGTTCGTTCTCGGTCGCCCGGCAGGCGGTCCAGCTCGGGTATCTGCCACGCCTCACCGTGCTGCACCCCTCGAAGCTCGAGGGGCAGATCTACGTCCCGCTCGTCAACTGGGGGCTGTGTGTCGGCGTCATCGCGTTGACGCTCATCTTCCAGTCCGCCGACAAGCTCGGCGATATCTACGGGGTCGCGGTCACCGGGACGTTCATCCTCAACACCGTGCTCTTCCTGGCGGTCGCTCGGCTGCTCTGGGGCACTCCGAGGCGCCGGCTCGTGCCGATCGCCGTCCTCTTCCTCAGCATGGAGGCCACGTTCTTCATCGCCAACATCGCCAAGGTGGAGCATGGAGCGTGGCTCTCGCTCGCGATTGCGGCGGTGATCTCGATCGTGATGATCAACTGGCGCCGCGGACAGGAGATCGTCACTCGCAATCGAGCCGCCAAGGAGGGATCCCTGACGGAGTTCCTGGATCGCCTCGGCGCCGAGGACCCTCCACTCACCCGGGTGCCGGGCGTGGCCGTCTACCTCCATCCAACCAAGGAGACCGCCCCGCTTGCCCTCCGGATCGAGGTCGAGAACACCCGCACGTTCCCGCAGAGGGTCGTGATCGTCTCGGTGGACCTGGTCAGCATCCCCCACGTCGAGGACTTCGAGCGATTCACTGTGGAGCAGATCGGCGGCGAGTTCAGGGTGATCCACGTCACGATGAGGAACGGCTACCACGACCCGGTCGACGTCCCGGCCGAGCTGCGACTGTGCCGCAAGCAGGGTCTGCTCGAAAAGAATCTCGACCTCGAGCACGCCTCCTACTTAGTCTCGCGGATCGCGATCAAGCCGACAGATGGCACGCCGATGAGACCCTGGCGCAAGAAGCTGTTCGTCGCGATGGCCCGAAACGCGACGAGCCCGGTCGACGCCTTCGAGCTGCCAAGCGAGAGGACGGTGATCGTCGGCTCGCAGATCGCTCTGTGATCCCGGGGTGGTTCCAGCCTTCGTAGCTAGTTTCGCGCCATTCTCCGCCCGCTGATCGGAGTCTGCGCCGCCCTCGAAGGGACTGGAGGTTGCCTGAGCCGGCTTGTAGCGATAGGCGGTCAGGTTCGCCGGGGCGCTGCCGAGCAGCGCGGGAGCTGCGCGCCGGTCATGACCACGGGATCCGTGGGCCGGTCGAGCGCGGGCGCCGGCACCTTGGCGTCTTAGCTTCGGGAAAGAAGCGGGGAGGGTTGAGGAGTGGACGCCTGGGCTACCAAGAAAGGGTCTTGTTCCAGCACCCAAGAGGGGTACCTTCGGAGTCGTGTCGCGCAGCAAAGGGCAGCGGGTCCTGCAGCAGATCAGCGACGCAGGCCTCCACGTAACCCGCGGAAGACCGCTGGACGGGGATGGGGTCCTGTTGCGCTGCCTGCCGTGGCTCACGGCCGGGCTCCTGGCCTGTGTCTACCTGCCGCTGCTCCCCGACTGGCCGGCGACGGGGGATCTGATCGCCTTCGCCCTGGTCCCGGTGATCGTCGGGAGCGCGCTGTTCCTGCCATGGGAGCGGCTGCCCACCTGGTGCCAGGCGGTCCCGCCGATGCTGCCGTTCGCCATGGTCGCCCTGGTCCGCAGCTCGCACGAGAGCGTCACCGCGGCCTACACGCCTGTGGTGCTGCTGCCGGTGATCTGGTTCGCGTTCTACGGCACGCACCGGCAGCTGCTGGTCTCGGTGCTCCTACTCGGCGCCACGCTCGCGATCCCCTCCCCCGCCTTCAGCGGCTATCCGGCGCTCGAGCCCCTGGCAGCCGCCTTCTGGATGGGCGTTGCGGGAATCATCGGATTCTCGATCAACGAGCTCGTGCGACAGCGGGAAAGGCTTCAGAGACAGCTCGGCGCCATGGCCCGAACCGACGCGCTCACCGGTCTCCCGAACCGCCGGGCCTGGGACGAGGCGCTCGATCGCGAGCTCGCAATGGCAAATCGCAGCGGCGCGCCGGTGTGCGTCGCGCTCCTCGACCTCGACCACTTCAAGGAGTTCAATGATCTGAACGGCCATCCGGCAGGCGACTCCCACCTCCAGGAGGCGGCGAGCCAGTGGAGCGCGCGCCTGCGAACCGCGGACCTGATCGCCCGCCACGGCGGCGAGGAGTTCGCCGTTCTGCTCACCGCGACGAATGCCGACCAGGCGCATGACCTGATCGAGACGCTGCGTGCCTGCGTGCCGAGCGAGGAGACGGTCTCCGCGGGAATCGCCGAGTGGGACGGGATCGAGTCCAGCGTTGAGTTGCTGATCCGCGCGGACCGTGCCCTCTACGACGCGAAGCGCGGCGGCCGCAACCGCACGATCGCCATCCACGCGCTCCGCTTCTCGGAGCTCGAGCCGGACCCGGAGCCCGAGCCGGCCTAGCTCGACCGGCTCCAGTAGCGGTCGAGCCCCTCCCATTGCTGCTCGGGGGGAACCGCCTGGAGCAGCGCCTCTGCCGTGCCCGGATCGGCCGCCTCGGCGACCGTCTTGCGGATCCGATCCTCGAACTCCTCGGTCGAGAGCTCGCGGGCCAGCCTGCCCTGCTCGCGCAGGCGCTCACGAACGAGCTCGAAGTGCGCCTCAGGATCGTCGACCGCGCCGAAGTGGGTCAGGCCGAGGCTGTCGGGCTCCCAGTCGAGGATCCGGTCGATCGACTCCTCCCAGAGATCGAGGTCGATGTCCGGCGGCGGGGTCGGCGGCATGATCAAGTCGCTCGGCGGGATGCGCACCGCCGCCGTGTCGCCGACAAAGGCTCGCCCGCTCGGCGGATGGAAGTAGCTGACGTGGTGGGAAGCGTGGCCCGGCGTGTAGGAGACCTTGAAGCCGAGCACCTCCTCACCGCCGCTCAGGGGATGGAGATTCCCTTCGGGCACCGGGGCGACCTCCCCCCAGAGCCGCTCCATCCGATCGCCGTAGAGCCGCTCGGCGCTTGCCAGTAGCTTCGAGGGATCGGCCAGGTGCCCGGCGCCCCGCTCGTGCACGTACACGGCGAGGTCAGGCCACCGCCTCACCAGGTTGCCCGTGGCACCGGCGTGGTCGAGGTGGATGTGGGTGAGCAGGAGCGCCCGTGGCTCGTCGCCGCCGAGCGCCTCGATCAGCCTGTCCATCGAGCTCGTCGGCCCGGGATCGATCAGCACGCCGTCGAGCTCCCAGCAGCCGATCACGCGCTCGCGGCCGAGGTGGCGGACGTCGATCAGGTTCATCCGGGGACGACGCGCGCGGCCTGCGCCGCGCGCGCACCGGCTGAGGTGGCCAGCGCCGCCCCCTCCGTGCGCAGCACCTCGGCCGCCGCCCGCTTCCCGGATTGCACGGCACCGTCGAAGTAGCCCATCCAGCGAGTGGCCGTCTCGGTGCCAGCCCAGTGGATCCGGTCGATCGGATCCCGCAGCCAGGTGCCATGGGCAGTCCAGGCGCCCGGCCCGAGCACCCCCGCGTAGCAGCCGCGGGAATAGGGCTCGGCGCTCCAGTCCTTCTCGACGTAACCGCTCGGCTTGGCGGCCCTCGGGCCGAAGACCCTGGCGAGGACTTCGGTGACCGCATCGCGCCGCTCCGCCTCGGTGACCCTGCCGAGCTGGCGGGCTTGCCGTGCCTCGAGGAAGCCGAGCAAGACCCCGGGTGAGCCGTTCGGCGGTGTGTTGTCGAAGATCACCTGCGTCGGGCCCGGCACGCTGAGCGCAGAGCCGGAGAGCCCCTCCTCGCGCCAGAACGGCTCGTCGTAGATCGACATCGTCTTGATCACTGAGCCCATCGGCATCCGCTGGGTGAGCTGGTCGCGCGGCGCCGGGAGCGGCGGGTCATACTCGATCCGCCCGGCGAGAGCGGGTGGCACCGCGACGATCACCCGACGCGCACGCAGCTCCCCGACGATGACGCCGTCATCTTCCGTGCGAATCATCCGCACGGGTGCCGAGAGACGAATGCGATCCCCGAGCAGCTCCTCCATCCGCAGCGAGATCAGCTGGGAGCCGCCGACGATCCGGTTCTGCTGGGCGCCGCCGTCGGTGTCGAGGAGGTCGTCCCACCCGCCCGCGGAGGCGGCGTAGAAGAGCACGTGCAACAGCGAGACATCAGCCGGATCAGCGGCGAAGACGGCCCGGCAGGCCATCGAAATCGCCTCGCGGGCAAGGCGGGTGCGGGCGGCACGGCGAATCCAGGTCTCGAAGGTCTGACCGTCCAGCTCCGTTGCGTTCTGCGCCTCCCAGGGCGCCTCGGCCGAGACCTTCTTCATCAGCCGCTTCAGACGCAGGTCCGCCTGGCCGTAGTCGGCCATCACGAGGGGGCCGAGCATCGGGATCGTGCCGCTGTAGCGCTTCACCTTCCCGAGCTTCGCCTCGAAGAGATTCTTGCCCTCGGTGAAGGTCGGATAGGTCTCCAGCCCGAGCTCCTCGGCGAGCGCCATCACCTCGAGCTGAGTCGGGCCGACCCATTGCCCCCCGAGCTCGACGACGTCCTCCGCGCGCTCGCCCAC
>DASUPK010000043.1:0-23189 GCA_036276255.1 Solirubrobacterales bacterium
CGACGTGGGCAAGACACGCGAGTTCAGCTATGGAGCGGAGTTCGGGACCACCGAGGAGGGACGCCTGATCGGCCACCTGGCGCTGGGAGCGGAGATCGTCGGGGGCGCGGCGGGAGAGCTGCCGCCCGAGCGCAGGGCCGCGCTGCTCCACTGCGTCCTCTCGCATCACGGTGCCGACGGGAACCGCTCGGGATCCGGGGGGCGCGGGTTCGGAACCCCCGAGGCGCTGGCCCTCTACCGGCTGAACGCCCTCGACGCCGGCGTCAAGGGAGCCCTCGAGCACGGGCTCCACGGCTTCTCGTAGGCGTTGGTCCGAGCCCCCGTACTTGCAGGGACTACTCGCTCGGCTGCTCCGGTTGTCGATACGCCCGGATCACCAGCTGGGCGGCGATCAGCAGGGCGAGGCCCGCGAAGGCGAGCTCCAGGGCCCGCTCGGGAATCGTGTTGGAGGTGACCACGCCGATCGCCACCCCGACCGGCGACAGAGCTCCGATCACGAGGCCCTCGCGCACCCGCACGTTCCCGTATCCCCGCTGACGCCAGACGGCGACGAGTGCCACGGGGACGATCGCCAGCAGAGAGGTCGCCTCCGCGCGGACCTGTGTCTCGCCCATGAAGATCGTCAGAGCCGGCACGAAGAGGATCCCGCCGCCGACACCGAGCAGGCCTCCGACCAAACCTCCGGCGAAGCCCAGGATTGCGGCGGCTATCGAGCTCACGCGATGATCAGCTTGGCGGCGATGACGACGAGCAGGCCGGCGAAGAGCAGAGAGATCGTCCGCTCCGGGATGCGCTGCTGCAGGGCCGTGCCGGCGACCGCCCCACCGATTGCCGGCAACCCCACGAGGGCCGCGTTCGCCGGGTCCACGTTGCCGTAGAACGCCTGCAGAGTGACTGCCACGGCGGCGATCACCACGATCGCCATCATGCTCGTGCCGGTGGCCTCCCGCGCGCCGTAGCCGAGCCAGACGATCAGCAGCGGGACGATCACGCTGCCTCCTCCCACCCCCAGCAGGCCGCTGAACACACCGCCGGCCGTGCCGATCGCCGCCAGCTTCAGGATCCGAGAGGTCGGCATGGCGGGCGATACTAGGGCGATGCAATCCGCGGGGTCACCAGAGGAGGCGCTCGAGCGGCTGCTCGGACCGCTGGTCGGCGATCCCAGCCGTTCCGCGATCCTGACCGACGTGGACGGCACGATCGCTCCGATCGTGCTCAATCCCGAAGATGCGGCAGTCCCCGAACGGACGCGCGATCTGCTGCGCTCGCTCGCGGAGCGATATGCGCTGGTCGGCTGCCTGAGCGGCCGCCGGGCCCTGGACGCACGCCGCATAGTCGGGCTGGACGAGCTCGCGTACTCAGGCAATCACGGCTTCGAGCTGCTGCTGCCCGGCGACGACGAGGTCCGTCCCGACCCCTCGCTCGATGGGCACGAGGGCGACGCGCCCCGATTCGTCGAAGGGCTCGACCGCTCCGAGCTGGAGCGAGTCGGGATCAGGACCGAGGACAAGGGAGCGATTGTCGGGCTGCACTGGCGAGGCGCGGAGAACGACGGCGCCGCCGAATCCCTCGCCCACGAGATCGCCAGCGAGGCCGAGTGGCAGGGCCTCGTCCCCCACCACGGGCGCAAGGTGCTCGAGATCAGGCCGAACGTGGCGATCAACAAGGGCATCGCCGTCGCCGCCCTGCTCGCCTCCCGACCCGTCGACAACGCCCTCTACGGCGGGGACGATCGAACTGACGTCGATGCCTTCACCGCCCTGCGCACCCTGCGTGGGGACGGCAAGCTGGAGGCGACCGCGTGCATCGCCGTCGCCTCGGACGAGTCGCCGCCGGAGGTCGCCCGAGAGGCCGATCTGACCGTCGATGGGCCGGAGGGGTTCGTCCACGTGCTCGAGGCACTCCTTTAGATGGCCTTCTGCGACCTGCTGCGGACGACGGTCCTGCTGGCCGCCGGCGCCGCCACCGCCCTCGCCGCGATCACCGTGGTCTCGGTGAGTGGCTCTGGCGACACGCTGACGATCTACGTTGCAGCCGTCTGGTGGGTCATCGCCCTGGTCGGCGGGATCATCCTCGGGAGCCCCGCTCGCGCCGCCGAGGCGATGCGTCCGGCGCTCACCGAGGCGCGGATGGCCACGGCGCTGCCCGACCTCGGCAACCCGACAAGGGCGGCGCTCGCCCGGCTCTGGCCCCTGGCGGCGTTCGCCGCGATCGCGGGCGGCCTCGGCCTGGTCTACCCGGGAGTCGCGGCGATCGGCACGGGCTTTGCAATCGGCGCAGCGCTTACCCTTCGCTCGAGGGAGGGCGCGGTGGCGGCGATCGAGGAACGCGACGGCGTTCGCTTCTACGTCGAGTCGGGCTCGGCGCTGCAGCCGGTCAAACTCGTGCGGACGCCGGGGCTGCGGCGCGACCGGCCCCCGCCGGGGAGCCCGCCGCCACCGCCGCCAGCGGCCGCATAAGCCGCCCGCCTTCGGAGCGGAGGCCGATGGCCGGAGCGACTTATGCGGGGCGGCTTATGTCGGCCGCGCCTGATGGCGAAGCCGTCAATCAGCTACGCGTCAATCACCTACGCCCCCACCGGAGCAGCCTCAGCCTGTGCGACCTCGGCGTTCGACATCTCGACGTGCGCCTTGCTGTCGCGGGTCCGGATCAGGACCAGGGTCGCAACGAACCCAAGCGCCGCGATCACGGCTCCGCCGAAGAACGCGCTCTGGAAGCCCTCGGTGAGCCCGTTCGCGACCGTTGAATGGCCGGTCGCCATCACGTCGTTCGTGCGCGTGGTGGCGATCGTGGACAGGACTGCCAGGCCCAGTGCACCGCCGATCTGCTGCGAGGTGTTGATCAGGCCGCTGGCGAGGCCCTGCTCGCGCTGTTCGACGCCCGAGACAGCCGCGATCGTGGAGGTGACGAAGCCGAACCCGAGCCCTATGGCGGCCAGCAGCGACGCGCCCAGGATGTCGGTCAGGAAGCCGCCGCCGACCGAGACCTGGCTGAACCAGAGGAGGCCGGCCGACACCGAGAACATCCCGGCCGCGAGGATCGGCTTGAAACCGAACCGCGTGACCAGCTGCCCGCCGACTCCGGCCGCAAGGATGATCGTGACCGCCAGTGGCAGGTACGAGAGCCCGGCGTGGATCGGGCTATAGCCCAGCACCTGCTGCATGTACAGGGAGATGAAATAGAACATCGAGAACAGGGAGGCCCCGAGCAGGACGCCCACCACGTTCGCTCCGGTCAGCGTCCTGAGCCGGAAGATCCGGAACGGGACCAGCGGCGCCTTCGATCGCTGCTCGATGACGACGAAGGCCACGATCAGGGCCACCGCGATGGCGAGCAGGCTGACGATCTTGGTCGAGCCCCAGCCCGAGTTGCTCGCATCGAGCAGCGCGTAGGCCAGAACCGAGAGGCCGGCGGTGATGCTGACGGCGCCGGCGGCGTCGAAGTGGCGCGTCTCGGACTCCGAGCGGCTCTCCGGAATCAGGCCTGGCGTGAACGCCAGAGCGATCAGGGCAACCGGCACGTTCACCCACAGGACCCACTGCCAGCCCAGGCCATCGGTGAGGATGCCGCCGAGCAGGACGCCGGCGGCGCCGGCCGATCCGGCGACCGCGCCCCAGGCGCCGAGGGCCTTGTTGCGCTCCGCGCCGTCCCTGAAGAGGCCCGTCACGATCGATAGGGCCGCGGGAGAGACGATCGCGGCGCCCAATCCCTGGGCTGCGCGCGCTGCGATCAGCTGACCCTGCGTGGCAGCGAATCCGGCCGCCAGGGATGCGATCCCGACCACGGCCAGGCCGGTCATGAAGACCCGCCGCCTGCCGAGCAGGTCAGCCGCGCGGCCGCCGAGCAGCAGGAAACCGCCGAAGGCGATCACATAGGCGTTGACCACCCAGGGGAGGTTCTCCTCCGAGAAGTCGAGCCCCTTGCCGATACTCGGCAGGGCAACGTTGACGATGGACGCATCGAGAACCACGATGAACTGCGCGACGCAGAGCAGGATCAACGCGGTCCAGCGCTTCTCTAGATATTCCTCGGCTGTGGTCATCCCCCTGACTCCTTTCGTTTCGCATCCGGCTCCTTGCTGACCGGTTCATCTCTACGACGAACGGAACAGCAGGATTGGACAAGTGGGGTATTCTCATATCTGGAACCTGAGTTCCGGTTTCGCTTACGACTATACGGAATTCAGATTCCGTTTGCGTGCTGGTGGTCACACAGACCGATTTCGCCTTCACGCGGAGCTAGCCTCGATTCCATGTCAGCCACCAAGACAGAGCCCGATCCAATCCCCGCGCTGAGGGCCGATGCCCGGCGCAACCACGAGGCGATCAAGGAGGCGGCCCGCGACGGCTTCGCCGAGCACGGCTTCGACTGCCAGATGGAGGACATCGCCCGTACCGCCGGTGTCGGAGTCGGCACGGTTTACCGCCATTTCCCCAACAAGGAGGCCCTGCTCGACGCCCTCGTCGCGGACCGCTTCGAGCGGCTCGCCGAGGAGACCGCAAAGGCGCTCGAGAAGGACGATCCGTGGGAGGCCTTCTGCGAGCTGATGCGCTGGTCGGCCGAGTACCAGGCCGATGACCGCGGACTCTCGGAGGTGCTCGGCTCCCGGCCGATGGTCGGGGAGGCGGCCGCCGCGAAGTCGGGGCTCGTCGAGCTCAGCGGCAAGCTGATGAGGAAGGCCCAGCGCGCGGGTCAAATGCGCAAGGACCTGCTCGTGGAGGACATCCCCACGATGATCTGCGGCCTCAGCGCCGTCACCGGCTCGGCCGAGGGCAGCATGCCCGCGATGAACTGGGAGCGCTTCCTCGAGGTGATGCTCGATGGCATGCGCGCGCCGGGAAGCGCCAAGCTGCCGGCGCCCAGGGCCCGCCTCAACCAGCCCCGCTAGGAGCGCTTCGCGCGCTTGCGCAGCGGCGCGAACGAGCGCCAGGCTCTGGTGTTCGCGATCTGCTTCGCGCTCAGCCAGCCTCGGCGCGCCGTGGCGACGGAGTACTTCATGTTCGACAGCGTGTCTGTGCCGTGGGCGTCCGTATTGCAGACGATCCACGCCCCGGCCTCGGCCGCCAGCTTGGCGTGGCCCTCGTTCAGGTCGCGGCGGTTCGGATTTCCGTTGATCTCAAGCATCGTTCCCGTGCGCGCCGCCGCCCCCGCGACGCGCTCGATGTCGATCCCATAGGGCTCGCGGCGGAGGAGCAGCCGGCCGGTGAGGTGCCCGATGCAGTCGACCAGCGGATGCTCCATGGCGGCGATCACGCGCTCAGTCATCGCCTTCTCGGAGATGCTGAAGGAGGTGTGGACGCTGCAGATCACCCAGTCGAGCTCGGCCAGGAGCTCATCGGGGTAGTCGGGTTCGCCCTTCGTGCCGATGTTGACCTCCGATCCGGAGAGGAGGCGGAATCCCCGGGGAGCGCTCTCGTTCCACGCCCGGATCTCCTCGATCCGCTTCGCCAGCTGCCGGCGGGTGACGTCGTTGCCGAAGCCGTGGGTCGCCGAGTGGTCGGTGACCGCCAGGTAGGCGTAGCCGCGCCGGCGAGCCGTCTCGGCCATCTCCTCCAGCGAGTTGCGCCCGTCGGAGAGGGTCGTGTGGCAGTGCAGGTCCCCGCGGATGTCATCGAGCGTCACCAGCTCCGGTAGCTCGCCCGTATCGGCCGCCTCGATCTCGCCTCTCCCCTCTCGGAGCTCGGGCTCGATGTACGGGAGGCCGAGCAGCTCGTAGACGTCGGCCTCCTCGGTGAACTTGTGCACCTTCTTCCCGTCGACCACTGCGACGCCGTACTCGCTGACCGAGAAACCGCGGGCCAGGGCGCGCTCCCGCAGCTGCACATTGTGAGCGGCCGATCCCGTGAAGTGCTGCAGCAGGTCACCGAACTCCTCCTCGGCGCCGATCCGCAGGTCCACCTTCAATCCCGCGTGAGTGAGCACGCTCGCGGCCGCGTCGCCACCGCGCCGCACCTCCGCCGAGAGGCCGTGAGCCGCCAGAGCCTCCGCCAGCTCCGCCGGCCTGTCGGTGGTGGCAATCAGGTCGAGGTCCTTGCAGGTCTCGGCCCAGCGGCGGGCGGAGCCGGCGATCTCGATCCTCTTCGCGACCCCCAGGTCGAACAGGTCGCTGCGGATCTCCTCGGCGATCGGCAAGACGTGGGAAAGCAGCAGGCGCTCCCCAATCCCATCCTCGGTCACACCCCTGAGCGAGGAGAGGATGTTCTCCTCGGTCTTGGGCCCTAGGCCGCGGATCGTCGCGATCCTGCCCTGCTCGGCGGCTTCCTTCAGCTCGGTGAGGTTCTCGACCCCCACCTCGTCGTAGATGCGGCGGGCCGTTTTCGCGCCGAGGCCGGGCACACGTGTCACCTCCACCAGGGTGGCGGGGAACTTCTGCTTGAGCTTGTCGGCCGACGGGATGCTGCCCGTCTCGATCAGGGTTTCGATCTTCTGGGCCAGCGTCTTGCCTACGTTGGGGAGCTCGGTGAGGCGGCCCTCCTCCGCGAGCTGCTCGATCGACACCGGGCTCTGGGCGATGGTCCGCGCCGCCTCGCTGTAGGCGAGCACCCGAAAGCGGTCGGCCCCGTCCAACTCGTAGAGGATTCCCAGCTCGCGAAGGGCCCCGGCGATCTCGGCGTTGCGCATGTCTCAAACCTAGACGACCGATTCCCAATCCCCGCACGCCCGGGTGGCGCGCAGATTTGGACTCGATCGTCTGGGGACGGCTATCTTGCCGCCGTGCCCGCCGCCCCTCCACGGACGCCGGACGTCTGGGTCATCCTCCCGACCTACAACGAGGCCGAGAACGTCGAGCGGATCGTCGCTGCCGTGCTCGAGCAGCTGCCGCCTTCGCGTCGCATCCTGATCGTCGACGACAACTCGCCCGACGGGACCGGCGAAATCGCCGACCGGCTGGCCGCCGAGAACGAGTCGGTCGCGGTGCTCCATCGGCAGACCAAGGAGGGGCTCGGACCCGCGTATCTGGCGGGATTCAGGGTTGCCCTGGAGGCCGGCGCCCAGCGGATCGTCGAGATGGACGCGGACTTTTCGCACGATCCGAGCTACCTCCCCGCGCTGATCGAGGCGACCGAGCGCGCCGACCTCGCAATCGGGAGCCGCTACGTGCCGGGCGGCGGGATCACCGACTGGGGACCGGTGCGGCGCTTCATCAGCCGTGGCGGAAGCACATACGCTCGGGCCGCGCTGGGCCTCCCGGTCAAGGACCTGACCGGCGGCTTCAAGTGCTTTCGCCGGATCGTGCTCGAGACGATCAACCTCGACACGATCGAGGCGAGGGGATACGCGTTCCAGGTCGAGACGACCTACCGCGCGATCAAGGAGGGGTTCCGGGTGGTCGAGGTCCCGATCGTCTTCAAGGACCGCGCCGATGGGACATCGAAGATGAGCAAGTCGATCGTCGCTGAGGCGATGTGGCGCGTTCCCGTCATGCGCTTCCGGCGCTGGTAGGTCGCTTCACTTTGTATAGTAACTGTGGACGCTCTGGCTAGACTGAATAGCGGAACGACGAAGACCACGACCTAGGAGATCACCGTGCCGGGCAAGCTCAACGATGTGACCGACGCCACCTTCCAGTCCGACGTGCTCGATGCCGAAGGCCCCGTGCTCGTCGACTTCTGGGCGCCCTGGTGCGGGCCGTGCCGCGTGGTCCATCCGGTGCTCGAGGAGATCGACTCGGAGCGCGATGACCTCACCATCGTCAGCCTGAATACGGACGAGAACCCGCAGACCGCGGCCAAGTACGAGGTCCTCTCGATCCCGACGATGATCGTCTTCAAGGGCGGCGAGGTCGCCACGCGCCTGGTCGGCGCCCGGCCGAAGGCGCGGCTCGAGTCCGAGCTCGAGCCGGTGCTCGCCTAGCCGAGCTTCTTCTTGTAGCCGTCGAGCACGACCTCGTCGCCATCGAGGCCGAGGCTTCGCTCGACTAGAGGATCTGCTCGCTGACGAAGCCCGCGAACAGGACGCCGAAGCCGGCGATCTCAACCACGATCAGCGTCCACATGAACGGGTGGAGCCCGGGCGCCCCGTCGCCCTCCCGGAATTGGTTATCGGTGTCCTTCTTGATGCCGTGGAAGATGTAGCCCGAGATCGCTCCGACGAAGAAGGCGATCACGGCGAAGGAGGCGACCAGGTTGACCGCCGTGCTCCAGCCGGAGAGCTCCACGAACACTGCGATCAGGAGCGTGGCGAACGAGTAGAGGAGCGCGGCGCGGTGGGCGACGTCGACGTAGGTGTGCGCCTGCCCCTCCGGGCTGGCCGCCATCTGCCGGTACTTCCACACCCCGAGGACCAGCGCGCCGAGAAAGATCAAACCCGCGGCGAGGAGGACGGCCTTCGTATCACCCCCGAGCTCCATGGCGGGACTCTAGGGTCAGCCGGCTATTGAGGCTTGCCCAGCAGTGAGGGCGTGACTTCGGTGAGGGATTCCACCGTCGCGTCCGCCAGCTCGAGCGCCGCCGGCTCCGGCGGGAACTCCCGGTTCGGCACTGCGACCACTGCCATGCCCGCGGCGTGGGCCGAGCGGATCCCGTTCGTTGAGTCCTCGATCGCGACGCACGCGGGCGGATCAACGCCCAGCCGCCGCGCGGCCTCGAGGTAGACGTCCGGCGCCGGCTTGCCTGCCCCCACCTC
Source organism: Solirubrobacterales bacterium (assembly GCA_036276255.1). Classification (GTDB taxonomy): domain Bacteria; phylum Actinomycetota; class Thermoleophilia; order Solirubrobacterales; family 70-9; genus DASUPK01. Next base: position 8,626 of record DASUPK010000043.1, read on the forward strand.
CTCCGAGGACACTGTCACCTGGAAGTCATCCGCGATCCTCGCCAGCTCGAGAACCAGGTCGATGACGTGCCGATTCGACGACGACGCCAGGCCGAGCGGCCACTCGGCGGCGAGTGCCTTCACGGCCTCCACGGCGCCGGGCAGCAGCGGCAGCTTCTCGCGATAGGTGTCCACGACGCCGTCGGCGACCTCGCGTGAGATCCGCTCCGGATCCATGTCGACTCCGAGCCGGTCGTGGACGTAGTGCGACCACTCGACGGAGCTCATCCCCATCATGTCCCGCTGGGCGCCGTCGTGCCAGCGGCCACCGTTCTCCTCGACAAAGCGCATGCGCACCTCATCCCAGACCCCCTCGGAGTCGACCAGGACGCCGTCGAGGTCGAAGATGACCGCGGCCGCCATTCAGGCCCTGCTGAGGGCGATCCGCAGCTCCCGGCCCTCGATGGTGGCCTTCTCGCCGGCGCCGTCCGCGCTGTAGTCGACCGAGTCCGCCAGGGTCTCGCCCGCGATGTAGGCCTCGTGCTCCCGCGCGGCGGCCAGCAGGTCCTCGTCGCCGGCGAGTGCGAGAGCGATGCGGTCCGAGACCTCGAGGCCGGCCTGCTTGCGCGCCTCTTGGACCGCCCGAACCACCTCGCGGGCCAGGCCCTCGCGGCGCAGCTCGTCGTCGAGCTCGAGCTCCAGGGCGACGGCGTGGCCGGCCTCCGCCTCCACCTGGTAGCCCTCGAGCTGTTCCATCACGAGGTTCACGTCGTCCGCCGAGAGGGTGTGGTCTTTGCCGTCGATGCTGATGCCGACCTCCTCACCCACCTCGAGCGCCTGCGCCACGGCCGCGGCGTCCAGCGCCTCCACGGCGGCGGCGACCTGCGGCATCTCCTTGCCGAAGCGAGGCCCTAGCGAGCGATAGTTGGGCCGCACCCGGTAGGCGACGAGCTCGGCCTCCGTGCGCACGAAGTCGACCTCCTTGACGTTGAGCTCCGAGGAGACCACCTCGGTGAGGCGCTCGATCGAGGCGCGCTCGGCGTCGGAGGCGACGACCACCGCCTTGCGAAGCGGCTGGCGCAGCTTGACCTTGGCCTGGGCGCGGGCCGCCCGTCCGAGCTCCACCGTGCGGCGAACCGCGTCCATCCCTGCCTCGAGCTGGGTGTCGATCAGGTCCTCATCGACCTCCGGGTAGTCGCAGAGGTGCACCGAGTCCCGGTCCCCCTCGAAGCCCTCTTCGCCGGTGCCCACCGCAAGGTTCGTATAGATCTCGTCGGCGAGGAAGGGGGTGAACGGCGCTAGCAGCGTGACCAGCGTGAGCAGGCAATGCCGCAGAGTGGCGAACGCCGCCTCGTCACCGTCCCAGAAGCGCCGGCGGCTGAGGCGCACGTACCAGTTGGAGAGCTCATCGCTGTAGTCGGCGATCGCGCGGGCCGCGTGTGTGCAGTCGAAGCTCTCCATGTGCTCGCGGACCTCGGCGATCGTGCGATGCAGGCGTGACAGCGCCCAGCTATCGAGTTCGCCGGCTGAGCCCTCCCGCCGCTTCCCGGAGCTCCAGGCCTCCGACAGGCTGGCCGGCTCGAAGCCCTCGGCGTTCGCGTACAGGACCCAGAACGAGTACGTATTCCAGAGCGTCAGCAGGAAGTGGCGGACCGCGTCCCCGACCGTGTCGAGGGAGAAGCGATAGCCCTCCCAGGGCTCCTTCGAGGCGAAGTAGTACCAGCGGAACGCGTCCGCACCGTGGCGGTCGATGACGTCCCACGGAGCGACGACGTTGCCGCGGCTCTTCGACATCTTCTGGCCCTCGGGGTCGAGGATCAGGCCGAGGCAGACCACGTTGCGGTAGCTGGAGGTGTCGAAGAGGAGCACCGACTCGGCCAGCAGTGTGTAGAACCAGCCGCGGGTCTGGTCGATCGCCTCGCAGATGAAGTCGGCGGGAAAGCGCTCCTTGAAGATCTCCTCGTTCTCGAACGGGTAGTGGTACTGGGCCCAGGGCATCGAGCCCGAGTCGAACCAGGTGTCGATCACCGAAGCGACGCGGCGCATCGTGCCCTCACAGCCCTCCCGCTCGCACGGATACGCGGCCTCGTCGATGTAGGGACGGTGCAGGTCGTCCGGGATTTCGGCACCCTTTTCACGCAGCTCGGCGATGGAGCCGGCGCAGAAGCGCTGATCGCAATCCTCCCCGTCGCATTCCCAGATCGGCAGCGGGGTCCCCCAATAGCGGTCGCGCGAGAGGGCCCAGTCGACATTGCCCGCGAGCCACTTGCCGAAGCGGCCGTGCTTGATGTGATCGGGATGCCAACCGATCTCCTCGTTGGCGGCGAGCATCCGGTCCCGCACCTCCGTCGTCTTCACGTACCAACTCGCCTTGGCGTAGTAGAGGAGCGGGGTGTCGCAGCGCCAGCAGTGCGGATAGGCGTGCAGGTAGGGCTCCGAGCGGAGCAGCTTGCCCTTCTCCTTCAGCGCTTCGACGATCCCGGGGTCGGCGTCCTTGACGAACTGACCCTGGAACTCGGTGATCCGTTCGTCGAAGCGGCCCCGCAGGTCGACGGGATTTTGCAGCTTGATCCCGTACTCCTCGCCGAGCTTGAAGTCGTCCTCGCCGAATGCGATCGCCGTGTGAACCAGGCCGGTGCCCTCGTCCGTCGTGACGAAGCCGGCGAGCAGGACGGTATGGCCGCGCGGGCCGTAGTCGGTGATGTAGTCGAAGGGTGGCTCGTAAGCAGTCCCGGCGAGCGCCTCGCCGGAGAAATTCGAGAGCACCTCGGCCTCTTCGCCGAGGACGTGCTCGAGGCGATCCCGCGCCAGGACGAAGACCTCGTCGCCCACCCGGGCGCGGACGTAATCGATCTCCGCGCCCGCCGCCACGGCGGCATTGGTGATCAGGGTCCACGGCGTGGTCGTCCAGACCAGCAGCTGGTCTCCCGGCTCGAGCGGGGACACGGGACCCTCGACCGGCAGCTTCACGTAGACGGCCGGGTCCTCGACGTCCTGGTAGCCGAGCGCGACCTCGTGGGAGGAGAGCGCGGTTCCATCCCGCGGGCAGTAGGGAACAACCTTGTAGTCCTCGTAGAGCCGGCCGTCGTCCCACATCCGCCGCAGCGCCCACCAGACCGACTCGATGTAGTCGTTGGTCATCGTCACGTAGGGGTCGTCGAGGTCGAGCCAGAAGCCGATCCGCTCGGTCATCCGGTTCCAGTCCTCGACGTAGCGGAAGACCGACTCGCGGCAGCGGTCGTTGAACTCGGCGATCCCGAACTCCTCGATCTCCTCCTTCGAGGTGATGCCCAGCTCCCGCTCGACCTCCAGCTCGACCGGGAGGCCGTGGCAATCCCAGCCCGCCTTGCGGGGGACCTGATGCCCGGTCATGGTCTTGAAGCGCGGATAGATGTCCTTGAAGACCCTGGCGAGGACGTGATGCGACCCGGGTCGGCCATTGGCCGTGGGCGGGCCCTCGTAGAAGCTCCAGAGCGGCGCCCCGGCGCGGCCGGTGAAAGAGCGCTGGAAGACGTCGCGCTCGCGCCAGCGCTCAAGGATCCGCTCCTCGAGTTCGGGAAAAGACTGCTTGGGGTCCACTGATCGGAATCCGGCCACGCGTGCCGGATTCTCGCAGTCAGTCGGAGGGCAGCGTCACCGAGCCGTCCGCCTCGACCGTCCATCGCGGGTTGTGGGCGACCTCCCACGGATTCCCGTCCGGATCGATGAACACAGCCGAGTACCCGCCCCAGAAGGTCTCGCCGGGCTCCCGGCCGATCGTTGCACCCGCCGCCCGCGCCTCCTCGATCACGTCGTCGACCTCCTGCGGCGAGCGGGTGTTGTAGGCGAGGGTGATCCCGCCCCAGCCGCCGCCGGCCTCCACGCCGCTGTCCTTCGCGAGCCGATCACGGCCCCAGAGCGCGACGATCATGCCGCCCGCTTGGAAGAAGACGACGTCGTCGTCAGGGGCGGCACCGGACGTCCAGCCAAGCGCCTCGTAGAAGCGGCGGGCGCGGCCCAGCTCCGAGACTCCCAGGGTGATCAGACTGAGGCGCTGCTCCATCCTCAGCAGGACTTTCGCACGTCGCTGCTGTGCCCGGGGCAGCTGTCATGTTCCCTGCCGCCGATCAGGTGGTCTCTCGCCCTGCCGCCTTTGAGCATGTCCCTGCCGGCATCCCCGTAGAGGCGGTCCCTGCCACTGCCGCCCTTCAGGGTGTCCCTCCCGGGTCCGCCGCAGAGGACGTCGCCGCCCGCGAGTCCTGAGATCTTGTCCTTGCCGCCGAGGCCGGCGATCACGTCGGCGAACGGCCCGCCGGAGATCGTGTCGTTCCCGGGAGTTCCGTAAATGGTCGCGAGCTGGCCGTGGCAGTCGGGGGGCTCGGCCTCGACGTCGACCGCAGTGATCAGAGCCGGGTCGGCGAACACCTGCGTGCTGTCACCGGTCTTCGGGTCGATGCGGAGGACGGAATCGGGGATGCCGATGTCAGTGACGTAGATGAATCCGTCGACGCCGCGCGTCAGGCCGTAGATGTGCCTGCTCGGATCCAGCGCCGCAAGCTTCGTGACGGCGCCGGTCACGGGATCCACCCGGTCAAGCGTGTCGGGGTTGTTGCCCTCGTCTGTGACCAGGAGCGACCCGTCGATGTCCACCTCGATGTCGACCGGATGCGATAGCCCATCGGCGAACACGGTCGGGGTTCCGCCCGGCGGCAGGCGCAGCAGGTTGCCCGCGGTGTTCTGGGCGGCGTAGATCGTATCGTCGGCACCTACGGCAACACCGTCGAAAAATGCGCCGAGTGGAGATTCCGGCACCAGGAACTGCTTCGCGCCGCTCCTGGGATCGACTCGGGTGAGCCCGGCGTCCGCCGCGGCGGTGTAGTCGGCGACCACGAGCGATCCGGAGGGCTCCCGGGCGATGCCGTAGGCGAAGTCGATGTGCGCGATCGTGCTGACCGCGCCGCTGCGGTCCACTCTGAGCACGCCTGCATGGTCCTCATTGGTCGCGTAGAGGTCGCCGTTCGGGCCGAAGTTGAGGAAGCTCACTCCCTCCGCGGTCGTGGCGAAGGCGGAGAAACCGGGAGCGGCCGGGTTCAGCCGCAGGATCGTGCTGGTGGTCAGCCCCGCGTCGTTGCTGCTCACGTACAGATCTCCCGCCGCCCCTTGAGCCAGGGACGGTGAGATCAAGCCGACCGCCATCCCTCCGATGGCGAGCATCGTCCGAGTCAACAGACGCATCTCGAGCCTCCTCCCCCGATGGCCCGGACCACCAAGAACCGTTGTCGTTAAGCGGCGCGGTCCAGCTTACGACAGAGGTCCGCGAGCTGACGTTTCTCGGACTCGTCGAGGACGCCGAAGGCCTCACGGACCCGCTCGGCATGAGCGGGGAAGGCATGCGTGACGAGGTTGTAGCCGGCCTCCGTCAGGCCGACCGCGACGGCGCGGCGGTCGCTCTCGAGGCGGCTGCGGTTGACGAAGCCCCGGTTCTCCAGCGTGTCGAGCACCTCGGTCGCGGTCGCCTTGGACGCGCCCAGCCGGCGGCGCATCGTCCGCAGCTCGAGACGGCCCCCGGCGCTGGTCAGCAGGACCAGCATCGTGAACCCGGTCGCCGACACGCCGATCCTCTCGAGGTCCGCTGCGAGGCGACGGGTGAGGTTCGCCTGCGCCCGCACCAGCGCCTCCAGTGCCCGGTGCGCGAGCGGATCGATGGGGCGAAGGGGCGTCGCCTCGTCGGTCACGACGCTGAAGTTATGGGCCGCGGCGGACGTAGGATCAGGGCATGCTCCGCGGGACCGCCATCGCCCTCATGGCCGCCACGGCGATGCTGGCCGTCGCCGGCTGCGGGACGAAGAAGAACGACGTTGCCCCGGCGGCCTGCCTGGTCACGAACCGCGGCTATCTGAAGGCTCTCGAGAGCGCCCCCGGGCCGGTGCGCCTGGCGGGAACCACGCCGATCTCGGATTGCCTCGTCGCCGAGCAGGACGCGGGGCAGCTGGCCAACATCGGCCGGGAGATGATCGTCGCCGCCACCAAGCTGAACGCCGCCGCCCGTGCGGGCTCCGTGCCCGCCACGGTGCAACTCGGCTACCTGATAGGCGCGGTCGCCAAGGGCGCCGACGCGATCCACACCGACCTGGCCCGGCGCCTCAACGCCGCCGCCAGGTTCAGCCAGACCGGCGGCACGCTTCCGGCCAGCTTCGAGCGTGCCTTCGGCCGCGGCTATGCCGCGGGCCACACTTCGGGCTAGATTGCCTGAGTGGTGATGGAACCCAAGACCGCCGACCAGCTCTGGGGGGGCGAGACCACGAAAGCCGTCGAGAACTTCCAGATCTCGGGCCAGCCGGTCCCGGCTCCCGTGATCCACTGGCTCGGCAGGCTGAAGGCCGCCGCCGCCCGCGCGAACACTGAGCTCGGCCAGCTGGACTCCGATCTCGCCGAGCGGATCGCCAAGGCGGGCGACGAGGTCGCGAACGGCGACCACGACGACCAGTTCCCGATCGACGTCTTCCAGACCGGCTCCGGGACGTCCTCGAACATGAACGCGAACGAGGTGATCGCCGAGCTCGCTGGCGACGAGGCCCACCCCAACGACCACGTCAACATGGGCCAGTCGTCGAACGACGTCTTCCCGTCCGCCGTCCACCTGGCGGCGCTGGGCGAGGTGCATTCAGACCTGCTGCCTGCGCTGGACGAGCTCCGTGGGGCTCTGGAGCGCAAGGCGGACGAGTTCACCGACCTGGTCAAGACCGGCCGCACCCACCTGATGGACGCGGTGCCCGTGACGCTCGGGCAGGAGTTCGCCGGCTACGCCGCGCAGATCCGGCTCGGCGCCGAGCGCGTCCGCTCCACCCTCGGGCGCGTCGGGCAGATCCCCTTGGGCGGCACCGCGACCGGCACGGGCCTCAACACGCATCCGGAGTTCGCCGCCAAGGTCCGCGAGCAGCTCAGCGCGGACACGGGCCTGGATATCTCGGAGCCCGCCGATCCATTCGAGGCTCAGGCGAACCGCGACGCACTGGTCGAGCTCTCGGGCGCGCTCAAGACCGTTGCCGTCTCGATGTTGAAGATCGCCAACGACCTGGCCTTGATGGGCTCCGGGCCTCGCGCAGGCCTCGCCGAGCTGCGGCTGCCCGAACTCCAGAAGGGCTCCTCGATCATGCCCGGCAAGGTCAACCCGGTGATCCCGGAGGTCGTGATCCAGGTGGCCGACCAGGTGATCGGGAACGACGCCGCGATCACGATGGGCGGCGGCCAGGGCCAGTTCGAGCTCAACGTCCGGGTGCCGCTGATCGCCCGGAACCTGCTCGACTCGATCAAGCTCCTCGCCGCCGCCGCCCGCCACCTCGACGAGAAATGCGTCCGCGGGATCGAGCCGAACGAGGAGATGTTGGAGCGCCACCGCGAGTCGAACCTGATCGTCGCGACGGCCCTCAACCCGCACATCGGCTACGACAAGGCGGGCGAGATCGTCAAGGAGGCGGCCGCCTCCAACCGCTCGATTCGCGAGGTCGCTAAGGAGATGGGCGTCTCCGAGGAGATCCTCGACGAGGCGCTGGACCATCGCAAGATGGCCCACCCGCACGACTGAGCGGACCAAACGCACACGAGCGGCCGGCTCGTCGGAGTAGGGTCAGACGCGGTGGAGAAGCACGACGCCGTCATCGTCGGCGCACGATGCGCCGGCTCAACGCTCGCGATTGCTCTCGCTCAGCGCGGCTGGGACGTGGCGTTGATCGACCGCGACACGTTCCCGAGCACCACGGTCTCGACTCACCTGCTCTACCCGAACACAGTCGCCCGCCTCGATCGTCTTGGGGTTCTTGACGCCCTCCAGGCCGAGCACGACCTCACCTTCGTCTCTCACCGGCTGGTCGCGCTGGGCCACGAGATCGCCGGGCGCTACACGCCGATCGAGGGCTTCGATCTCGGACTGGTGCCCCGCCGGATCGCCCTGGACAAGGCGGGCGTCGACACGGCGCTCGCGGCCGGCGCAAAGGGCATCTTCGGCACGCGCGTGGTCGATCTGATCGGGACCGGGACCGAGGAGGACCCGGTGCACGGCGTGGTGCTCGCCGACGGGCGAAGGATCGAGGCGGACTGGGTCTTCGGCGCGGACGGGCGCGGCTCGCTGGTCGCTGGGAGGCTCGGCATCGAGAAGGAGCGAACCCAGCGCGGAGAGCTCGCGTTCTCCTACTCCTACTGGAGCGGCATCCAGCCCTGTGACCCCGTCTCGACGCTCCAGGTCAACCTCGACGAGATGCTCTACCACGGCCCCATCGAGGACGGCCTCTACATGCTGATCGCCAACGGCGTCCCCGACCTGGCCAAGGGGACGAAGGACGAGCGGAAGCGCAAGTACATGGAGGCGATCAGGCGCTTCCCCGAGACCTTCGACCCTCAGCGCCTCGAGGGCGCCGAGATGGTGACCGAGGTGACCGTGGCTCCGGAGACCCTGATGCGCGGTTTCTACCGGCGGCCGACGGGGCCGGGGTGGGCGCTGATCGGCGACGCCTGCTACTTCAAGCACCCCGGCACGGCGCAGGGGATCGGCGACGCGGTCGAGGCGGCGCTGTACGTGGCCGACAACCTCTCGGGCGGCGGCGATCTGGATGGATACGAGGACTGGCGGGACGCCAAGTCAGCCGAGCACTACGACTGGTCGTTCGCCTGGGGCCGCTTCCCCAAGCCGGAGAGCGCCGAGCCCCTGTTCCGCGGCTGGGCGTCGGACCCGGATGCCGGCCAGGACCTGCGCGATTGCCTCGCCCGAACGGTCGAACCCTCCCAGCTGATGAACAAGGACCGGCTCGAGCGCTGGTTCGCGCCGGTCTAGCGGCGCTTCTTCTTCTTGCACTTCTTCTTCGCCGCGGCCGCGCGGTGCTTGCGCTTCTTGCATTTCTTCTTGGCCGCTTGATTCGCCGGGAGCTGACCGGTGCCCGGCGGGCTTCCGGGCTGCGTCACGTTGACCGTGTCCGCGTCCTGGCTCGAATCGTGATTCGCGTCTCCCGGATAGACCGCCGTGATCGTGTGGAGCCCGGTCGCGGTGGGGGTGTAGGGCGCCGTGCACGTCCCCTGCGTCGGAGTGGCCATGAAGAGCGTCTCGCAATCGCCGACAAACGAGCCGGGCATGTCCGAGAGAAGCCGGACGCCGGAGAGGAAGGTGACCGGCGGCGTGCTCGTGGTGTCGGTCACCGTGACCGCGCACTGAACGGCGCTCGAGCCGATGACGAGCGAACCGGGGGTGCAGTCGACGGTGGTGCTGGTCGGGAAGGCGAGCTCGTCGGCGCCGATGTCAGGCGTGTTGTCGATCGTGCGGTACTGTCCATCGATGTCGGTCGTGCCGCTGTTGCCGTCGGTTGCTCCCGCATTGATGGTCGGCGACCCGGTGACCTGGTGAAAACCGTCCGCCGCCAAGATCGGCGCGCCGATGATGTTGCCCGTCCCAGCCCCGGGCGCGGTCACCGAGGCAGTCCCTCCGCCGATGTTCTGGGAGATGGACGTGTCGTAGTCGGAGTGATCGAGTGTCATCGTCACGGAGGTCCCGGTGTTGCTGGCCCTGACGAATACGTCCTGGGTCGTGCCCTGCGCGATCAGGCTCTTCGCCGAGATCGTGTAGGTCGGCCCCGGCGGGGAGAAGGTGCCGAAGAAGTAGTTGGCGCCGTATGAGCTCGATCCCGTGGAGATCGCGGTCACGTTTCGTACGTTGATCGCGTGCGTGCCGGCGACTGCAAGGCTCGCCCCGAGTCCGATTCCGCCGGTGCCGCTGCTCAGGCAGACGCTGTCCCGGATGGTGCCGTGCCAGTGGCCGCAGGTGGTCGAGCCGTCCCGGCTCGAGGTCGCGATCACGCGGTCGACGATCGAGCCCGCCGCGCCCAGGGTGAAAGCGCTCGTCGCGTCTGAGGCGGCGTGAATCTCGACATCCGACAGGGTCGAGTCGCCCAGCAGGAACGCGCCATAGGGGTTTGGGAACATCGAGTCGAGGCCGTTCACGGTGATGGACGGACGCGGCTCCCCGTCGACGCCGTGGACGCTTCCCGCGATCGGCTGAACGATTCCATCGGTCGGGTTCCCGGTGTCCCCGTTCAGATCCCCCGCGGTGTCGGAGTAGTCGCCGGGCAGGATTACGGCCTCGTCCGCGGCGCCGACGTCCGGGCCTCCGGCCGCGGCGCCGATGGTGCACGGCGTGCTTGGCGTGATGCAAACCGTGTCGTTGGTCGTTCCACCCGGCGCCGCGTAGCGCGTGGTGGCACTCGCCACCGCAGGCAGTGCCATCAGCGCACCTACGAGAAACAGAACTGGGGAGATCCTTCTCCCCGTCAGTCCCCCTGACATCGCTCCGGAGACTAGCCTGGGAGGCTGGCCATCACAAGCTCTGGACGAGCGTTCGGCCGGCTAGCCCTGGAAGGTGACCAGTCGGTCCTCGGTGAGCTCGCGGACCGCGTAGTGCGGGCCCTCCCGGGTGTTCCCCGAGTCCTTCACGCCGCCGTATGGCATCTGGTCGGTGCGGAAGGTCGGGACCTCGTTGATCAGCACGCCGCCGAACTCGAGCGTCTGCCCCGCCTTGATCGCATTCCCGACGTCGCGGGTGAAGACTCCGGCCTGCAGGCCGAAGCGCGAGTCATTCGCCATCTCCAGGCCGTCCTCGAATCTCTTGAACGTGTGGATGGTGGCGACCGGCCCGAAGATCTCGTCCTTCCACGTGTGGCACTCACGGGGGTCGTTCTTGATCACCGTGGGGGCGATGCACCGATCCTCGTCGACGAGCTCGCCGCCGGTCAGGATCTCCGCGCCCTTCGCCGCCGCCTCGTCGATCCACTCCTTGACCCGGTCCCTGTCGTCAGGGGAGATCACGGGGCCGACATCGGTCTTCTCGTCCATCGGATCGCCGACGACCAGGGACTCGACGTTCTTGATGAAACGCTTGGTGAACCCCTCGGCGATCGACTCGTGGAGCAGGATGCGCTGAACCGAGATGCAGCTCTGGCCGGCGTGGGAGTAGGCATGGATCTGAGCCTTGTCGGCCGCGGTCTCCCAGTCCCCGTCCTCATTGACGATCAGCGGCGCGTTCGAGCCCAGCTCGAGGTTGACCTTCTTGTGCGGGACCGCGGAGCGAATACCCCATCCGACTTCCGCGGAGCCGGTGAAGGTGATCGCGTGGGTCCTCTTGCTTTCAACGATTGCGTTGCCGACATCCGAGCCCGGGCCGCAGACGACCTGCAGCCAATTCTCGGGCAGGCCCGCGTCATAGAGGACCTCGGCCAGCTTGATCGAGGAGATCGGGGTCTGGCCGGCGGGCTTCAGGACCACGGCGTTACCCGCGGCGATCGCGGGCCCGAGCTTGTGTGCGACGAGGTTGAGCGGGAAGTTGAACGGGCTGATCGCGCCGACCACGCCATAGGGCACGCGGATCACGATGCCCAGCTTGCCCTCGCCGGCCACGCCCGCGTCCATCGGGACCATGTGGCCGGTCAGGCTGCGGGCCTCGACGGCGGCGAACCCGAGCGTGCCGACGCAGCGCTGGGCCTCCACGCGGGCGGTCTTGACCGGCTTGCCGGCCTCGGCGGCGATCGTCATCGTGAGGTCGTCCTCGCGTTCGGCGACGAGCTCCGCGGCGCGCTCGAGGACCGCCGCCCGCTTGTGGGCGGGGAATCCGCCCGCCAGGAACGCCTCCGCGGCCTCATCGGTCGCCCGGTCCACCAGGGCGGCGTCGCCCTTGGGCACCCGGCCGATCACGGCGCCGTCGTAGGGAGCCTTCACCTCCGACCACTCGCCGGTCTCGATCCACCCGCCCGCGACGTAGAGCTTGTGGTCTGTGGCCTGAATCGTCTCGGTCGCCATTCCGTCTCCTCTATCGCCTACCCACACCCTAGCCCGACCAGTCTTCCGGCCCCAGGGACGCGATGGCCAGCGCCGCAATCTCCCCTGCTCCATCGTGGTAACCGCAACTTCCCGCCGCGCTACCCGTTATTCAGGAGCAATGCTCCGGGGGACCCGACTCCTGCTGATCGCACTCGCCTGCGTCCTCGCCCTCCCGGCCGTCGCCTCGGCCAAGGTCTGGGTGGTCAAGGGCGCCGGGTTCGGGCACGGCGTGGGCATGAGCCAGTACGGCGCCCTCGGCTACGCCAAGCACGACTTCAAGTACGACCAGATCCTGACCCACTACTACACGGGCACCACCGTCGGGACGACCGCGGACAAGCCGGTCCGCGTCCTGCTGCGGGACTCGGTGGGCAGCGTCGCCTTCCACGGCGCTAACTCGGCCTGCGGGACCGCCATCAAACCGGGCAAGACATATGTGGCGAAGCGGAAGGGCGGCGTGGTGCTGCGCTCGAAGAAGGGGGCCGTGATCGCTCGCTGCGGGGCGGTGATGACCGCCACCGGCGCTCCGACCGTCTTCGTGGCCGGCAAGGGCACCTATCGGGGCTCGCTCGAGGTGAGGGGATCGTCCAGCGGCCTCGACGCGATCAACGTGCTGGACGTCGAGGACTACGTGCGGGGCGTCGTCTCGAGGGAGTCGCCATCGTCCTGGCCGGCCGAGGCGCTCAAGGCCCAGGCGGTGGCCGCCCGCTCGTACGCCCTGTCGAGTGCCGGCCACGGCAGCTTCGACGTCTTCGACGACACCCGCAGTCAGGCCTACGGCGGCGTCGCCGCAGAGACGGCGAAGACCGACCAGGCGGTGAGCGCCACGCACCTGCAGGTCGTCCTCTACAAGGGCAAGATCGCCCAGACGTTCTTCTTCTCGACCTCGGGCGGACACACGGAGAACAACGAGTTCTCCTCTCTGGGCTTCGGCCAGCCGCCGGTGCCCTATCTGCGAGGGGTCGACGATCCCTACGAAGCGACCGCCGGCTCGCCCTACGAGCACTGGACGCGGAAGTACTCGGTCGGCCGGATCAACAGAGCGCTCAGCGGGATCGGCCTGCGGGGCAAGCTGCGAAAAGTCGTCGTCAGCCAGCGGGGCGCGTCGCCGCGGATCGTGCACGCCAACCTGATCGGCAGCGGCGGCACCACGACCGTCAACGGCCCTCAGCTGGCCAGCGCGCTCGGCCTGCCCGACACCTGGGCGTTCTTCAAGAAGAAGTAGCTGCTTTCGTACGCTTGAAGGCATGCCCACCCGGCCCTCGGCTGCTTCCCGGACTCTGACCCTCGCCGGCACCGAGGTCGCCCGAATCGGCCTCGGCACCAACCGCCTCACCTCGACGCCGGAGAATCATGCACTCCTGCGCGAGGCGATCGATGCGGGCCTCGGTCTGGTCGACACCGCCCACGTCTACACAGGAGGCGACAGCGAGCGCGCAATCGGAGAGGCGCTCTCGCCCGAGCCGGACGGGCTCGTCGTCGCCACCAAGGGCGGCTACGCGGGCAGTGGCAGCCGTGAGGCGCTGCGCGCGCAGATCGAGCAGAGCCTCGCGAGCCTGGAGACCGAGACGATCGATCTCTACTACCTCCACCGCATCGACCCGGAGACGCCCCTCGCCGACAGCCTCGGCGCGATCGCGGAGTACCGCGACGCGGGCACGATCAGGGAGATCGGGATCTCGGCCGTCAGCGTCGAGGAGATCGAGGCGGCCAGGGAGGTGGTCCCCATCGCGGCGGTCCAGAACCACTTCAACGTCGGAGAGCGCGGCCACGACGATGTCGTCGACTATTGCGAGGAGGCCCGGATCGTCTTCGTTCCCTACTACCCGGTTAAGGGCGACGCGCCACCGGCTCTCTCGCAGATCGCCCGGAGACATGGCGCCTCCCCTGAGCAGATCGCGCTGGCCTGGCTGCTCCACCGCTCCCCGGTGATGCTCCCGATCCCGGGCACGCTCTCGATCGAGCACCTGCGCGAGAACCTCGGCGCGCTCGACATCGAGCTCGCCGACTACGAGTACGACGCGCTCTCCTAGATCGGCGGCCTAACCATCCGGGTACGGCTGTAGCGGGATGCCATGATCGGTGTCCCGCGTGCCGAACTCGTACGCGGCTGCTCCCGTAACGGTGAGTCGCTGGGCGGGAGCGCCATCGAGCTCGACGTCGAGCTCCAGGTCGGAGATCGAGCAGTTGAGCGTGTTGTGCTCCGGGCCGACCGGATCGGCGTAGATCCAGGCGACGAAGTCCTTGGCGGCGGCGCGAACGTTGCCGGTGAGGTGGACGCCCTTCCCCTTGAGCTCGAAGCGGGCGCCTGTCGGCGACTCCTCCACCTCGGTGCTCGGGACGTGGCCGAACCCGCCAAGCCGGTGGGGCTTGGCGTCGAGCATCAGCATCGCGTTCCCGACCCAGGGCGTGGTCCGCCCCCCGACCTTGATCCGCCCGACTGCCATGTCGAAGTAGTCCTCCGGCGAGCGCCCCTCGAAGCCCGAGCCCTGGATCCAGACCCAGCGCTCGGCGTGCTCGGCGCCCCAGTTGTGGCCGATCATGCCCCGCCAGTCCGCCACGTCGATCCGCTCGCCGCCCACCTCGAGCTCGCCGTTGAACACCGCATCCGGATAGGGGCTGAGGAACTTGGTCTTGGGCAGCTTCGAGCGGTAGAGGAAGTCGCGCGGCAGATGATGGAAGGGCTCATGGCCGTCGGCGAAGCGCAGGTCCCACTTCGCCTCCAGGACGTCGGTGGCGACGCGTCCGACCGC
>DASUPK010000044.1:0-18301 GCA_036276255.1 Solirubrobacterales bacterium
CGGGGACGACGAGCTGGCCGCGCTCCAGACCGCCCTGCAGCTGCTCGATGGCGAGTTCGCCTACGCCGAGCCGCTCCGGCTCGCGCTGCAGCAGGTCTCCTGGGGGCGCCCCAGCCCGCTGACGGCGCCCGAGCAGTCCTCGGTCGAGGTGCGGATGACCGCCAAGGCCGACGGGGCGGAGGTCTCGCAGCGCCTCTCCAAGATCGAGACCGCGATCTCGCGGCGCAAGACGATCGAGTTCACCTACTACACGATCGAGCGCGACTCGCAGGAGAAGCGCAAGGTCGATCCGTACCACCTGGTCTACCGCGGCGGGCAGTTCTATTTGATCGGCCGCTCCCACGAACGGGACGCGATCCGCGTCTTCCGCCTCTCGCGCATCCGGGGAAAGGTCTCCTACGCCTCGAAGGCCGAGCACGACTTCTCCCCGCCCGAGGACTTCGAGCGCCGCGACTACGCCCGCAAGGCCGAGTGGCAGCTGGGCGAGATCCAGGGCACGGCGAAGATCTTCCTCAAGGAGCGGATCGCCTGGCTGGTGGAGCGGGACTTCGGCGCCTACGGCGAGTTCCGCAACCCCGGCCGCGGCGACGGCTCGCACGGCAAGGGCCGCATCTTCGAGACCGAGTACGCCTCCAGCCGGCAGATGGTCGCCTGGGTCCTGCACTGGCGCCAAAACGCGACCGTGCTGGATCCTCCCGAGCTCGCCGAGGAGGTCGCCGAGCGGCTCGAGCAGCTCTCCGAGCGCCACAGCGACGACTTCGAGCCGGCCGCGTCCGTACGGACCGTGCCGCCGGCCCCACGCTCGACCCGCTCCAACGGCCGCTCGGAATCGTCGATCCGGCCCGAGCGCTTCGCCCGCCTGGTGACGCTGGCGGGGATGCTGATCGAGTCCGCCAAGGGCGAGGCCCGGCTATCAACGGCCGACGTGGTGGACCGCCTGCACGTCAGCGAGGAGGAGCTCCGGGACGACATTGACCTGCTCAACGTCGTCAACTTCGGCGGCGGCACCTACGTCCTCTACGCCGAACTGCAGGGCGACGAGATCGAGGTAGACGCCGAGCCCTACGGCGACAACTTCGCGAAGCCTGCGCGGCTGCTCCCACTCGAGGCGAAGGCGCTGGTCGCCGCGATCGACCTGTTCGGCGACCACCTGCCGCAGAGCGGTCTGGCCAGCGCACGCAAGAAGATCGTCGCGGCGCTCGGGCACGATCCCTCCGAGGAGGGGCTCGAGATCGCGGCCTCCGGCGGCGACGACTCGGACGTCGCCCGCATGGTGAACAAGGCGATCGAGGGGCAACGGGTCCTCTCCATCCACTACTACAAGGAGAACGAGGACGAGTTCACCAAGCGCGAGATCGAGCCCTACCGCCTCGCCAACGGTCCCGAGGGCTGGTACGTCGCCTCCTACGACCGCCGCCGGGAGGACGTCCGCCACTTCCGGCTCGACCGCATCAAGGAGGCCGAGGTGCTGCGGGAGCGCTTCGAGCCGCGCCCCGAGGTCGAGGACATCGCCGCAATCGAGGGCGGCTGGCTATCCGGGGAGCACGTCCCGGCGGCCGACGTGGCGCGGGTCTGGGTATCTCCCGAGCGAGCCCGCTGGGCCCGCGAGGAGCACACGGTGATCGAGGAGCTCGCCGACGACGCCCTCGTGATCGAGGTTCCCTACGGCTCGACCGACTGGCTGCTCCGCGAGATCCTCAAGGGCGCCGGCGAGTTCGTCGTCCTGGAGCCCGAGGCGGCGCGCGAGGCGATCGCCCACGAGCTCAGGGTGGACGCGGGCGCCACGCCCGTCAAGGCCGCTTAGGCAGCTCCCGGGGAGCCGGCTTCCACAGCGGCATCCATGTCCTCCTGAGACGCCACACCCGCCGCGTACCGGTGGTGGATCGCGAGGGCGTTCCCGTCCGGGTCCTGGAAGATCGCCTGCTTGCAGACCCCGCTGTCGATCACATCCGTGACGAACTCGACGCCGCGCGATTCCAGTTCCGCCTTGGCGGCGTCGAAATCGTCGACGTGGAACTCGAACGGCGTGCTGTTGGGGCTGAAATCGATTCCGAAGGCATCGACCTGCATCAGCGCGATCGTGACCGTCCCGGTCTCGAACTCGCCTGCCGGCATCTCCCCCCACTGCTTCCCGAACGGCAGGCCGAGGGTCTCGCCGTAGAACTGCCTGGCGGCCTCCCAGTCCTTTGTGGGGAAGGCGATGAAGTCGACTCCGTTGAGCAGCTGCGTCTGTGTTGCCATGGTTCTCCTCAGGTCGTGGCGAGGCGCCGTCCGGGTGCGGACGGCGCCTCGATCATGTCAGCCGGCAGACGCCTGTGAGTAGCGGAGCGAGCCGGGGGTGTCGAGCAGCTCGCCGGTCTCGAGCAGCGTCTTCAGGCCCGAGAGGATCATCGGCCAGCCGCCGAAGAGCTCGCCGTTGGCATCGATCGGGAGCTGGTCGTGGGTCACGGTCAGCTGGCAGGAGTCGGCGACCTTCCTGATCTCCCAGGTCACGCGCGAGGCGCCGACCGCCTTCACTTCCTCGCTCCACAGCGCGGTCATCGTCTGCACCAGCCGGTTGGGCGGGTCGACCTCCACGTTCTCTCCCTCGGCGATGTCGATCACTCCCGGGACGCCGGACATGTAGCCGGAGCCCTCCGTCCATTCGGATGTCGTGGTGACCCCGAAGCTGTACTTCGCGCGCATCTCCGGATCGGTGATCGCCTCCCAGAGCCGCTCGGGCGTCGTCTTGATGTAGATCTCGAACACTGCGGTCCCGCTGCTCCCATCGGAGTCCGGGACAAGTGCGATCTGATGGGGAACTTCGTATTCCTCAGGCAATTTCTTCCTCCTCGAGTTCTCGTTTGAGTCCCGTGAGTCCTGAGACCCAGGGCTCCGCGTACTTGCTGACCCAGCGCTCATAGACGAGCCGGATCGGGACGGGGTTCAGGTAATGGAGCTTCTCGCGGCCCCGCCTGCGCGTGACCACGAGACCGGCCTTCTCGAGCTGGCGCAGGTGCTTCATCACGCCGAAGCGCGTCATCGGCAGGTCCTCCTCCAGGGCGGTGAGCGTCTGGCCGTCCTGCTTGAACAGACGATCGAGCAGATGCCGCCGAGTCGGGTCAGCCAGTGCCTTGAACACCTCGTCATCACTAATCGTGTTGCTCCTCCGCTTCGCCTCCGGTGCACACTCTCTTCAGTATAGGTGACTAATTAGTCACATGTCAAGCCCAACACTGCGACCTTCCTGATTTGGGGCGATGAGATGACCCCTGAGCAGGTAGGTCGCGGGGTCATCGGGGAGAATTTCGGGCGTGGACGCCGAGATTCAACGCCTCATCGCCCCCAATCCCAGCCCGATGACCCTCGAGGGGACCAACACCTATGTGGTGGGGCGGGAACCCGCGACCGTGATCGACCCCGGACCCCAGGACGCCGGCCACATCGAGGCGATACGCGAAGCGGCCGACGACCGCGGCGGAATCGGAACGGTGCTGCTCACCCACGACGACGCCGACCATTTCGCCGGCGTCGAGCTGCTCGGGATCGAGCCCACCCGCCCGGCCGACGGCGAGATCATCGCCGGGCTCACCACCGTCGCCACGCCCGGCCACGCGTCCGAGCACCTCTCGTTCCTTCTGCCCGACGCCGGAAGCGAAGGCGAGGAGGGGGCGTCCTACGCATGTTTCTGCGGAGACCTGATCCTCGGGCAGGGCTCGACGATCGTCGGACCACGCGAGTTCGGCGGCTCGCTCTCGAACTACATGGAGTCGTTGCGCAGACTCCAGCGGCTGGAGCTGTCCGTCCTCTATCCGGGGCATGGCCCCGAGGTACATGACCCAGCGGCGAAGATCGCCGAGTACATCGCCCACCGGCAGGAGCGGGAGGACCGCCTGGTCGCGGCGCTGGACCGTGGTGAGCACAGGCGGGCGGCGCTCCTCGCCGAGGTTTGGGACGACGTCCGCGAGCAGCTCCGTCCCGCCGCCGCGATCGCAATGCAGGCGCATCTCGAGAAGCTCGATGACGAGGGTCGCCTGCCCGGCGATCTGAGCGACTGACCGCCGGCGCGCGGCCCCTGGTATGAACCTCCGATGAGCATCGATCGAGGCCGGCTGTTGCGCGGGGGCGCCAAGGGGATGGGAATCGGGACGGCGCTGCTCGGCGCGACCGCCGCCGGCCTGTGGTGGCGCCTCTTCCGCCAGCCCCTGCCGCGCACGGAGGGAGTGGTCTCCGTCCGGGGCCTCGGCGAACGGGTCGAGATCGCCCGCGATCGCTGGGGAATGCCGACGGTGCGGGCGGGATCGGCCGCCGACCTCTGGTTCGGCCAGGGCTTCTGCCATGGTCAGGATCGCCTCTGGCAGATCGAGATCCAGCGGCGAATCTGCTCGGGCCGCGTCGCGGAGATCGTAGGGCGGGCCGGTCTCCCGGTCGACCGCCTGATGCGCACCCTGGGCCTCCGCCGCATCGCGCTCCGGGAGGAGGCCGCGCTCGACGGCGACCTCCGCTCCCTGCTCGAGGCCTACTGCGCGGGCCTCAACGAGGCGGCCCGCACGTCCTCCGCGCCCCCACCGGAGCTCCAGCTGCTGCGCCTCGAGTTCGAGCCGTGGCGGCCCGCCGACATGCTCGCGGGCGGCAAGCTCCTCTCCTTCGGGCTCTCGACCAACTGGGAGCGAGAGCTCCTGCGCGCCGATCTGGTTCGCGAGCTCGGGGAGGAGCGCGCCGCGAGGATCGATCCCACCTATCCCAAGGGGAACCCGGTCGTGCTCCAGCCGGGACACGGCTACGACGGAGACGGCCTCGGGCTCGCCGAGCAGATCGGGCGTGTGCGCGATCAGATCGGCCTGGCCGCGGCCGCCAGCGGCTCCAACAACTGGGCCGTGAGCCCGAGCCGCTCGGCGACCGGAGGAGCCCTGCTCGCCGGAGATCCGCACCTTCCCAGCGGAATGCCGGGGGTCTGGTACGAGATCGGCCTGGAGCTCAATGGGCGCTGGTGCCGCGGAGCCTCGATTCCGGGTCTCCCCGGCATCTCCCTCGGCCAGAACAACGAAGTCGCCTTCGCCTTCACCAACGTGATGGCCGACGTCGAGGATCTCTTCGTCGAGCGAATCACCGATCAGACCTACGAGTTCCGCGGCGAGCAGCGCCCGCTCGAGATCGTCGAGGAGCTGATCTCCGTCCGGGGCCAGGACGTGCCCGAGCGCCATGAGGTTCGCCTCACCCACCACGGCCCGATCGTCAACCAGGCGCTCGGCGCGGATGACGAGCAGCCGCTCGCGCTGCGCTGGGCGGCGCTCGACGAGCCCTCCATTTCCCACGCCCACGTCGGCGTGCTCGAACCGACCAGTGGGCCGGAGCTCGTCGAGATGCTCCGCACGGTGACGATGCCGGTCTCCAACCTGGTCTGGGCCGATCGCCACGGGTCTATCGGCTACAAGATGATGGGCCGGGTCCCGAAGCGGAACGGGGACTGCCCCGACCTTCCCAAGCCGGGCTGGACCGGCGAGTTCGAGTGGGACGGGTGGATCCCCTACGACGAGATGCCCGAGCTGGTCGACCCGGATGCGGGCTTCCTCGTCACCGCAAACAACCGGGTCGTCGACGACGACTATCCCCACCACATCACGAGCGACTGGCTCGACGGCTACCGCGCCGCGCGGATCGAACAGCTCCTGCAGGAGACCGAGGAGCACGATCTGGAGAGCTTCCGCCGGATGCAGACCGACCTCTATTCGATCCCCGGTGACGAGGTCGTCCACCGGCTGGCGCGCCTGCGAGCCACCAGCCAGCGGGAGGTGCGCGCCATCGAGCGGCTGAAGAGCTGGGACCGGACACTCAACTCGGCGACCGTCGCCGGCACGATCTACCAGGCCTTCCTGCTGCGGCTGGCGCGCGAGTTCACGCGGGCGGCGATCGGCGACCGCGACCTCGCGGATCGCTACCTCGATCGCGCCGACAACGGGTTCATCGCGCACGTCACCTCGCCGTGGCGCTGGCACTCCCACCTGCTCGCGCTCTGGGAGGAGGGCGACGAGGAGCTGATCGGCGGCTCCTGGGACGGGCTCGTGCTCGACGCGCTGCGCGCCGCGCTCGACGACCTGGAGGAGCGCTTCGGGCCCAACCCCGAGGAGTGGCAGTGGGGCCGCGTGCACGCGCTCCAGTTCCCCCATGCGCTCGGCGGAGCGCATCCGGTCGCCGAGCACGTCTTCAACCGCACGCTCCACCCCGGAGGCAGTCAGGAGACCGTCGCCCAGATCGCCTATGACCCGAACGACCCGTACGAGGCGATCTGGGCGCCGAGCTGGCGGATGCTCGCCGACCCGGCGGACCCGGAGCGCTCGCAGTGGCAGGCGTTCACCGGCCAGTCGGGGCACCCCTGGAGCCGTCACTACGACGACCTCCAGCCGCGCTGGGAGACGGGCGCGACCCAGGCGATGGCGGGCGAGGGCCCGTTCGAGACGCTGGTGCTCTCCCCGGGGTTCTGATGCCCTCACGCCGCGACCAGATCGAGCTCACCGACGAGGAGCTCGCCGACCTGCTCGAGACCGAGCGAATCGTCGTCGTCTGCTCGATCGGCCCGCGTGGCTGGCCTCACTCGATGCCGCTCTGGTATGTGCCTCGCGACGGCGAGATCTGGATCTGGACCTACGCCAAGTCCCAGAAGGTGAAGAACCTCGAGCGCGACCCGCGGGCCACGCTGCTGATCGAGACCGGCGTCGAATACGGCGAGCTGCGCGGGGTGCAGATCGAGGCGGAGGCGGAGCTGATCCGCGACGTGGACCCGGTCGTCGACTTCGCCAAAGATCTGACCGTCCGCTACAGCGAGGGAATCGACTCGATCGAGGGCGACGCCGCAGCCGTGCTGGAGGCGCAGGCCCCAAAACGGGTCGCGATCCGCTTCCACCCCAAGCGCACAGTCACGTGGGACCACCGCAAGCTCGGCGGGTTCTACTAGGCAGGCCCCCAGTTTTGATGACCTTTTTTCCCGGAAAGTGGCAGAATCCTTGCCCTCATGTCCAGTCACAAGAACGGGGGATGCATGCGAAGGACCGCATTGGCTCTGACCATCATCGGGACGATGCTTCTGGGCGCCGGAAGCGCTCAGGCGTCGACCCTCTTCAGCGGAGGCGGGCTCATTACATACGTCGGCAACCCCGGCGAGAAGAACGACGTGTCCGTCGGCACCGGCAGCCTGCTCGGGGGAACCGTGCCGGTTTACACCTTCCAGGACGCCGACGCGAAC
This sequence comes from Solirubrobacterales bacterium, assembly GCA_036276255.1. Taxonomy (GTDB): domain Bacteria; phylum Actinomycetota; class Thermoleophilia; order Solirubrobacterales; family 70-9; genus DASUPK01. The sequence goes on from DASUPK010000044.1 coordinate 7,220, forward strand.
CCGATCACCACCATCGGTGGTCCCTGCGAGATGATCAATGGCGTGGGCATGTGCCGGCCGGAGTTCGTCGGCAGCCTGATCATCGACGTCCGCGACCGTGACGACACTGCCACGGTGCAGGAGTCAGTCGGCATCGGTGCCCTGATGATCGGCGGGCGCGGCGTGGATGTGCTGATGGGCGGCAATGGAGGCGACATCCTGAAGGGCAACGACGGCCGCGATTCGCTGCGTGGCCGGGGCGGTGCCGACAGCTACAAGGGCGGCCGCGGGCGTGACACGCTGCAGACGCTGGATGGCCTGCGTGACGTGTTCATCTCCTGCGGCGACGGCAACGACGATTTCCTCCGCAAGGACGCGGTCGATCCTCGCGGGCACCACTGCGAGCACAGCAACCACAAGAACCCGTCGAAACCCTGAGCTTCGGGTAGGGGCCGGTCTTCGCGGCCCAGCCTTTAGCCTCCCCCCCGCATGGAAGAGCTGAAGGGGTTGATCCTGTCGGGGGGCGCGGGCACGCGCCTGCGCCCGATCACCCATACCTCCGCCAAGCAGCTGGTGCCGGTGGCCAACAAGCCCGTGCTCTTCTACGGGATCGAGGCGCTCGTGGAGGCCGGGATCACCGAGATCGGGATCATCATCGCGCCGGAGACCGGCGAGGAGATCAGGCAGGCGGCCGGCGACGGCTCCGCCTTCGGCGCCCGGATCACCTACATCGAGCAGGAGGCGCCGCTGGGGCTCGCCCACGCGCTGCTCACGGCGGAGGACTTCCTGGACCAGAGCCCGTTCGTCATGTACCTCGGCGACAACCTCCTGCGAGACGGGATCGTCGAGCTCGCGGAGGTCTTCCGCAGCTCCGAACCCGACGCGCTGATCCTGCTCACACATGTCGAGGACCCCTCGTCCTACGGCGTGGCCGAGCTCGACGGCGACCGGGTCGTCCGGCTGGTCGAGAAGCCGAAGGATCCGCCCAGCGACCTCGCGCTCGTCGGCGTCTACATGTTCGGCCCCTCGATCTTCGAGGCGGCGCACGCGATCGAGCCCTCGGCGCGAGGAGAGCTCGAGATCACGGACGCGATCGACAGGCTGATCGAGTCCGGCCGCCGCGTCGAGCCTCACATCGTCAGGGGATGGTGGAAGGACACCGGGAAGCTGGAGGACATGCTCGAGGCCAATCGCCTGGTGCTGGAGGACATCGAGCAGCGCATCGACGGCGACCTCGATGAGGCCTCGCGCGTCGAGGGCCGGGTGGTGATCGAGGAGGGGGCGAAGCTCGAGCGCTCGGTGGTCCGCGGCCCGGCGATCATCGGCGCCGGGGCGCGAATCTCAGACAGCTACATCGGCCCCTACACGGCGATCGACCGGGACGTGCTGATCACCGGGTCCGAGGTCGAGCACTCCATCGTCCTCTCGGGATCCAGCATCCGTGACCTGCATGCACGGATGGAGGCGAGCCTGCTCGGCAAGAACGTCAGCCTGAGCCGCAGCGAGGGGATACCGAAGACGCTCCGCTTCCTGGTCGGCGACAACGCGGACATCTCGATCCCATGAGGGTTCTGGTCACCGGAGCCGGCGGGATGCTCGGCCAGGATGTCGTGCGGGTCGCCCAAGACATGCGCCATCAGGTGATTGCGCTGACCCACGACGAACTGGACGTCACCGACCCGGCCCGGGTCGAGCGGCTGATCACCCGCGAGCGCCCGGACGCGGTCATCAACTGCGCCGCCTGGACCAATGTGGACGGCGCCGAGGAATCCGAGCACGACGCGTCGGTGGTCAACGCCCAGGGAGCCGGATTCGTGGCGGGCGCGGCCGCGAAGGTCGGCGCCCAGGTGGTCTTCCCATCGACCGACTACGTCTTCAGCGGGGAGGGCGGGCCCTACAGCGAGTCCGACGATCCCGACCCGATCAACGCCTACGGCCGCACCAAGCTCGGCGGCGAGCGCGCCACCGCCCTCGTCAACGGGCGCAGCTTCATCGTCCGGACCTCGTGGCTGTTCGGCCCGCACGGCGGCAACTTCGTGGAGACGATGCTCCGGCTCGGGCAGGATGGCGGCCCGGTCGTGGTCGTCCACGACCAGGTCGGCTGCCCCACCTACACCGGCCACCTGGCCGTCGGCCTGCTCCGCCTGATCGACACCGGCGCCTTCGGGATCCACCACATGGCGGGCGAGGGAAGCTGCTCCTGGTACGAGTTCGCCATGGAGATCTTCCGGCAGGCCGAGGTCGTGACGCGCGTGATGGCCACGACCACGGACATGATGGAGCGCCCCGCGAAGCGGCCCGCCAACTCGGTCCTGATCAGCCGGCGCACCACTCCGATCGAGCTGCCGACCTGGCAGCGCGGGCTCTCCGACTACCTGGCCCGGCGGGAGCACACCGAGGAGGAGGCGCCGAAGAAGCAGCGCTCCAGCTCGTCGCGCCGACAGCCCATGCTCGACTGGACCCACCGAGAGCGCCAGGAACGGGAGGCCGACGGCGAGGAGATCACGGGTGAGAGCGAGCTGCCCCCGGAGGACGTGACCTGGGATGACGGATCCGACGAGCCGGGTGGAGAGGACAAGGGAGTGGACGCGGCGTGAAGCTCTTGGTCACCGGGGGGGCCGGCTTCATCGGCTCCAACTACGTGCGCCTGCGGCTGGCGAATCATCCTGACGACTCGGTGCGCGTCCTCGACAAGCTCACCTACGCCGGGCGCCGGGAGAACCTCGAGGGGCTTCCGGACGGCCGCTTCGAGCTGATCGAGGCCGACATCGCCGACCGCGACGCCGCCCGTGGGGCCATCGAGGGCTGCGACGCCGTCGTCAACTTCGCCGCGGAGACGCACGTCGACCGCTCGATCGAGGCGCCGGGAGAGTTCATCACCACCGACGTCTTCGGCACCTACGTCCTGCTCGAAGCCGCGCGGGACGCGGGCGTCCGCTACCTCCAGTTCTCGACCGACGAGGTCTACGGCGACTTCGAGATGGGCTCCGCCACCGAGGAGTCGCCTCTCTCCCCATCCTCGCCCTACTCGGCCTCCAAGGCCGGCGGTGACCTGATGGTCGCCGCGTTCGCCCGCACCTACGGTGCGGAGGCGCTGATCATGCGCGCCTCCAACAACTACGGCCCGTACCAGTACCCGGAGAAGCTGATCCCGCTCTGCATCCTCAATGCGCTCGCCGGCGACCCGCTGCCGGTCTACGGCGACGGCATGCAGGTGCGCAACTGGCTCTTCGTCGAGGACTGCTGCACGGCCGTGGACGCCGTTCTCGAGAGCGGCGAGCCGGGCAACGTCTACAACGTCGGCGGCCCCGACGAACTGCCCAACATCGAGGTGATCAGACGGATCCTCGCGCTCACCGATCGCGACGAGTCGCTGATCTCCTACGTCAAGGACCGCCCGGGCCACGACCGGCGCTACTCGCTCTCGGCCGCCCGCCTCGAGGCGCTCGGCTGGAAGGCCGCCGTCGGCTTCGACGAGGGAATCGAGCGAACCGTCCACTGGTATCGCGAGAACGAAGGCTGGTGGGCGCCGATCCGCTCCGGCGACTATCGCACCTACTACGAGCGGCACTACGGCAAGGCCCTGAAGTAGTCAGCACGTTTGGAGAGGCCGCCGAGGAGCGCGGCTTGCTAGAACGAGCGGGATGACGCGTCACCTAACCCGTCTCGCTGACATCGCCTATCGCCGCCGCGGGCTCATGGTCCTCGGCTGGATCGCGGCCATGATCGTGATCATCGGCGTGGGCTCATCCCTCAAGGGCGAGTTCAACGCGGACTACAACACGCCCGGCTCGGAGTCGAAGGCGGCAAGCGACATCACCCAGCAGCGCTTCGGCGGATACTCGGGCCAGGAGATCTACGTCGTCTGGAAGGACCCCGCGGGCGTCCGGACCCCGGCGGCCCAGCAGCGCATGAACGCGTTCTTTGCGCAGGCCGAGAAGGTCAACCACATCTCGGGCCATACGCAGATCCGCTATTCGGACAACGGCCAGTTCGGCACGACGACCCTTCCCCTCACCGTCCCCGGCTGGGACGTGACGAAGGACCAGGGCACGCAGCTGATCGACGCCGCCCAGTCGAACGATGGCAACGGTCTCGATATCAAGCTCGGAGGCGACCCGATCAACCGTGCCGAGTCGCAGGCGAGCCCGGAGGGCATCGGCTTCTTCGCCGCCGCGATCGTGCTGTTGATCGCCTTCGGCTCGGTGGTAGCCGCGGGACTGCCACTGGGCATCGCCCTCGTCGGCCTCGGCATCTCCTCGGCGGGCCTGATCCCCCTTCTCGCCAACGTCGTCGACGTCCCCGACTGGACCACAGCGGTCTCCGGCCTGATCGGGATCGGTGTCGGCATCGACTACTCCCTGCTCGTCCTGACCCGGTTCCGTCAGGCGATGAAGGAGGGGAAGGACCGCCATGACGCGATCGTGGAGGCGGTCACGACGGCCGGGCGCAGCGTGATCATCGCCGGCAGCACCGTGGTGATCGCGGTGCTCGGGCTCTTCCTGACCGGCCTCTCCTACATGTACGGAGTCGCGATCTCGGCGGCGATCGCCGTGCTCGTCGTGATGCTGGCGTCGATCACCCTCCTGCCTGCGCTGCTCTCCTACCTCGGCCCGCGGGTCGACCGCCTCCGGATTCCGCTGCTGGGCAGGGCGCTGCGATCCGAGCCGAGCGAGGGGGAGTCGCCGGCCCTGCGCTGGGCGCATGGCGTCCAGAAGCGGCCGTGGCTCGCCGCAATCGCCGCGACCGCCGTTCTGCTGGTGCTCGCCGCGCCTGCCCTGGGCATGCGGCTCGGGTTCCCGGACGCCGGCAACGACCCGCCGGGGTCGATGACCCGGCAGGCATACGACCTGATCAGCGACGGCTTTGGCCCGGGCACCAACGGCCCGGTGATCGTCGCGGCCGAGCTGCCCAGCCCTCAGGACAGGCCGAAGTTGGAGGCCCTGGCAGACAAGATCCGCTCGGATCCGGACGTGGCCTTCGTCGGGCCGACCCAGGTCAACTCCTCAGGCGATGCCGCCCTGATCGCGGTGATCCCGAAGAGCGCACCGCAGGACAGCGCGACGACCGACTTCGTCCACCGGCTCAGAAACGACATCGTCCCCTCCACGGTCGGGAGCTCCGGGATCGACGTCCAGGTCGGCGGGGTGGCAGCGGCGCTCGAGGATCAGAGCCAGTTCATCAAGGACCGCATGCCGCTCTTCATCATCGGCGTCGTCGGCCTCTCGTTCCTGCTGCTGCTGATCGCCTTCCACTCCCCGTTCATCTCGCTGAAGGCAGCAGTCATGAACCTGCTCTCGGTGAGCGCCGCCTACGGGGTGATGACCCTCGCGGCCAGCGGAGGCGGGCTCAGCAACCTGATCGGCATCGACCACGAGGTGCCGATCGCGCCCTTCATGCCCGTGATGATGTTCGCGATCCTCTTCGGGCTCTCGATGGACTACGAGGTCTTCCTGATCTCGCGTATCCGGGAGGAGTACCTGAAGGACGGTGACACGCGGCGGGCGGTCGCGGACGGGCTGGCCAAGACAGCCCGGGTGATCACAGCGGCCGCGGCAATCATGGTCGTGGTGTTCCTCGCGTTCCTCTTCTCCTCGGACACCTTCCTCAAGCTGTTCGGGATCGGCCTGGCCTCGGCGATCTTCCTGGACGCCACCGTCGTCCGGATGGTGCTCGTCCCCGCAGTGATGCAACTGCTCGGAAAGCGGAACTGGTGGATCCCGGACTGGCTCGAGCGAATCCTGCCGCGGCTCGACGTTGAGCGGGTCGCTCCGGCCGGCGCGGAGAGCGGCTCCTAACTCGAGGCCGCCTGCCGCCGGAGCCTCCTGGGCCGCCGGTCGCGGTCGGTAAGGTCAGTAGGTTCGGCATGAGTACGCCCGCGACCCCAAAGTCACCCCTGGAGCCCTTCTCGAAGCCGGTCAGGAAGTGGTTCGAGGCGTCGTTCGAGGCTGCCACGCCCGCCCAGGCGGCCGGCTGGCCCGCGATCGCCTCAGGCAAGCACACGCTGATCTGCGCCCCCACCGGCTCGGGCAAGACCCTCGCCTCGTTCCTCTGGGGAATAGACCGTCTGGCGCGGGAGCCCGAGCGGCTCGGCTCGGGCGTGCGCATCGTCTACGTCTCGCCCCTCAAGGCCCTCTCCTACGACATCGAGCGCAACCTGAGGGCGCCGCTGCAGGGCATCGGCGCGCCGGTCTCGGTGGCGCTGCGCACTGGCGATACGCCGCAGACCGAGCGTCGGAGGATGCGCCGCGAGCCGCCCGACATCCTGATCACCACGCCCGAGTCGCTCTATCTGATGATCAGCTCGGGGGCGCGCGAGATCCTCGGCGGAGTCGAGGCGGTGATCGTGGACGAGATCCACGCCGTTGCGCCCTCGAAACGCGGATCGCATCTGGCGCTGACGCTGGAGCGCCTCGACCACCTCGGCGAGCAGCCCGTGCAGAGGATCGGTCTATCCGCCACGCAGCGGCCGCTCGAGCGGATCGGCGACTTCCTCGTCGGGGCCGGGCGGGAGTGCGAGATCGTCGACGCCTCGGAGCCCAAGCAGCTCGACCTCGAGATCGTCGTGCCGGTCGAGGACATGGTCGAGCCGAGCCCGCTCTCCAACAAGCGCCGGGAGGGGGCCGACACCGGCAAGACCCCGCATCAGGACAGCAACCTGAAGCACTCCCCGGAGCGGATCGACCCCGGCCCGATCGAGGCCTCCCTCGACCCCGCGACCAACACCCGCTCGATCTGGCCGGCGATCTACCCCGAGCTGCTTCGCCTCGTCCGCGAGCACAGCTCGACCATCGTCTTCGTCAACAACCGCCGCGCATCCGAGCGGATCGCGAAGCGCCTCAACGAGATGCACAACGACGACCTCGAGAGCGAGCTCCCCGCGACGGAGCACGCTGGGCACGGCGATTCTCGGGCGGGTGGCGGGGACCCGCCCGCCGAAATCGCCCGCGCTCATCACGGGTCCCTGTCCCATGAGGAGCGCGCCCTGGTCGAGGAGCTGCTCAAGTCCGGCGAACTGCCCTGCCTGGTCGCCACCTCGTCGCTCGAGCTCGGCATCGACATGGGGGCGGTGGACCTGGTCATCCAGGTCGAGTCGCCGAAGTCCGTCACCCGCGGCCTGCAGCGGGTCGGCCGCGCCGGCCACACCCTCGGCGAGGTCTCGAAGGGCCGCATCTTCCCCAAGTTCCGCGCCGACCTGCTCGAGTGCGCGGTGGTCGCTCGCCGCATGCGAACCGGCGAAATCGAGGAGACGGTCATTCCCCAGAACCCCCTCGACGTGCTCGCCCAGCACCTGGTCTCGATGGCCGCACTCGACGAGTGGGAGATCGACGAGGTCGAGAAGCTGGTCCGCTCCGCGCAGCCCTTCTCCGAGCTCTCCCGAGAGCAGCTCGAGAACGTGCTCGACATGCTCGACGGCCGCTACCCGTCGGAGCGCTTCGCCGAGCTGCGGCCGAGGATCGTCTGGGACCGGACCAAGGGCACGATGCGCGGCCGGCCGGGAGCACGCCAGCTCGCCGTGGCCAACGCCGGCACCATCCCGGACCGCGGCCTCTACGGCGTCCACCTCCCCGACGGCCGCCGGGTCGGCGAGCTCGACGAGGAGATGGTCTACGAGGCGCGCCCCGGGCAGGCCTTCCTGCTCGGCGCGAGCACCTGGCGGATCGAGGAGATCACCCGCGACCGGGTGATCGTCACCCCCGCTCCGGGCACCCCCGGCGCGGTCCCCTTCTGGCGCGGTGACGGGATCGGGCGTCCCGCGGAGCTCGGCCGGGCGATCGGCGCGTTCGCGCGGGAGGCCGTGAACGCGGACCCGAAGAAGCTCGCCAAGGAGAACGATCTCGACAAGCTGGCCGCCCAGAACCTCGTCAATTACCTGACCGAGCAGCAGGCGGCGACGCGCGTAGTCCCCTCCGACGAGGCGATCGTGATCGAGCGCTTCCGTGACGAGATCGGCGACTGGCGGCTCTGCGTCCTCTCGCCGTTCGGCGGCCGCGTCCACGCCGCATGGGGCCTGGCGCTCTCGGCCAAGATCCGGGACGACAAGGACCTCGAGGCCGATGCGATCTGGTCGGACGACGGCATCGTCATCCATCTCCCCGACGCAGACGAGCCACCGCCAGGTGACCTGGTGATGATCGAACCTGACGAGCTCGAGGACCTGGTGATCCGCGAGCTGTCCGGGTCCGCCCTGTTCGGCGCGCGCTTCCGCGAGAACGCTTCCCGCTCGCTGCTCATCCCGAGGGCATGGCCCGGAAAGCGGACCCCCCTCTGGCAGCAGCGCCTGAAGTCACAGAGCCTGCTCGAGGTCGCCCGAGACTTCCCCCGCTTCCCGGTGATCCTTGAGACCTACCGCGAGGTGATGCGAGACGTCCTGGATCTCCCCTCGCTCAAGGAGCTGCTGCGCGACCTCCATTCGCGGAAGATCACGATGGTCGAGGTCGAGACGCCCACCGCTTCGCCCTTCGCCTCCTCGCTGCTTTTCGACTACGTCGCCACCTACATGTACGAGGGGGATACGCCGAACGCGGAGCGCCGCGCGGCGGCCCTCGCCCTCGACCGTGACCTGCTCGCCGAGCTGCTGGGCCAGGAGGAGCTCCGCGAACTGATCGACCCCGAGGCCCTCGAGGAGGTCTCCTCGCAGCTCCAGCACCTGACCGAGGCGGGTCTGGCGAAGGACCGCGACGGCCTGCAGACCATCCTTCGGCGGCTCGGCGACCTGACGGCCGAGGAGTGCGAGCAACGGACCGAGGATGGCTACTCGGCCGCCTCGATGCTCCAGAAGCTGGTCAAGGAGCGCCGCGCCGCCGTGGTCAGGATCGCCGGCGAGGAGCGCTACATCGCCGCTGAGGACGCCGGCCTCTATCGCGATGCCCTCGGGGTGCCGCCGCCCGCGGGGCTCCCGGAGAGCTTCCTGGAACCGGTCGACGACGCGCTCGTCTCCCTGGTGAGGCGCTACGCCGCGTCCCACGTGCCCTTCCCGACCAGGCAGCTGGCCGACCGCTACGGCGTCGACCCGAGCTCAGCCCTGAGGGAGCTGGAGCGATCCGGCGACGTCGTCCGCGGCGAGCTGCTGCCGGGCGGGACATCGAGAGAGTGGTGCGAGTCCGACGTCCTGCGCCGGCTCCGGCGCGCCAGCCTCGCCCGCCTGCGCAAGGAAGTGGAGGCGACCGACCCGCGGGAGCTCGCCCGCTTCCTACCGAGCTGGCAGAACGTCGATGCCCACGGCCGCTCCGGCGCGGGACCCGATCGCCTGCGCGAGGCGCTCATCTCCTTGCAGGGCGTGGCGCTCACGCCGAAAACCTGGGAACGGGACGTGCTGCCCCGCCGCCTCGGCTCCTACAACCCCACCTGGCTCGACGAGCTCTGCACCAGCGGCGAGCTCGTCTGGATCGGAGCTGGTTCGCTCGGCCGCAACGACGGCAAGGTCGCGCTCTACTTCCGGGAGGACGTTCGCCTAGCCGGCCCGCCGCCGGGCAACGCCAAGCTCGACCGGCCCGAGGGGGAGCTTCACGAGACGATCCGCGAGCGCCTGGCGCAGGGCCCCTGCTTCTGGCTTGACCTGCTCGAGCTGGAGGGATCGGCCGAGGAGCTGCACGAGGCGCTCTGGGACCTGGCCTGGTCGGGCGAGGTGACCAACGACGCCTTCGCGCCCCTGCGAGCACCCCGCCTGCGAGCCGCCCAGCACTCCGACCGCGGCGGGCGCCGGTTCGCCCGTCGCCGTGCCGCGGCGGCCGGCACGGTGATCGGCCGCTGGTCGCTGAGCGCCCCGCTGTTCGAGGGCGCGCCGTCGGCCGGCCCCCGGATGCGCGCGCTCGCCGAGCTGCTGCTGGAGCGGCACGGCATCGTCACCCGCGAGACGGCCATCGCCGAGAGCATCCCCGGCGGATTCGCCTCCATCTACGGCGAGCTCCAGAACCTCGAGCTGCTCGGAACCGCGCGCCGCGGCTACTTCGTGGAGGGGCTGGGCGGGGCCCAGTTCGCGCTGCCGGGCGCGGTCGAGCGGCTGCGGAGCATGCCGCGAACCGATGGTGAGCTTCAGGTGCTCGCCGCGACGGACCCGGCGAATCCCTACGGCGCGACTCTCTCCTGGCCCAAGCTCGAGGGACAGCGCCGCCCCGCCCGCGCGGCGGGCGCCTACGTGCTGATCCGCGACGGCGAGCCGATGCTCTACGTCGAGCGCGGCGGCAAGGGGATCCTGCGCCTGCAGGAGCTCGGCGACGGCGATCTGATCGAGGGCCTGGGCGCCCTCGCCGAGGCCGCTCAGGGCGGGCAGATCGAGAAGCTCGCCATCGAGCGACTCGACGGCGAGCCGGTGATCGGCTCCGGCCTCGAGGCGACCCTGATCGAGGCTGGCTTCCGCCGGCAGCCGCGCAAGCTGGTCGCGTAATGGCCGAGGGCGACACGATCCTCCGGATCGCCCGGAGGATGCGCGCGCCACTGGAGGGCGCCGAGGTCTCGGTGCGCACCCCTGGGCGGCGCCGCCCCGACGGGCTGGCGCCGGCAGAGCTCGACGGGCGCAAGCTCGAGCGGATCGAGACCCGCGGCAAGCACCTCCTGTTCCACTTCGACGGCGGGCTCGCCCTGCACAGCCATCTCGGCATGCGGGGCAGCTGGCAGCTCTACGCGAATGGCGCGCGCTGGCGCAGGCCGGCCCGCGACGCCTGGATCGCGCTGACGGGGGGCGGCGCGGAGGGGGTCAACTTCGGCGGGTCGAGGCTGCGGATCGTCCGCGAGTCCCAGCTGCTGCACGATCCCAAGCTGGCGCGGCTCGGCCCGGACGTACTCGCGGATGACTTCGACCCGGGCGTCGCCGCCGTGCGGATCCGCTCAGCCGGGCCGGACCTGAGGGTCGGCGATGCGCTGCTCGGCCAGAGGCTGGTCGCGGGCATCGGCAACATCTTCAGATCCGAGGGCTGCTTCGAGGCGGGGCTCGACCCGCGCACTCCCGTGGGGGCGCTCGGTGACGATCAGCTCATCGACGTCCTCGACGCCACTCGCGACCTGATGCTGGAGGCGGTCGAGACCGGGCGCCAGCCGAACCAGGTCTACCGACGCGCCGGCAGGCCGTGCCCTCGCTGCGGGACCCGCATTCTCTCCCAGGCT
>DASUPK010000045.1:0-22074 GCA_036276255.1 Solirubrobacterales bacterium
CGAAAGCGTATCCTTGCCCCGACTCGCGTGGAAGGTTGTCTGCGAGCCAACATATGTCCCAAACGCGCGGGGCTATAGCTCAGTTGGGAGAGCGCCTGGATCGCACCCAGGAGGTCGCCGGTTCGAGTCCGGCTAGCTCCATGAATTGTCGGCTTCCGAGCAGATCGACAACCGAATCGCCGAGCTCGGCGACTGGCGCGCCGAGACCCTGACCAGGGTGCGCGAGCTCATTCACGACGCGGACGCGGACGTCGTGGAGGAATTCAAGTGGGCGAAGCAGACGAGCCCCGGCACTCCCGTCTGGGAGCACGACGGGATCATCTGCACCGGCGAGTCCTACAAGGACAAGGTGAAGCTGACCTTCGCCAAGGGGGCGTCGCTCAAGGATCCGGCAAAGCTCTTCAACTCGAGCCTCGACGGGAACACCAGGCGCGCGATCGACATCCACGAGGGTGAGGAGATCGACGCGGATGCGTTCAAGACGCTCGTCCGTGCCGCGGTCGCCCTCAATACGGCGTAGCCGCCCGGACCGGGGTCGCGGGCGTGCCCGCAATCGAGATCGAAACGCCGTCCGGACCGGCTCGGGCCCAGCTTCACCCCGTCAAGACCGCTCGGGCCGCGCTCGTGCTCGGCCACGGCGCCGGAGGCGGCGTGGATGCTCCGGATCTGGTTGCCGCGCGGGATGCCGCCGTTGCCGAGGGCCACACCGTCGTCATGGTGGAGCAGCCCTACCGCGTCGCGAGACGCCGGGCGCCGGCGCCCGCCAAACGCCTGGACGAGGCCTGGATCGCCGTCGCGGAGCACCTCCGAGAGAACGAGCTGGGCGGCCTCCCGCTGGTGGTCGGCGGACGCTCCCTCGGCGCACGAGTGGCATGCCGGACGGTCAAGCAGACCGGAGCCGCAGCCGTGCTCTGCCTCGCCTTCCCCCTGGTGCCACCCCGCCGCAAGAAGCCGCCGCAGAGCCGCCTGCCGGAGCTGGAGGCGGTGAAGCTTCCCGTCCTCGTCGTCCAGGGCGAGAGCGACCGCTTCGGCATGCCGCCGGCCGCGAAGACGCGGGAGGTGGTGAAGGTCCGGGGAGACCACGGCCTCAAGTCGGACCCGGACGCGATCGCCGAGGCGGCCGCCCGGTGGCTCGCCGGTCTCGCCCTTTAGGCGTGCAGCCCCGCCAGGCGCTCTGCCTCCGGTCCCTTCAGGCTATTGGGAGCGAACGACATAGCCGGCGTCTCGGCACTTCGACAGGTAGCCCTGCTCGTCGCCGGCGGCCGAACTGAGGCAGAAGTGGCGCGCCGTCTGCCCGCAGAGCTGGGTCGTGCCGCCTCCCATGGTGCTCCCGACCTCGATTCGGAGGCAACCCGCCGGTGTGGAGGGAGAGTGTGAGCCGTTTGTCACGAGCACGACTATGGCGACGGCGACGGCGATCCCGAGCAGGGCGGCGAATACGCGCACGAGTCGGCGCTCACGCGCGGTCGTCTGCCGCAAGGGGGTGTTGACGCGTGACCAGTGGCCCTCGAGCGGCATGAAAGCCAGTCTAGGCGCGGAATCCCGCAGCTCGCCTCGACCGAGTGTCGAGATAGCGACGGGGGATTTCCACTCTTTGGAGGTAGGAGGTGGCCCCCCGTTCCGGCACCCTCCAGCGCGGCTTTACCAGTCCGGACGTCGTTTCGACGGCCAGGCGGGCATCGCCATTGCTCGTTATCCAAAGAAAGGAGCAGGCAGAACTCATGCCTACGTGGGTGCCTTATCCCGATTTTGTGAACCCCGGCGACAATGCCTGGCAGCTCACCGCCGCGACCCTGGTCGGGCTCATGAGTGTGCCCGGCCTGGCCGTGCTGTACGGCGGCGTGATGCAGAAGCGCTGGTCGGTGAACTCGATGATGATGTCCTTCGTCGCGTTCGCCCTGGTGCTGGTCGTCTGGGTCCTCTACGGGTTCAAGATGGCGTTTGGCGCTCCGATGCACATCTTCGGCGCCGATACCGGCTTCTTCAGCACCATGTGGGGAACGCCGCACTCGGTTCTGTCAACTGCCTCGGAGCAGTCACAGGCGCTAATTCCGCGAATCACCACCGGGCCGGCGTTCAATTTCAGCCAACCGACGCTGGTCTACTTCCAGTTCGTATTCGCGGCGATCACACCGATCCTGATGCTCGGATCTGTGCTCGGCCGGATCAACTTCCGGGCCTGGATCCCGTTCGTGATCCTCTGGTCGAGCACCGTCTACACCATCAACGCCTTCCTCATCTGGGGCGGCGGCTTCTGGGCGACGCACGGTGCGCTCGACTTCTCGGGTGGTTACGTGATCCACCTGGCTGCGGGTGTTTCCGGCTTCGTCGCTGCGGCGGTGATCGGACCCCGGCTCCAGCGTGACCGTGAGATCGACGCTCCGAACAACCTGCTGATGGTTGCGACGGGCGCTGGGCTCCTGTGGCTTGGCTGGAACGGATTCAACGGAGGCGACCCCTACTACGCGGGCGCCAATGCGTCGCTGGCGGTTCTCAACACGAACCTGGCAGCGGCGGTCGCGTTCCTGGCATGGATCGCTCTCGACTACGCGACGGGCCACAAGCCCAGCCTGATCTCGAGCGTCAACGGCATGATCACCGGTCTCGTGGTGATCACTCCCTGCGCCGGTTTCATCAACGGCTGGGGAGCGCTGTGCATCGGGTTGATCGGGGGCACTCTGTGCTACTTCGCCCTCAACTACCTGAGCCGGATGCGGCCGTTCCGAAACGTCGACGACACCCTGGGCGTGATCTACACCCATGGGTTCGCCGGTCTCTTCGGTGGCCTGCTGCTCGGGTTCTTTGCGGACCCCAACATCATCGTCTACGCCGCGACCGGTGGTGGAGCCACGGACCTGCCGGGCTTCTCCAGCGTGTTCAACGGAGGCAGTTGGGAGCTCCTCAAGGACGAGGCAGAGACCGCCCTCTGGGTGATCCTCTTCTCCGGAATCGGCACGTTCATCCTGCTGAAGATCGTGGGGCTGTTCGTGTCGCTTCGCATGGAGGAGGCAGACATGGAGGAAGGCGACATCGCCGTGCACGGTCACGAGGTCTATCCCTCGGACGTGCCGTCGCTGGCCTTCCCGTCCGGAGCGCAGAGCAGCTAGCGCCCGGCTCGAGAAGTCGGTTTCATCCGCCGCCCCCGCCGCAAGGTGGGGGCGGCGGTCTTCTCGGTCCCGGTCTACGACTGGTAGCGGCGAGCTTCGTGCTGAAGGATGTCCAGCATCGCCGCCGCGGCGGGCAGCGAGACCCCCGAACCCCGTGTCGCCGCGACCACGTGCCGCACCGGGGCAGTGGGACGAAGCTCGGTTACGGCGATGTCGTAGCTGAGCGCCTGCGAGAGAGCGAGCTCCGGGATCAGGGCAACACCCACACCCGCGGCGACCAGCCCCTGCACCGTCAGATAGTCGTCCGACTCGAACGAGACGCGGGGCTCGAAGCCGGCATCGCGGCAGATCCGGACAACATGACGGGCGCAGGCGCTCGCCTCCGAGGTCTGCACCCAGGCGTCCTCCCCAAGGTCCTTCAGGGTGATCCGCTCCTTGCCCGCCAGCGGATGGGCCTTGGGAAGGGCGAGCTTCATCGGGTCCTCGAAGAGCGGCGTCGAGCGCAGTCCCGGGCCGAGCTCGCCGGTTCCCTCGAACTCGAAGATCAACGCCAGGTCGAACTCGCCATCGCGCAGCCTCGGCGTGAGCTCCTCGGGCTCGTCCTCGATCAGGCTGAGCGCCACCTCCGGATGGGCGCTGCGGAACGACGCAATCGCGAGCGGCATCAGGGTCGCGCCGGCGGTGGGAAATGACGCCATCCGAAGCTCCCCGCCCCTGACGCCGGCGATCGCGCCCAGCTCCGCCTCGGCGGCGTCGAGCTGCGTCAAGATCCGCACCCCGTGCTCGTTGAGGCGCTCCCCCGCGGAGGTCGGGCGCACGCCGCGACGATCCCGCTCGAGCAGGGGGACCCCCGCCTCCGCCTCCAGCGTCGCGATCGCCTGTGAGACCGCGGACTGGGTGTAGTTGAGCGCGCTCGCCGCCTCGGAGAAAGACCCCTGGGCGAGCACTTCGCGAAGCACTCTGAGCCTCTGCGCGTTCAGCATTAGCGGTGCTAATTCTAGAGATCATCAGAAGTACTTGTGCTAATGGCAGGACGCGGGCACCATGCCATTGAACTTCGAACCGCACCCCTAACTTAGGACCAAGGAGAACCCAAATGGCCAAGATCATCGTTTCCTACGACGGCACAGACAACGACCGTGATGCACTCGCCCTCGGCGCCCAGCTGGCCGAGTTCGGCGGCGAGGCCTCGCTCGCGTACGTGCGTCACACGCAGCAGTCCGACCAGGCCCGCGAGGCCTTGGAGGAGAAGGAGGCCGAGGAACTGCTCGCCGCCGGTGCCCAGTCGCTCGGCGACGAGAAGACTCCCCAGCATGTGGTCGTCCACGCCTCGACCGGCGCCGGCCTCTGGGAGCTGGCCGAGAGCGAGAAGGCCGAGCTGATCGTCTTCGGCTCCGACTATCGGACCGCCAAGGGAGCGGTGATGCCCGGCACCTCCGCAGAGCGGATGCTGACCGGTGGCCCCGCCGCCGTTGCAATCGCCCCGGCCGGATACCGGAACAGCGATCACGCGATCAAGAGCGTCGGCGTGCTGGTCGAGGACGACGGGGATCGGAGCGCGATCGAGACCGCGAAGAGCCTCGCAGCCGCCCTCGGCGTCGACGTCGTGGAGCGCCACACCGAGGCTGACCTGATCGTCCTCGGATCCTCGCCGGCATCGCCCAAGGGCCACGTGAACCTGAGCGCCCGGGCGGGGTACGCGATCGAGACCTCCAACGCTCCGGTGATCGCGGTCGCCCGCGGCAGCGAGATCAAGTTCTCGAAGCCCGGCATCGTGAAGCGGGTCGCCGCCAAGGTCTGACCGGCTGCCAGCCGCTCGACTTATCTGGGGCGGCCGCCCGCAGCCGCGACCTGATGGCGGCTGCCACGCCGCTCCACTTTGGAGCGGAGGGCGAAGCCCGGAGCGACTTATCTGGGGCGGCCGCTCGCAGCCGCGACTGATCGCGAACCCGTCAGCCGACTAGCCGTTCTCCCAGCGCCCGGACCGAAGATTCCTCGCCTGGCTCGAGTCGCATGACCTCGATTCCGGCGAGCTGCGCCGGGATCGCCGCGTCACCGAGCTGGACCACCAGCGCCCTCCCACCCAGCGCGCCTCGCGCCAGGCCGGCGTCGAAGAGCCAGGAAGCGGAGGGCGCGCTGCCACCGAGCGCGAGAACCGCCGCATGGCCCCGTCCGCCGGCGGGCGCCGCCGCTCCCAGGATGAGAGAGCGAAGCTCGTCCCAGGGGGCGAGCTCGAGGTCGAGGCGAGCGAGCATCCCGGCCACCTCGGCCCGCGCCGCGTCCTCCTCCGCCAGGATCGCCACCACCGGCTTGGCGGGGACGGCGGCGGACTCGACCAGCCTCCGGGTGACGTTCTCGGAGGCCTTCTCGGCGTTCGACCATCCCCGCCCGATCGAGAGGTCGACGTCGGCGAGCTCGGGGCCCTCCAGGACGACCAGCTTGGAATCCTTCGGCTCGAAGTCCTTCTCCCCGAGATGGACCGTGTGCCCCTTCACCCAGGGCTCGAGCACGGTCGCGCGCAGCTCGGCTTCGTCCAGGTTGAAGGCGCGAGCACGCTGGCGAAAGCTGCTCGAGATCTCCACGTGAAAGGCCATTGGCTCGATGCTATGGCCCGCTCAATACCCTTGCGGTATGCGTATCGACGAAATGCTCTCCTCGAATCGTCCGGTGTTCTCGGTCGAGTTCTTCCCGCCGAAGACGGATGAGGGCCGCCAGACGCTGTTCGAGACCGTGGAGGTGCTGGGCAGGCTCGACCCGCACTTCTTCTCCGTGACCTACGGGGCAGGCGGCGCGACTCGCGAGGGCACCCTCGACACCACCAGGGCGATTCGCGACCAGTACGACTCGGAGGCGATGGCCCATCTGAGCTGCGTCGGCGAGAGCGTCGAGAGCCTGCGCGAGATCATCGAGCGGATCTCGGACGCCGGGATCGAGAACATTCTCGCCCTGCGCGGCGATCCCCCGCGCGGCCAGAAGGACTTCGAGCAGCCCGAGGGGGGCCTCGGCAGCGCCTCCGAGCTCGCGGCGCTGATTCACGAGACCCACCCCGAGATCGCGATCGGGGGGGCCTGCTTTCCCGAGGTCCATCCCGAGGCGGCGAGCCTCGAGGCGGACCTGGCGTATCTGAAGACGAAGGTCGACAACGGCGTCAGGTTCCTGATCACCCAGCTGTTCTTCGACAACCAGATCTACTTCGACTTCGTCCCCGCGGCGCGAGCGGCGGGGATCGACGTGCCGATCATCCCGGGCGTCATGCCGATGACCGGGTTCAGGCAGATCGCACGCATCTCGGAGCTCTGCCAGGCCTCGATCCCGGACCCGCTCGCCTCGGCTATGGAGTCCCTCGATGGAGACGAGCGTGCGGAGTTCGAGCTGGGCGTCGCCTACGCGACCCAGCAGTGCGCCGATCTGCTGCGCCGGGGCGCCCCCGGCATTCACCTGTACGCACTCAACCGCTGGCCCGCGGCCCGGGCGATCCTGGGTGCCCTGCACGCCTCCAAGCCCTGGGAGGACCGGGAGCCCGCAGGGGCCGCCGGCGCCGCCTGAGCCCCGCCCTAGACTCCCGCCACGATGCCCGTGTTCGAATACGACGGCCACACAATCTCCTACGACGAGTACGGCGAGGGCGACCGGCCGCTGATCCTGATCCACGGCCTCCTGATGAGCCGGCGGATGTTCGACCGCCTCGGCCCGGAGATGGCAGCGCTCGGCAACCGGGTGATCGCGGTCGACCTGCTCGGTCACGGCCGTTCCGACCGGCCACCGCAGATGTCGAACTACTCGATGACGTTCTTCGCCCGGCAGGTGGAGGGCCTGATGGACCACCTCGGCATCGACCAGGCGGTAGTCGGCGGGACCTCGCTGGGCGCGAACGCGACTCTCGAGCTCAACCACATGTCCCCTGAGCGGGTCAAGGCGATGATGATCGAGATGCCCGTGCTCGACAACGCGCTGCTCGCCGCGGCGGTGATCTTCACCCCGATCATGATCGGGCTGCGGCTCGGGGAGCCGCTGCTCAGGCGGCTGGCGTCGGCGGCCCGAAGGATCCCGCGCACCAACCCGCTTCTCGACATGGGCCTCGACGTCTGGCGTCAGGACCCGGCGCCTTCCTCGGCGGTGCTCGAGGGCCTCTTCCTCGGCTCCTCGGCGCCTCACCACCAGTTCCGGATCGAGATGGAGCAGCCGACCCTGGTGATCGGCCACCGCGCCGATCCGCTTCACCCATTCTCGGACTCGGGGATGCTCGCCGAGGAGCTTCCGAACTCCCGGCTGATCGAGGCCAACTCGATCCTCGAGTGGAGGATCTCCCCGGATCGGCTCGACGCGGAGCTGGCGGCATTCCTCGACGAGGTCTGGGACCAGCCTGATCCGGCGGCCACGAAGACCGCCGCCAGGGCCCCTGGTGACGCGCTAAGCGAGGCTTGAGCCGCCTCCGCTAGCCTCTCCGCCCTCCGATGGCCAGCCGCAAGGAAGAGAAGGAGCGACTCCGCGCGCAGCGACTCGCCGCCGAGCAGTCGGCGAAGTCGGGCGGTCGCAACCGCCTGATCGCCGGCTACGCGGTCGCCGGGGTCCTCACCGTGGCCGTGATCGCCGGCCTGGTCGCCGTGATCGCCAGCGGCGGCGGAGGCGGCGGAGCCACCGACGCATGCTCGGAGGCGCACATCAAGAACTCCGGTGGCAGCACGAAGGGCCTCGAACCGGACTGCCGGACCGGGACCCCGCCGCCGCCGATTCAGGTCGCCGACCTGAAGATCTCAGCGCAGAAGGCCGGCTGCGAGGTGAAGCTCGACCTGCCTGACGAGGGCAACACTCACGTGCCGAACTCGACACCCGTCAAGTACGGGACAGTCCCGCCCACCTCGGGCAATCACAACCCGGTGCCGA
This sequence comes from Solirubrobacterales bacterium, assembly GCA_036276255.1. Lineage (GTDB taxonomy): Bacteria > Actinomycetota > Thermoleophilia > Solirubrobacterales > 70-9 > DASUPK01. Next base: position 7,992 of record DASUPK010000045.1, read on the forward strand.
TCGACGACGGGGCCTACAAGACCCCTGTGAGCAGCAATCCGGGGACGCCCGGGATGAACATCCGCGACATGGTGCACGCGATGGAGCACGGGCGGATCGAGATCCACTACAAGCCGAGCCTGCCCGAGAACGAGCAACTCGCGCTGAAGGGCGTCTTCGACGCTGACCCCGACGGCATGCTTCTCTTTCCCGACCCGGCGATGCCGTACGACGTCGCCGTCACGGCCTGGACCAACGAGGTCGTCTGCCCGCACTACAACGCGGACGTACTCGATGTGATCCGGAACTTCCGGGACACCTATCGCGGCAACGGCCCTGAGCAGGCCATCCCGATCGTCTTGCCATGAATCCCGCATCCCGCGGGGCGGTGGCACCGACGCCTAGGAGCGATATGCGGGGAAGAAGCCCTCGGGCGCCGGCCCGGACTGCGCCACGAGCTCCTCGTAGGCAACGAGGTCGCCGACCAGCTCATGCGTGCGGAATGGCTCCTCCCCGCCGGCGAAACCGCGCTTGAAGTCCTCGAGCGAGTCGCCGGGGCTGAGCCCGCCGCCGAGGTTGACCGGGACACCCAGCTCGCTCCCGAGCTTGATCATCGCCGCGAACAGGTTTTTCATCGGGGAATCGCCGAGCGCATCGTCGGCCGTGCCCCCGAGGTAGTAGTGCAGGTAGCGGTCGCTGAGAACGGCGAGCGCGCCCGCGAGACGGCGTCCCTCCCGCTCGGCGACCAGGAGCCAGCAGCCGCTGCCCTTCAGCAGAGTCTCGAAGTACTCGTGCGGGTACAGATAGCGCTCGGCGGCCCCGGTGCGGGCCATCGTCTCGTCGTACGCGTACTTGAACGCCGTGAGCGCCGCAGCGTCCTCGGGGCCCGTCGCGAAACGAACCTCCCAACCGCGCCTCTCGTTGCGCCTGATCTGCTCTCGGAGCCGTTTCCGAATCCCGTCCTCGCCCTCTGCGATCTGAACGACATTGCGGACGGTCCCGCCGGCAAAGGTGCGGCTCTCGCCGATCCGGTCGCGAACGAAGACGCTGACCAGGCCCGTCTCGGACCAATCGATCTGCTGGGGGTCGAGAGGCTCGGACCCACCGGCTTGCGGATCAAGGAGATGGGCGCCGGGATATCCATAGGGAGAGATCCCGTCGACACGCCCCGCACCCTCGATCTCTCGAACGATGACGGGTACCCGCATCGCGTCCCCGATCGCCAGCGTGTGTGTGACCCCCTCGGCGGCGAAGAACTCCGCCGAGCGGAAGAACTCCGTGTCCGAGGCCTCCAGGCCGAGGTCCTCGATCAGGCGGGCCGTGTGCGTCACTCTTCGGGCGGCTCGGGCAGGTCCTCACGGAAGCCGCCCCAGACCTCCACGTCGATCAAGTCGTCGCCGTGCCGAACCTGGTTGCGCAGGACGCCCTCCTGCTTCCAGCCGTTGTAGATGACGGCCTTCTTCGCGGCTTCGTTGGTCGCGGGGATCCGGCCGTAGACCTTGTGGGCGCCGAACTCCTCAAAGGCCCTCAGGTTGGTGAGTCGCTCCGCCTCGCGGCCCACTCCACGCCCGCGGACCCGTTCGTCTCCCATGATCGCCCCGAGCTCAGGGGCGGTCTGGCGGTTCAGGCCGTAGAGCGCCGTGAACCCGACTGCCTCGTCGATCCCCTCGACCTCGACCGCCCACTTGCGGTCCTCCGCGTTCCGGTCGGCGGCCTGGTCGATCGCGCGCTGTACCCAGCGCTTCGCGTCCTCCTCGGTGAACTCCCCATCGCGATGCTCGAGAAGGTTCGCCGTCGCGGCGGGCGAGTTGAACCAGCGCTGCACAGCGATTGCGTCCTCGGGGCGGAAGTCCCGCAGCGAGATCCCGCGAGCCATCAGCGCTCCCCCGCCTGCTCCCGCTCGGCGGCCTTGCGCAGCGGGGAGTCCGGCGCGGCGCCGGCGTATTGATCGACCGCCACGTTCCCGGCTCCTCGGAGCAGGGCGCCCGGGGTGCGGGCGAGGATCTTCAGGTCGAGGCGCAGGGAACGATGCTCGACGTACCAGACGTCCAGCTCGATCCGCTCCTCCCATGGGATCCCCGCGCGGCCGTGGATCTGGGCCCAGCCGGTGACGCCGGGGCGCAGGTCCAGGCGGCGCAGCTGTCGCGGCGTGTAGAGCTCGACCTGGGCAGGCAGCGTCGCCCGTGGGCCGACGATCCGCATGTCGCCGCGGAGCACGTTGAAGAGGTTCGGCAGCTCGTCGAGCGAGAATCGGCGCAGCAGCCTGCCGACGCCCGTCACGCGCGGGTCCTCGGCGGTCACCGCCGTGCCCACGCCGACAGGATCGGCGCCCTGGCGCATGGTCCGCAGCTTGAACATCTCGAAGATCACGCCGTCGCGGCCGACACGGCGCTGCCGGTAGATCACCGGCCCGCGCGAGGTGAGCTTGATCGCGATCGCCGCGGCGAGCAGGACCGGCGAGAAGAGGATCAGCGAGACGACCGCTATCGCCAGGTCCGCCCAGCTGGGAAGTCCCTGCCTGGGCCGGGTCGCGGGAGGCGGCACGTCCAAGCGCTGCTGCGCGGCGTCCGGCACGGGGCCGTTGGCGCCGCTCATCGGGTGCCCTCCACCTTCTCCCAGCCGATCGGTACGGAGCCGGCGCGGAGGCGATCCCAGAGTCCGGCTGCGATAGAGGCCGTCACGGTGACGTAGTAGTAGGCGATCCGGAAGGGCAGCGCGGGCACGAAGCGCCCGAGCAGCGCTCCCACCAGGAGCGCGACCTGCAGGGCCATGGTGATCACGTAAAGCGGGCCCTGGCCGAGCAGCGCAATGTTGACCCCGAAGGCGATCAGGTGCAGCCAGGGCGTGAGATAGCGCAGCAGGCGGTGCGAGTAGATCTCGAGGGCGTAGCCGGGGCCGTAGCCGCGGGGGTCGAGCATGCCCCACCGCAGCATCACGTCCCAGAGCCCCCACATCATGCGGCGCTTGCGGCGGAACTCGCCCTCGACGGTCGGGGCCATCTTCTCCTCGGCGACCGCCTCCGGCTCGTACACCGCCCGCCAGCCGCGCTTCGTGAGCTCGAACGGGAAGCCGATGTCCTGCCCGCGACTCGGGTCGAGCTCGATGTAGGCCTCCCGGCGGACGGCGTAGATCGCGCCGTTCCCGGCGGTGATGCCGGCCAGCCGCGTCTCCATCGAGCGCACGGCCATCTCGTAGCGCCAGTAGATCCCCTCCTGATTGCCGCCCTCCCCGCCCGAGAAGCGGACCTGGCCGCAGGCATAGCCGACGCGCTCGTCGGCGAAGCGGGCGACGAGCCGTCGCAGGGCGTCGGGGCGCCAGTAGCTGTTCGCGTCCGAGAAGGCGAGGATCCCTCCGCTCGTGTCTCGAACTGCCTGATTGAGAGCGGCGACCTTGCCGCCGCGGGGCAGCTCCAGCACCCGGTCGGCCCCCGCTGCCCGGGCCAGCTCGGCCGTCCGGTCGGAGGAGCCGTCCGAGGCCACCACGATCTCGAGCCGGTCGGCTGGGTAGTCGAGCGCGCGGGCGTTGGCGATCTTGCGCTCGATCACCTCCTCCTCGTCGTAGGCGGGGATGACGAGCGTGACGACGGGCAGCTCGCCGTCAAGCTCGGAGGACGCCCGGCCCTCCCCGAACACCCGGGCCAGGGCCCAGAGCAGCAGGGGGTAGCCCAGGTGGGCGTAGACGATCAGGCCGACCGCGGCCCAGAAGACGATCTCGAGCGCCATGAGCGGGGATTATCGGCGGTTGAGCGTCACTCGAGCAGCTCGCGGTAGAGCTTGACCGTCGACTCCGCGATCCGGTCCCAGGAGGAGCTGTTCGCCGCCTCGCGCTCGGCGCCGGCCGCCAGCGCGGCGGCCGTGTCGCGGTCGGCGATCAGCTCCTCGATCGCGTCGGCGAGCGCCTCGGGGTCCTCGGGTGGGACGAGGCGGGCCGCGCCCCGCTCCGCGATCTCGGAAAAGCCGCCCACCGCGCTCAGGATGAGCGGTCGTCCGAAGGCGAGGGCCGTGTAGAGAACCCCGGACTGCTCGATGTTCCGGTAGGGCAGCACGACGAGGTCGGCGCGGCGCATGAAGGCCGGGATCTCGGCATCGGGGATGAAACGGTCGATGAAGCGGACGCGGCCGGGCGCCCGGTCTGCCAGCGCACGGAGCTCCTCCATCGGCATCCGCGGCATGCCGACGATCCAGAGCTCGGCGCCTCGGATCCGGGAGAAGGCCCGCAGGAGGACGTCGGTCCCCTTGTACGGGCGGATCAGGCCGAAGGCGAGGATCACCGGCACATCGACCCCACGGAGCTCGTCGGGCAGCGGCTGCTCGTTGGGCTGGCCGGTCAGATAGTCGAAAGCGCCGTGGGGGATCACCCGCAGCCGATCGGCCGGCACGCCGAAGTCGGACCGCAGGCGCCCGGCACCGTGCTCGGAGTGCACGACGACGGCGTCCATCTTCGCGAGGAGCTTCCTCAGCGCACGCCCGACGCGCGAATCGGTGTCCGGGAGGCGCCAGTGCATCGTGTAGATCCGCGGCCGCTTCGGGGGGAGCAGGTGCCGGTCGAGGGCCGGGATCGGCAGCCACTGATAGTGGACGAGGTCGGCCTGCTCGGCGACCCGCCGGTAGCGCAGCATGTCCGGGACGTGCTCGACGGCGCGCAGCAGGCGGCGTCGCCTCGGCCCGATCCCCTCGCGGGAGCCGCGCCGGTAGAAGTGCTCGCGGACCTCATAGCCCTGCCCGACCGGCACTGGGCCATACGGGAAGCGGGCGGTGACCAGCTCCACCTCCACCCCGGCGCGGGCAAGCGCGCCCGAGAGAGCGTGGTCGTACGGGGGCGTGTATGCCGCCGGATCGACGATCTGAACGCGCATGGGCGAGCATTGTGGCCGTGCTGGTCTCCTATTGCGTGGTCAACACCAACGGGCGGGAAACCCTGCTCGCCTGCCTCGAGGCGATCGAGCGGACGACGCCGTCCGATCTCGAGCACGAGATCCTCGTGCTCGACAACGCCTCCGACGATGGGTCGGCCGAGGCGGTGCGGGCGCTCGGGCGGGATATCCGCCTGATCGCGCTCGATCGCCGGGCCGGAAAGGCGGCCAACGACAGCCGCCTGCTGCGGGAGGCGGCTGGAGAGTTCTGTCTGCTGCTCAACGAGGACTCCGAGCTGCAGCCCGGCGCGGTGGCGGCACTGCTCGGCGCGCTGCAGTCCGATCGCGAGGCGGCCGCCGCGGGCGCCCAGCTCCTGGCCCCGGACGGCCGGGAGGTTCCCTGCGCCTGGCGACTGCCGGGCGCAGAGACCGCGCTGGCGGAAGCGTTCTTCCTGCACCGGCGCCTCACCGTCGAGAGCGGCGGGACCGGCACCCGTCCGGTCGGGTGGGTGCAGTCCAGCGCGATGATGGTCCGGCGGGAAGCGGCGGAGCAGGTCGGCTGGCTCGACCCGGAGTTCTTCGTCTACTCCGACGAGACCGACTTCTGCATGCGACTCGGTGACGCCGGCTGGAAGATCCTCTTCGTCCCTTCGGCCCGCGCGATCCACCACGATCAGATGGCCCAGGACGCCGCCGGAGCCGAGCGGCGGATCGTCGAGTACCACCGCAACCGTGACCGCTACCTCCGCAAGCACCACGGCCGCGTGGAGGCGTTCCTGATGCGCCCGCTGCTCGCCTGGCCCCATCTTGTGCGCGCCGCCGCCGCGGTCTTCCTGCCCGGTCACTCCCCGCGGCGCTACTGGGTGCACGCGCGACAGGCGCTCTTCCCCGGGCGCGGCGAGGGAATCCGCGAGGCGGCGGAGGCGTACAACCGGGCCTTAGGGTCGTAGCCGTGCGAATCCTTCTCGTCAGCCAGATGTGGCCCAGTTCCGAGCAGCCGGACCTGGGCAGCTTTCTCGTGCCGCTGACGCGCGAGCTCGAGGCGCTTGGGCACGAGGTTGAGGTGTCCTCGATCAGCCAGCGGGGCGGGTCGCGCTCGAAGTACCTGCGCCTGGTGAGGGAGTCCCGTGCGGCCGCCCGTCGCTTCGAGCCCGACGTCGTGTTCGCTCACTTCCTCTTCCCCTCGGGCGCAGCGGGAGCGCTCGCGGCGCGGGTCGCCGGTGCGCCCCTGGTCGTCATGGCGCACGGCCAGGATGTCGCCAATCTGGGCCGGATCCCCGGCGTCACCGCCGCGACCCGCTGGGTGCTGCGCCGTTCCTCAGCCGTGATCGCCAACTCCCGCTGGCTCGCTGACCGTCTCGTCCGGAAGATCCCCTCCGCCGAGCCGAAGATCGAGGTCGCCGACTGCGGCGTGGATCTGGAGGCCTTCTCCCCCCGCCCCGCGGCGGAGGCGCGGGCCGCGGTCGGCTGGGACGGCGAAGGTCCGGCCTTCCTCTGCGTCGGCTCGCTGATCGAGCGCAAGAACGTCGTCCGGCTCGCCGACGCCTTCGCGTCCCTCGGCCAGGGCAGGCTCGCCTTCGTCGGCGACGGGCCGTTGCGGGAAGCGCTCGAGGGCCGCGACGGCGTCACCTTGGTGGGACGGGTTCCGCAGTCCGACGTGCCTCAGTGGGTCGCGGCCTGCGACGTGCTCTGCCAGCCCTCCCTGCAGGAGCCATTCGGGCAGGCGGCGCTGGAGGCGATGGCGATGGAGCGCAGCGTCGTCGCGACGACGGTCGGCGGCCCGCCCGAGTTCGTCACCCCCGAGGCGGGCGTTCTGGTCGACCCCGTGGATCGCGATGCACTGGCCGTGACCCTGGAGCGGGCTGCCTCCATGCCGTCACCCAACTCCGCCGCGCGCAAGGCCGCGAAGGCTCACGACGTGAAGGCGATGGCCGCGCGGATGTCCGGTGTGCTGGAGCGCGCAGCGGCCGCCGACTAGCGGATCGCGTCCTCGTCTCGCTGCTCGGCCTCGAGCGTCTCGCCCGTCAGGCGCGGGCCGTGGTGCTTCCTCTCGCCGTCGGCCGTGGTCTCGGCTTCCTGCTCGGCGGGAGGCGTCTCGCGAAGGCTCACCAGCGCCGCCCTGACGTACGCCGGGCTGAGCACGCGCCCGGCGGCCTCACGCTCCTCATCGTTCAGGAAGCCCGTGGCCCAGAGCAGCAGCGGGTACGCCAGCCAGAGCGCGGTCCGGCCGGCGAGCCCCGAGAAGCCGCTCGTCGGCAGCAGCAGCTCACCGACGAGCACCAGCACGACGGCGAGGCCGCCCGCCTGCGCGAGCCGCAGCCACTCGTATGGCACCTTGAAGAGCCGCTGGGTGAAGATGTACATGAGGACCAACACCACGGCGTAGGAGGCCACCAGGGAGATACCTGCACCGACGATCCCCATCGACGGCAGCAGGATCAGGTTGAGCGCGATGTTGACCACCGTGCCCACGCCGGTCGCCGGGAAGTTGAACTCGGTGCGCCCGGTCCGTCCCAGGATGATCACCAGCACGAGGTAGAGCGCGTAGAGCATCACCCCGGTCGAGATCAGGCCGATCGTCTTGTAGGAGTCGAAGAACTCGGGCGCCGCCAGGACCCGGACGATCCAGCGGGAGAGCAGCCACATCCCCACGACGAAGAACGTCGTCACCGATACGAACCAGGTGACGATCACGGCGTAGGCGTGACGCGCCTCGTCGTCGTCCGTGATCGAGTAGGCGAGCGGCGGCCAGGCGAGCTGGAACCCCTTGACGAACACGTTGACCGCCTGGGCGAACTTGACGGAGAGGCTGTAGAGCCCGGCGTCGCCGAGGCCGACGAGACGGACGATCAGCACCCGGTCGATGAAGTTGAGCGAGTAGAGGGAAAGCTCGGCGGGCATCGTCGGCAGGCCCCAGCGGAGCATGCGCCGCCACAGCGGGAAGTCAGGGATCAGGGCGAGCCGGCGGCGCTGCGCGACGATCAGGCCCGCGAGGAACACCGCCCCCGTCGCATACTGGCCCAAGAGCAGGCCGCTGGCGCCCTTGCCCTGCCCGACGACCAGCCAGACGGTCACGGGGATCGTCACGAGGACGTTCGCGACGGTGAACGCGAAATAGGCCTTGGCGCGCTCGTCGAGCCGGAAGAGCGCGGTCAGGAACTCGAACATCGTGAAGACCCAGAGGCCGAAGATCGCGATCCGCATCAGGCCCGGATCGGAGTGATCGAGGAGGAGCCTGGAGAGCGGCTCGGCGAGTGGCAAGGCAATCGCCAGCCCGATCGTGGTGGTCCAGAGCAGCGACGCGAACGCGGTCTTCACCACCTGGTCCGGGACCTCGTCGGCTTGGTAGTAGAAGCGCAGGAGCGCCTCGACGATCCCCAAACGGATCACGATGCTGGCGGCGATCACGCCCGTGACCAGCACCTCCGCAGCGCCGTAGTCGGCCGGCGTCAGGTACCGCGTGTAGAGCGGCAGGAGCGCGACCGCGATCAGCTTCGAGATCACGCTGGAGGCCGTGTAAGCGGCCCCCGTGGTCGCCAGGCGGCGGAGATATCCGGTCATCGGCTATCCGGGAGACTGACGCGCGGCGCTGCCCGAGGGTGAGCCAGGCCATTCACCGACGCCCACCTCGGCGGCGAGCACGCCGCCGATCGCGAGCAGCGCCCACGTGAGCGGATCGGTGAGGTAGGCCGCGTAGCCGATCGTGTGGACGAGCAGGGCGGCGAAGGCGGCCGCGATCGCAATTCGCGCCGGGACCAGCTCCAGCCTGTCTCCCTCGCCGATCGGGCGGAAGGGCGCCCCCAGACCGGGGGCCATTCGCCTCATCCCGGCCACCATCGTCCAACCGGCGGCGACGAGCAGCGCGAGGTAGGCGAGCACCCCGATCGCACCCTGCTCCGCGGCGACCGTGACCGGCTCGCTGTGCGAGATCGTCGTGTCGCCGGGCGGCACGTGTTCCTCGCGAGCGAACTCCTTCGAGAAGGAGGCGGAGCCGTAGCCGTAGAGGGGGCGATGGCGGGCGAGCTTCAGCCCGCCCGAGACCAGGGTCCCGTGTCCCTCTGTGTTGATGGAGTTCGAGTCATTGGAGGCGCTGCGGACCGCCAGGCCGGCCACGATCAGGACGACGGCCCCCACCGTCGCAATCGCCGTCCAGCGGAAGCTCCAGCGAAGCGCGACGAGCACGACCAGGCCCGCGAACAGCGCGATGAAACTCGTCTGCGAGAAGGCGAAGAGAAGGCCGGCGAAGGCGATCGCCACAGCACCCGCGAGCGCCAGCGCGAGCAGCCGGTTCGCCGCCCAGATCAGCGTGGTGGTGGCGAGCAGGATCGTCAGGCCGAGGTAGCGGCCGTAGATGTTCGGGTCCCAGAACAGCGAGTTGACCCGGAAATAGAAGTGGAAGTCGTTCGAGGCCTCGAGCTTGTCGTTCCAGAAGATGTGCTGGGTCGCGAACTGGCCGATCCCGATCGCTGCCAGGATCAGGCCCTCGGCCACCAGCACCATGAGGGCCAGGCGCAGCATCCGGCGGTCCCAGGTCGCCTCGGCGAGCAGTGAGAAGAGGATCGCGAACGGGATCAGGAAGAAGCCGATGTTGCGGGCGGCGAACGCCCTGTCCGGCGAGTAGATCGTCTGCAGCGCATAGAGGCAGATGACGACCACGAGCGCGATCACCAGCGGCTTGGGCAGCCGGCGGAGGGTCGTCCGGCCGCGGAACGTCTCCACCAGGGTCGCCAGCACGCCGGAGCCGATCACGACGTAGAGCGGCACCAGCAGGTTCACCTCCTGCCCTCCGGCCACGTGCAGGCGCACCCGGAACGGCAGCGTCGCGATCAGAAGCGCCGGCAGCAGGATCGGCCAGCGCACCATCGCCGCAGCACCGACCGCGAGGACGACGATCCCGGCCAGGACCGCGGCAACGAACTCCGGCGGATGGTCGCGCAGGGTACGGAGCTCGTCCCAGCCCTGGCCGGCGATCAGAGCGAACGCGAGAGCGCCGGCGAGCACCAGGGCCGCCGCTCGCAGGCGCGGCTCGGAGGCCAGGAACGAGACGGACAGCGCCCCGGCGGCCGTCAGGCAGCCGGCGACCTCAAGAACCTCGGTCACCGCTGCCTCCACCGGCGTGGATCGTCACGTGCTCACCCGAAACCGCCGTGCGGTCCGCACGCTCGAGCGTGAGCTGGAGGAAGTACGGGCCCGGCGGGGCGGGCTGCCCCGAGGACGTCCGCGCGTCCCAGTCGAAGCAATGAGCGGCGTCTCCCCCCTGGAGCTCCTCGTCGGCGAGCGTCCGCACCTGCCGGTCGTCGAAATCGACCACGGCCACCTTGACGTGGTCGTCGCGGGCCAGCAGGAAGCAGATCTTGTAGCGCGGGCCCGGGCGGGTCTTCCAGTAGATCGAGCTGGCCACCGGTCCCTCGTCGCGCAGGTGCTGGGTGAGCACGATCGCGCCCGCGGTGGCCGCCATCAGCAGCGAGACCACGAGGACGGAGATCAGAATGGCCGATCGGCTGCGCTCGCTCACAGGGCGACCGGGCTGGCTGCTTGGCTCAGATCCCCGAGCCGGTCGTGTCGGTGACCCCCGTGGTGCTCGACGCCCCAGCCTTGTCGTCTCCAAGGACGACCGCCACGGCGTCTCCCTCGGAGGCGGTACGCACCTCGTTGTTCATCGGCTGGGTCTTGTCGATTCCCACGATCTGGCCGATGATCGGGGCGCACTCCTGGCCGTCGGTCGGGTCGTACATGACGACACTCGTCGAGAAGGGAGTGGTCGTGTTGCCGACCGGGCCCACCTTGTAGTTGTGCTGCTTCAGCGGAGCGGCCGACTCAGCAGCGAGTCCCGGAGTCGCGGTGCCGTTGAGGACGGCCACCTTCGTCGAGCTGGGCGGGCACGGTCCCTTGCCCTTCTTCGCCCCGGCCGCGGTGGTGGAATTCGACGATCCGCCGGTCAGCTGCGTGACCCCGAAGGCGATCCCCGCGACGAGCAGGATGGCGCCTACCACGATCACCGCCAGGGAGAGCGGCTCCGAGAGCCACGCAGGGCGCTCCCGGCCGCCGCCGGGCCCACGGCGGCGCTGCTCGAAGCGCTGGCGGCGCTGGGCGGCCTGCCTGGCGAGCTCGGCCCGTCTGAAGGCCTCGGCCTCGTTGGGGGCGGTTGCGGCCGCAGCGGCGGCTGCCTTCTCGGGCACCTTGGTGGTGGAGGCGACCGCGGTGGCGGTGCGCTCCGCCGGGGCGACCGTCTCCCCATCCTCGACGCCGCCCTCGACCAGGAAGCTCGCCTGGTCGCGCAGGCGCCGGATGTCCCGCGCCTGGGTGAAATAGAGCAGGGAGAGCAGGGCCAAGCCCAGGAACGAGGCGAGGCCCGCGACAGCTCCGACTTCCTTCAGAAGACCGCTCATGGCCGCGGCGCGGGATGTTAGGGGGCCAGCGGCCGCCAGGCCGCCCGACTACGAGCGAGGGGCGGAGCCCCGAGCGGTTATGTTGGGCGGCCGCTCGCGGCCGCGATCCGATGGCGAAGCCGGGGACCGGCAGCTCAGGTTGAAAGCTCGTCGACCGGCAGCTCCGTGGCCCGCCGGGTGGCGACCAGCGCGACCGTGCGCTCGGCCAGGTCGGCCTCGTCGCCCTCCCTGATCAGCGTCTCGAGCCGGCCGAGGGTGCCGTTCACCCACTCGGGGTCGAGCGGCGCCTTCCGGACGGCGCGCACGATCCGCTCCGAAGCCGTGGGCTGCGGGCGCTCGTCGGAGTTGAAGAGCTCCTCGTGCAGCTTCTCGCCGGGCCTGGCTCCGACCACCTCCACCGCGATGTCGACCTCGGGCTCGTAGCCGGCGAGCCGGATCATGTTGTGAGCCAGGTCGATGATTCTGACCGGCTCCCCCATCTCGAGCACGAAGACCTCACCGCTGGCGCCCCCGAGGTCGCCGGAGCGGATCACGAGCTGCACAGCCTCCGGGATGGTCATGAAGTACCGGGTCATCTCTGTGTCGGTCACCGTGACCGGTCCGCCGCGCTCGATCTGGTTGCGGAAGATCGGCACCACGCTGCCAGATGAGGCGAGGACGTTGCCGAAGCGGACGGTGACGAAGCGCGTCTGCGGGTGCTTGCGCCCGGCCGCCTCGACGATCCACTCGGCCATCGCCTTGGAGGCGCCCATCACGGTCCTCGGATTGACGGCCTTGTCGGTCGACACGAGGACGAAGCGCTCGCACCCCGACGCAACGGCCGTCTCGGACGTCACCTTGGTGGCCATCGCGTTGTTGCGGATCGCCTCCAGCGGATTCGCCTCCATCAGCGGCACGTGCTTGTAAGCGGCGGCGTGGAAGACGATCTCTGGCTTGAAGCGCTGCATCACCTCGAGCATCCGGTCGCCCTCCTTGCAGTCGGCGAGCACGGACTCGATCCGCGTGAAGTGCCGCTCCTCGATCATCTCCCGGTCGATGCGGAAGAGGTTGTCCTCGGCGTGATCGAGGATCACCAGCAGCTTCGGATGAACCCTGGCGATCTGGCGGACGAGCTCAGATCCGATCGAGCCGCCTGCGCCCGTGACCAGGACGACCTTGCCCTGAATGTAAGCGCCGACGCGATCGAGCTCCATCTTCACCGGCTCGCGGCCGAGAACGTCCTCGACCTGGACCTCGCGCAGCTGCCTGGTGAGCTGGACACCTCCGCGGAGGAGCTCGAAGACCGTCGGCAGGGTACGAACGGGGACGTCCCGCTCGCGACAGGCGGTGACCACGCGGCCGCGCAGCTCGCCCGGTGCCGAGGGGATCGCGATGATCACCTCGTCGGGGTTGAACTCGTCCAGGACATCCCCCACCTCCTCGGTGGTCCCGACGACATTGGTGCCGTGAAGCCGCATTCCGCGCTTGCGCGGATCGTCGTCCAGGAAACCGATCGCCCGCGCGCCGAGGTTCGGGTTGAGCTGCATCTCGCGGACGACCATCTGGCCACCCGAGCCGGCGCCGATCACCAGGACGCGGCGTGCCCCCCGCACGTCGCGTCGCGCCATCCGTTCGACCATCAGCATGCGGGCCAGCAGCCTCGCCCCGCCGATCAGGAAGACCGTGAGCAGGAAGTAGCTGACGACGACCGAGCGCGGGATCTGGTCGTGGAACGGCTTGAGAAGCAGGAAGGCGATTGCGAGTATCGCCGTCGAGATCGCGCACGCCCGGAGCACGGCGATCATGTCCGGCAGGCGGAAGTAGCGCCACCACTTCTCGTAGAGGCCGAATGCGTAGAAGACGATCAGCTGGCCGGCGACGACGAAGCCGATCGTGTGGCCCAGCATGTGGTCGTACCGGTCCGGGATCCCGCCCGGGGCATCGAGGAATCGCAACCTGAAGGCCAGGTAGTAGGCGGCCGCGATGAGGACTGCGTCTGCGGCGAGCTGGATCAGGCGATGCCTGTAAACGGGGTACTTGAGCCGCTCCACGCGAGCAGCGAGTCTAGTGGGGGCTGCGCCAATCCGGGGAAAAATCAGGATCCGCGCGAGCGGATCTGCAACCGCTTACCATGTGGCGCCGCGCGGGCCAGGCCGCCCAGCCGCGCGGAATTCCATGCCTATCGCTGCCCTCCTCGATCCGCTCGTCAACCTCTGCACCGATTTCATCGGGAGCGTCGGCTATGCCGGCATCTTCGTGCTGACGATGCTGGGCAGCGCATGCATTCCGATCCCGAGCGAGGCGACGATGCTGTTCGCGGGCTTCAAGGTGAGCGACGGCGACCTCAACCTTTTCGGGGTGATCGCCGCCGGGGTCGCCGGCGAACTGATCGGCTGCATGATCGCCTACGCGGCCGGCTACTACGGCCGCATCGACCTGCTCGAGCGCAACAAGCTGATCCACATCGACCGCAAACGCCTCGACTGGGTGGACTCCTGGTTCCAACGCCGAGGCGACATCACCGTCTTCATCGGCAGGCTGCTGCCGCTCGTGCGCGCCTTCATCTCCCTCCCCGCAGGCGTGGCCGAGATGCCGCTGCGACGCTTCATTCCGCTGACGCTGGCCGGCTCGGTGATCTGGCTTTCGAGTCTGACCCTGATCGGCCGAGCGGTCGGCGGCAACTGGGAGGACCTGCACCGGAAGCTCGCCTTCCTCGACTACGTCGTGGTCGCAGCGGCGATCGCGGGCGTGGCCTACCTGCTGATCAAGCGCCGCCGCGGGCCGGGGGACCCGACGGGGGACGCTGAGGAGCAGCCCGCTTCATGATGCGGCGGTCGAGGGCGATGGTCCTCGGCGCCGTTCAGGGGCCGACCGAGCTGCTCCC
>DASUPK010000046.1:0-12581 GCA_036276255.1 Solirubrobacterales bacterium
CGGATCGGCGGACGGCAAGGGCAAGACAGCCCCCAAGCCGAAGCTCCCCGCCAAGGACCGCTGTCGTGAGCTGCTCAGCCAGATGGCGCTGATCCGCCGCTTCGAGGAGGAGGCCGGGCGCCAGTACCAGCGCGCCAAGGCGGGTGGCTTCCTCCATCTGGCGATCGGTGAGGAGGCGACGATCGTCGGCACGACCTCGGTGATGAGGCCCGACGACTACCTGATCGGCACCTATCGGACCCACGGTCACGCGATCGCCCGGGGCACCGATCCGAAGCGGGTGATGGCGGAGCTCTTCGGCCGGGTGGACGGAACGTCCGGCGGCCGCGGCGGCTCGATGCACATCTTCGATCTCGAGCACCGGTTCATGGGCGGCTACGGGATCGTCGGAGGCAACCTGCCGCTCGCCGCGGGCCTGGCCCTCTCCTCGGACTATCGGGGCACGGACGAGGTGACGGTCTGCATGTTCGGGGACGGCGCCTCCAACACCGGTAACTTCGGTGAGACGATGAACCTGGCGGCGCTCTGGAGCCTTCCCGTCGTCTTCCTGGTCGAGAACAACCTCTACGGCATGGGGACCGCGATCGAGCGCCACTCGGCCGTCACCGACCTCTCCCACAAGGCCGAGGGATTGGGCGTGCCCGGGGTCCGGGTCGACGGCATGGACGTGATGGCGGTGCGCGAGACCGTTGCCGAGCACATCCGTATCGCCCGCGAGGAACGCAAGCCGACCCTGGTCGAGGCCTTCACGTACCGCTACCGGGGCCATTCCGCCGCCGATCCCGAGGTCTACCGGACCAAGGAGGAGGTCGAGGAGTGGCAGCACAAGGATCCGATCGAGACCTTCGCCGCTCGGCTGGTCAAGGAGAAGGTGCTCAATGCCGCTGACGTGGACTCGATCCGCGAGGAGGCCGACCGGATCGTGACCGAGGCCGTCGAGTTCGCCGACAACTCGCCGGAGCCGCCTCTGGACTCGCTCTACGACCACCTCTACGTGCTCGGAGAGCAGGTTCCCGGCTGGTACGGCGTGGACGAGCGCTCGCCGGACTCGCACGCCGCCGAGGGGGAACGGGAGGCCAGTGAGCGCGCCCGCCGGCTGGCGGAGCACGGCGCCGCCTACGCGGAGCCGGAGGCCCTGCCGCTGCGCGAAGCCGAGGGCGACCAGCCGGATGCCGCGCCGGAGGACGTGCACTGATGCCGGTGTTGCGGATGCGAGAGGCGCTGCGCGACGCGATGGCCGAGGAGATGCGCCGCGACGAGACCGTCTTCGTGATGGGAGAGGACGTCGGCGTCTTCCAGGGCTCCTTCAAGGTGACCGAGGGGCTCCTCGACGAGTTCGGAGAGAGGCGGGTACGCGACACCCCGATCTCCGAGAACACGATCGTCGGCACGGGAGTCGGCGCGGCGATGGGCGGGATCCGCCCGATCGTCGAGATCATGACCGTCAACTTCGGCCTGCTCGCGATGGACCAGATCGTCAATCACGCCGCCGCGATCCCGTACATGTTCGGCGGGCAGGTGCGGGTGCCGATGGTCGTGCGCATGCCGGGCGGCGGCGGCCACCAGCTCGGCCCGACCCACTCCCACAGCTTCGAGGCGATGTTCCTGCAGATCCCCGGCCTTCTGGTCGCCTGTCCCTCGACCCCGGCAGACGCCAAGGGGCTGCTCAAGGCCGCCATCAGGGACGACAACCCGGTCATCTTCATCGAGCACGAGACGCTCTACGGGCTGCGCGGCGAGGTGCCCGAGGGCGACGACGAGGTGCTGCGCTTCGGCGACGCCGCGATCCGGCGCGAGGGCTCGGACGTGACGATCGTCGGGATCCTGCGGATGTCCGAGACCGCGCAGCAGGCGGCGGAGACGCTCGCCGCGGAGCACGGCGTCGAGGCCGAGGTGATCGACCCGCGAACCCTGCGCCCGCTCGACCTGGACACGATCGTCGAGTCCGTCCGCAAGACCAACCGGATCGTGATCGTCGAGGAGGGCTGGCCGCACGGCGGGGTGGGCGCCAATCTCGCCGCCCTGATCCAGGGGCAGGCCTTCGACGATCTCGACGCGCCGGTCGAGCGGGTAACAGGCGCAGACGTCCCGATGCCCTATTCGAAGCGAATGGAGCAGGCCGCGATCCCGCACGCCGAGCACATCGTCAGCGCGGCGCTCCAGACGCTCGAGGGAAGCCTCTGATGCCCGTCGACATCGTCATGCCGCGGCTCTCCGACTCGATGGAGGAGGGGACGGTGCTGCGCTGGCTGAAGGGGGTCGGAGATTCGGTCGAGGTCGGTGAGGAACTGGTCGAGATCGAGACCGACAAGGCCAACATGGTCTACGAGTCCGACTCGGCCGGAACGCTGGTGGAGATCCTGGCGCCGGAGGGGGACACGCTTCCGGTCGGCGACCCCATCGCGCGGGTCGGAGAGGCGAGTGAGGTGGTCTCGGGCAACGGCGGCGGCGCGCGGGAGCCCGCTGGAGCCACGGCCCCGACCACGCCGCCTGTTCCCGCGGCGCCGACCGCTGCACCCCCAGCCGCAGTGGGAGGAGGTGACGGGCGCGTCAAGGCGTCCCCCATCGCCAAGCGCATTGCTCGCGACCGGGGGCTCGATCTGCATGCGCTCTCCGGATCTGGCCCCGGCGGGCGGATCGTCAAGAAGGACGTCGAGGCGGCTCTTGCCGGCGGAGGGGTCGCCACCCAGGTTGCACCGCAGCCTCCGGCAGAGGCGCCCGTCGCGCCGGCTGCCCCGGCGGGGCCGACGCCCGGCGTCGCCGAGAAGCCCGAGACGGCCAAGGGGCAGGTCGAGGTGGTCGAGCTCACCAAGCTCCAGCAGACCGTGGCCCGGCGCATGGCCGAGTCGAAGGCGACTGCGCCGCACTTCTACCTGCAGGCCGAGATCGACATGACGGCGGCCGTCGATGGACGAGCGAAGCTGAAGGCCTCCGCGAAGGAGGGCGAGCCGGTGCCGACCTTCAACGACATGATCGTCAAGGCGTGCGCCCTGGCGCTGGGCGAGTTCCCTCGCGCCAACGGGGCCTACCGCGACGGGAAGATCGAGCTCTACTCGCGGATCAACGTCGGGGTCGCGGTCGCGGCGCAGGATGCGCTGGTCGTCCCGACCGTCTTCGACGCCGACCGCAAGGGGCTGCGCCAGATCTCGACCGAGACGCGGGCGTTGGCGGCACGGGTCCGCGATGGGTCGATCACGCCGCCCGAGCTCTCCGGCGGCACCTTCACGGTCTCCAACCTGGGCATGTACGGGATCTCCAACTTCCACGCCGTGATCAACACGCCCCAGGCCGGGATCCTCGCCGTCGGCGCCCTCGGGCCGAAGCCGGTGGTGAACGACTCGGGTGAGATCGTCGCCCGCCGCCTGATGGGCGTCACCCTCGCCTGCGACCACCGGATCCTCTACGGCGCCGATGGCGCCCAGTTCCTGGCGAGGGTGCGGGAGCTGCTCGAGTCGCCGCTCGGCCTCGCTCTCTAGTCGGCGCCCGTCCCATGGATCGCGCTCAGCTCACCGACTGGATTGCCGCCTACGAGCAAGCCTGGCGCACGCCCGGGACAGACGTTCTGGCGGAGCTGTTCACGGAGGACGCCAGCTACTCCACGGCGCCCTACGAGAATCCACACCGCGGCCTCGAGGCGATCGCGGAGATGTGGGAGGAGGAGCGATTCGGACCGGATGAGGTGTTCGAGATGAACAGCGAAATCCTCGCCGTTGAGGGCGACACCGGGGTCGCGCGGGTCACCGTCGATTACGAGGAGGCGACGCAGACAGAACGACGGCTTCACCGTCAGCAGAAGGAGTACCTGGACCTCTGGGTCGTGAGGCTGAACCACTCCGGCCTCTGCTCGCATTTCGAGGAGTGGCCCTTCTGGCCGCCAGGTCAGGAGGGAGCCCCCGCGGCTGGTGCCTGAGCCGTGTGACAATTGGGCTGTGGACGAAGTGCTGACTGTGCGCTGCGGCCTGATCCCGTATGAGGAAGCGCGGCGGTTGCAGAAGCGGATCGAGGCGGCCCGCCAGGCGGACGAGCTGCCCGACGTCCTGCTCCTCCTCGAGCACAACCCCGTCTACACGAAGGGGCGCCGCACCCAACCGGCCGAGCTCGGGATGGGCGAGGACTGGTACCGGATGCAGGGGATCGATGTCTGCGAGACGGATCGCGGAGGTGCGGTCACCTACCACGGCCCGGGGCAGCTGGTCGGCTATCCGATCGTCTCGCTGAAGCCCTACGGGAACAACGTCCACGATTACGTCAGGCGACTCGAAAAGCTGATGACCGGGTCACTCGCGACCTATGGGGTCGACGCTCGGGTGATCGGCGACCTGACGGGTGTCTGGGTCGGGGGAGGGCCGCCCGAGGGCCGAAAGGTCGGCTCGATCGGCGTCCACGTCAGCCGCGGCGTGACCACCCACGGGTTCGCGGTGAACGTCAACAACGACCTGCAGCCCTTCGAATGGGTCGTTCCCTGCGGGATTGAGGGCGTGCGCATGACCTCGCTCTGCAGGGAGCTCGGAGCCGAAGTCGACATGGACGCCTACATGGACGTCGTCTCTCAGCGCTTCGGTGAGATCTGCGGGCGCCGGCCGGTCGCCACGGAGCCGCAGGCGCTCGCCGAGCTGCTCGGCGAACTGGCCCCGATACGGTAGGACGATGGCCGACCACCATGAAACGGGTGGCGCAGACGCGCCCCCTCGCATGGATCGCGTCCACGTGACCCGCTCCCGGGCCAACCCGGGCGGGGGCGCGGCCGACGACGAGGGCAAGGTTCCCTTCCGCTCGCGCAAGCCGCCGTGGCTCAAGGTCCCGGCCCCGGGCGGGCCGACCTATCGCCGCCTGAAGAAGTCGATCGAGCAGGACAACCTCCACACCGTCTGCGAGGAGGCGAACTGCCCGAACGTCGGCGAATGCTGGGAGCGCGGCACGGCCACCTTCATGATCCTCGGCGACGTCTGCACCCGGCGCTGCGGATTCTGCAACGTGCAGACGGGCAAGCCCACCTGGAACGACCCGCTTGAGCCACTTCGCGTCGCGAACCAGGTGAAGCGGATGGGCCTGCGCCACGCGGTGATCACCTCGGTCGACCGTGACGACCTTCCCGACTACGGAGCAGGCGCCTTCGTCGGGGTGATCCGCTCGATCCGCCGGATGGCGCCGGGCTGCAAGGTCGAGGTGCTGACCCCCGACTTCCGAGGCCAGGAGATGCCCCTCGCCAAGGTGATCGCTGAGCGGCCCGACGTCTTCAACCACAACGTCGAGACCGTGCCGCGGCTCTATCCGATGGCGCGTCGCGGCTCGGACTTCCTGCGCTCCGCGCGCGTCCTGCGAATGGCGAAGGAGATCGGCGGCGACGAGGTGGTCACCAAGTCGGGACTGATGGTCGGGCTGGGGGAGGAGTTCGACGAGATGGTCGAGACCTTCTCGATCCTGCGCGACCACGACGTTCAGGTTCTGACCGTCGGGCAGTACCTGCGGCCGACCGAGAAGCACCTGCCCGTCGATCGCTATTGGCACCCCGATGAATTCGCGGCGCTCGAGAAGGCCGCGTACGAGCTTGGCTTCGAGTCGGTCGCCTCGGGCCCACTGGTCCGCTCGTCCTACCACGCCGACGAGCAGCTGCCGGCCACGGCCATGGCTTAACAAACGCCTGACGCATCCTTCCTTGCGGAGTCGTGTTTCGGCCTGCGTAGCCTCGAACTTCATGCGTGCCCGCCTACGCACAACGACGCTTGCCCTGATCGCCTGCGCCGCCCTGCTCGCGCTTGCCGCCGGACCGTTCGCGGGCGGCGCCTCCTCCCAGACGAGCGAGGGCAGCGCCAAGCAGAGCCCGCTGTCGGGCAACGGCATGTGGATCTGGTATCTGAGCCGCTCCTCGCACGGGAAGCTCGGGCGGATCGCGAAGAAGGCGCACGCGCACGGGATCGACACGGTCCTGATCAAGTCCGGCGACGGAACCCACTACTGGAGCCAGTTCTCACCGGGTGTGGTGAACGGTCTGCACGCCCGCGGCCTCGACGTCTGCGCCTGGCAGTTCATCTACGGCGACAAGCCGGGCAAGGAGGCGAAGGTCGGTGCCGCCGCGGTCGCCAACGGCGCCGACTGCCTGGTCCTCGACGTCGAGGGCCAGTACGAGGGCAAGTATCCGCAGGCCTCCTACTTCATGTCGAGCCTGCGGTCCATGGTTGGGCCCGACTATCCGCTCGGGCTCGCCAGCTTCCCGTACGTCGACTACCACCCGGCGCTCCCGTACTCGGTGTTCCTCGGCCCGGGCGGCGCCCAGTACAACGTCCCTCAGCTCTATTGGAAGGACATCGGCACGACGGTTGACTCGGGCTTCATCCACACCTGGGTGTGGAACCGGATCTACGGCCGCCCGATCGATCCGCTCGGGCAGGTGTACAGCCGCCCGAAGGCGGGGCAGATCAAGCGGTTCCGGGCGCTGGCGATGTCGCACGGGTTCGACGGCGTCAGCTGGTGGGACTGGCAGGAGGCGGGCAAGCAGCAGTGGAAGGCGGTCGGCCAGCCGATCTCGCCCGCGTCGACCGGGCCGTATCCGAGCTATCCCTTCCTCCATCTGGGCTCCAAGGGCGACTTCGTGGCGTGGGCCCAGCAGCTGCTCGCGGGCGGGGGCTACAGCGTGCCGGTGAGCGGCTACTTCCAGGGCTCGACCCAGGCCGCGGTCTTGGCCTTCCAGCGCGACCACGGGCTGGCACAGACCGGCAGCCTCGACGTCCCCACCTGGGGCCCGCTGATGCAGAACAAGCCGTTGCCGGTGCGCTGGGTGAGCGCCGGAGGCGCCGTGCCCGCGAAGGCGTCGGGGCGCCGCGTGCTGCCGGCGCCGAAGTCGGCGAAGCTGCCTGCGGTCAGGAACGAGATTCCGCCGCCCGCGAAGCGCAGCTAGGGGTCGAGCACGACACATAGGCTTCGCCGAGCCGGTGCTGCCGCTGAAGGACAACATCCCGACCTCGCGGTTCCCGATCGTGACGGTCGGCCTGATCGTCGCCTGCGTGGCGGTGTTCATCTGGCAGCTCAACTTCCCGACCAACGACCGGCTCAGCGAGGCAGGGTTCGGGCACGTCGATCAGAGCTCGCTCGAGTACGGGGCGATTCCGTATCGGATCACCCATCCGAGCGCCGGCGACTGCGACGTCGGCGCGGTGGGTGAGTTTGCGCCCGGTCAGTTCGAGGCCGGGGTCGTCTGCCCGGGGACCAAGGACTATGACGAGGCGGTTGCTCGCAGCCGGGCCAACCCGGGCGCCGACCTCGGCCCGTTCCAGATCGACCAGAAGCCGTGGTGGGAGACGCTGTTCACCTCGATGTTCATGCACGGCGGCTGGCTGCACATCATCGGCAACATGCTCTTCCTCTGGGTCTTCGGCAACAACATCGAGGACCGAATGGGACGCGTCGGGTTCCTGGTCTTCTACGTCCTGGCGGGCCTGATCGCGGTCTACACCCAGGCGCTGCTCGATCCCTCCTCCACAGCGCCGACGATAGGCGCCAGTGGGGCGATTGCGGGCGTGCTCGGCGCGTACGCCCTGATGTTCCCGCGCGCGAGGGTGCTGACCCTGATCTTCATCATCTTCTTCGTCACGCTGGTGGAGATCCCGGCGTTGATCCTGCTCGCGCTCTGGTTCATTCTCCAGTTCGTCCCGGCACTCGGGCAGGTTGCGGTCGGCTCGGGAGGCGATCAGGGAGTCGCCTACTTCGCGCACGTGGGCGGATTCGTCTTCGGCCTGGCCGTTGCGGGGGCGATGCTCTCGGTGATGCGAAGACGCCGGTCCGAACCTCAACTGCCGACCCATTGAGCCCAATTGGACCCCGACCTTCGGAACGCCCTGCTCCTGGTCGGCCTGGTCTTCTGCGGCTTCTTCGCGGCCGTGACCATCTACGTGATCGTCGACACCGGGCTGCGCCTTCGGACCTACGGCGACATCGGCGCGATCGGGCTTTACGCGGTCTCCTTGCTGATCGTCGGGATGATCGCCGCCGGGCTGATCGGCGCCCTCCGGAACCCGCCCGATGACTAGGCGCGTCCTGGCCATCGCGGGGGTGCTGCTCGCCGTCGGCGCGATCATCGCGGTCGCGGTGGCGATCTGGCCGGACCGGGCGGGGGAGGGGGATTCGGGCTCCACGGAGAGGGCGCGGGTGCCGGCCACTCCGGCTGTGACCGCGCCGAATCTGCCCGAGGTCGACAGGACGATCGCGATCTCCCGCTTCGGCCTGCTTCCGGTCACCGGGCCGCTTCCCGTCCACTACCGTTTCAAGCATCCGCCGGTTGCCGGGATTCTTTTCGACGTGAAGACGGGCGCCGTGCTCTGGCAGCG
Source organism: Solirubrobacterales bacterium (assembly GCA_036276255.1). Classification (GTDB taxonomy): domain Bacteria; phylum Actinomycetota; class Thermoleophilia; order Solirubrobacterales; family 70-9; genus DASUPK01. Next base: position 8,322 of record DASUPK010000046.1, read on the forward strand.
CAACCCGCGGCTCCAGCACCCGATCGCCAGCCTCACGAAGATGATGACCGGGCTGATCGTGGCGAAGACGAATCAGCCGGGGGAGCACGTGCTGGTGAGCCGGAAGGCGGCGCAGACGCCCGGCTCCGCCACCGGCCTGCTGCCGAGAGGGAAGAGGGTGCCGCTCGAGCCTCTTCTGCAGGCACTGATCATGATCTCGGCGAACGACGCGGCCGTCGCCCTCGCCGAGCACGACGGCGGGAGCGTGACGCGGTTCGTCAAGGAGATGAATCGCCAAGCGAAGTCGATGGGCATGGACTGCACGCACTACTCGACGCCGAACGGCCTGCGGGACCGCGACAACTACTCGTGTCCGGACGACCTCGCCGAGCTGGCGCGGGCGGACCTGGCGAACCCGCGCATCGCCCAGATCGCCCAGACGCGGTCCGCGAAGCCGCTCTTCCCGATCAAGGGCAAGCACCTCTACCTCTACAACAACCACTACTTCCTCCAGCACGGGCTCGCCGGCCTGCCGCAGGCACGGGTGACCGGCCTGAAGACGGGCTTCACCGATCCCGCGGGGCGTTGCTACGTGACGACCGCGCGGGTGGGCGGACACCAGCTCGGCGTCGTGCTGATCCACTCGCCGAATCCGATCACGCAGGTGCCCGCCCTGCTGCGCGCGGGATTCGAGGAGGAGGGCGCGGTGGCGCCGGCGCCGAAGCCGCCCAGGTCCGAGCTGCCACCGGTCGGGTAGGCGGAATGCGGCGGCCATCGCCGAGCCGGCCGACCCTGGCGTGCGTGGCGGTGTGCGCCTTCATACTGGTGGTGGCCACATTGGACCTCGCGCACGCCTCCTCGCGGGTCCCGGACTTTGCGTCCCGCGACTGCCAGTCTGACCAGGCGGCCTGCTTCAACGCCCAGCTCAGCGAGGAAGTGGCCCGGGATCGCGCGGCGGAGCCGCTGCAGCGGGAGTACGACTCCCGGGCCTGGCTCTACGCGTTCGCGATCCTGGCCACCGTGGCGGTGGCCACCGCCTGGGCCGTGCGGACGAATGCGCGCGCCGCGTGGCTGCGGATCTTCAACAACCTCGGGGTGATCGGGGTCTGGACCGGGATCGCGGTGATCGTGGTGCTGGTGACGACTGATGGGAACGATGTTGAGCCGCCGGCGGCCCCGATGCTGATGCTCCCGGTGGTGCTGCTCGTCGCGGCGGCCGCCGGGACGCTGATCGGCCGGTCCGAGGGGTGGACCGAGAAGAGCGGGGCCGACGATCTGCGGGAGCGCGTGCTGCACCTGGGGAAGCTGGCGATCCATGTCGGGACAGTGGGACAGGCCAAGCGATCGCGAATGGAAGAGCTGGCTCGCTGGCTCACCGTCGCGGCCCTGGCGCTGACGGCGGTCACCTGCGTGCTCGCGCTCCTCTTCGTGTTGGCGCAACCCGGCTGCAGCGGGACCGGGGGGCCGCCGCGGTGGACAGACCCGATCGACGCGGTGACGGCCGTCGCCGCGATCGCCGGGATGGCCGCCGGCCTCGGGGCGCTGATCCTGAGGAGGTGGATCGCGGCGTTGATCGCCCTGGTCGGGTGCCCGGTCGCGCTTCTGCTCCTCCTGGTCAGCACCTGCGCCTTCTCTTAAGAAAGGCCAATTCCCCTTTGCGAAAGGCCGTCGGGGGTATATGAATCCGGGGCGATGATCGGAGCACTTCACATCCTCGCGCTGCAGAACACGCCGCAGGAGAAGGGTGGGAGCCTCGGAGTGTCCATCGAGATCGTCGGGGCGACCGTTCTGGCCTGCGCGCTGCTGACCGCGACGGTGCTGCTGCTTTCCCGCTACCGGCGACGGCGGGACGCCATGGCGATGAAGGAGGCCATGGCGAGGCAGCGGATGCAGGAGCTCTGCCCCGATGGCTGGTCGGCTCGAATCATGCTCTACGGCGAGGGAGCGCCCCTGCCCGACGACGCGCCGTCAAGCGAGAGGAAGGTGTGCGTCGAGTGGGCCGAGTACGAGCACGATGCGGCGGGACACACCGATGTGGCGGTCGCGCGCCGGATGTGGTCGCGCACGATCTCGGGCGCCCTGCGTGGGATGCTGGCCGACCGGGAGCTCGACATGGAGCTGGAGAGGATCGAGCGGAAGGTGATCGAGGACAGCTCAGAGGGCGGAGGGACCGGGCCGCCGGCGGCGGGCCCGCACGGCAGGACCGACCGGTAGGCCCAGGTTCTGATGCGGATGGAGCCAGCCGGACTCGAACCGGCGCCCTCTTCGGTGCAAGCGAAGCGCTCTCCCAACTGAGCTATGGCCCCGTGGGTGCCCGATTGTAGGGCGGGCACTCGCAACCCTGTGAAAGCCGCTGTGAGAGACTGGCGTGGCTGGCGCGAAAGCGCCCCAGGAAGCGTGAATGGCAACGAGGGCCAAGGAACCTGATTCGGGGGAAGCGGCGGCAAGGTCGCCCGCGCAGCACGCCGAGGTCTCGAATCTCGACATCGTCCGTTTCTACTTCGACCGCGCGGCCGAACGGCTCGAGCTCCCTGACGACATCCGCACCGTCTTCTGGACCCCGTACCGCGAGGTCACCGTTCAGATCCCAGTGAAGCTCTCCGACGGCAAGGTCCACACCTTCTCCGGCTACCGGATCCAGCACAACGGGGCGCGCGGGCCGTACAAGGGCGGCATCCGCTACCACCCGGAGGTCGACGTGGACGAGGTTCGCGCCCTCGCCTCGCTGATGACCTGGAAGACGGCGGTCGCCAACATCCCCTTTGGCGGCGCGAAGGGCGGGGTCAACGTGCCGGCCGACACGCTCGACCGCTCGGAGCTGCAGGCAATCACGCGCTCGTTCATGGACAAGATCCAGAAGATCCTCGGCCCCACGCGGGACATCCCGGCCCCAGACGTCGGGACCAACGCCCAGGTGATGGCCTGGATGATGGACGAGTACGGCAAGCTCCACGGCCACACGCCGGCGATCTGCACCGGCAAGCCGATCGCGCTGGAGGGCTCCTACGGCCGCGAGCAGGCGACCGGCCGCGGCTGCATCTACATGTTCCGCGAGGCCGCTCCGCAGATCGGCCTGACGCCCGCGGACAGCACCTTCGTCGTCCAGGGCTACGGCAACGTCGGCTCCTGGGCCGCCCGCATCCTCCAGCAGCTCGGCGCCAGGATGATCGGCACATCCGACGCGACGGGCGCCATCCAGAGCGAGGCGGGGATCGACGCGGACGATCTCGCCACGCATATCCGTGAAGGCGGAAAGCTCACCGAATTCCCCGGCGTCGAGGTGATCAGCCCCGACGATCTGCTCGCCATCGAGTGCGACGTCCTCATTCCCGCGGCGCTCGGTGGCATGATCCACGAGGGCAACGCCGACCGGATCAACACCAAGATGATCATCGAGGGCGCCAACTCGCCCACCACCCCCGCGGCCGACCAGGTCCTCCACGAGAAGGGCGTGCATGTGATCCCGGACGTGATGGCCAACGCCGGCGGCGTCGTCTGCTCCTATTTCGAGTGGGTGCAGAACCTCCAGCACTTCCGCTGGTCGGAGCGCGAGGTGAACGACAAGCTCGGCGGCATCATGCGGCGGGCCTATCGGGACGTCTCGGCGAGGTCCAAGGAGGAGCGCATCTCGCTGCGCGAGGCCGCCTATCTGGTGGGTATCGAGAGAGTGGTCGAGGCGTCACGCACCCGCGGGTACGTCTAGACGGCTTCGCCGACTGGCGGGCCGCCTAGGGGCATGGACCAATGATCCGCCGGGCCGGCGGCGGCCGCCCTAATCGTCGAAGTCGAAGTCCTTGGGCGGGCCCTTCTCGAACCAGAGCCCCTCCTCGCCCTCTTCCTCTTCCTCCTCGTAGGTCTCCTCGGGGTCCAGTCCCCCGCCCTCGTAGACCTCCTCGTCCTCGAGGGCCGGCCTGACCTCCGTGCCCGGCTCCTCGGGAGGCGGCTCGGTGCCCGAGACGGGCTCCTCCGCGTAGGGCTCCTCCTCTTCGAGATAGGGCGCCTCCTCCTCCGCGGGTCCGAGCGCCTCGAAGTCGTCGTCGTCGGCCGGAGCAGGCTCAGAGGCGAGCGGCTCCTCGTCGGTCTCGAAGTCGTAGAGCGCCGGGGCCCCCGAGTCGGCGGCGGGCTCCTCGGCGGCTGGCTCGGCGGCGGGCTCCTCGGCGGCTGGCTCGGCGGCGGGCTCCTCGGCGGCTGGCTCGGCGGCGGGCTCCTCGGCGGCTGGCTCGATGGGCTCCGGCTCGAGCTCGGGCTCGAGCGGCAACGGCGGCAGGCCGCCGGTCTCCC